>JBARWR010000155.1:0-15538 GCA_049646915.1 Microbacterium sp.
GCTCGGCGGCATCCTGCAGTCGCTGCGCGGACAGCGCGCCCTCCGCCACTGCCCGGGCGATGCCGGTGGCGATCTCGGGCGCGGTGTCCGCCGTGGATCCCGCCACCATGAGCACCATGTCGTTTCCCGCGGCGATCGCGGTGACCGCGTTGGTGACCGGATCCCGGTAGGCGGCGACTCCCGAGGAGCTCAGCATGCCGAGATCATCCGTGATCATGACGCCGTCGAAGCCCAGCTCATCGCGGGCGATCGCGTGCCAGCGCGCGGAGAGCGAAGCCGGCGCCGCATCGACGGCGGTGTAGGCGAGATGCCCGAACATGAGCAGCTCCGTGCCGGCGCCGATCCCCGCGATGAACGGCTTCGCATCCGCGCCGCGCCAATGCTCGAGCGTCTGGGCCGTCGTCGGGATGCCGTGGTGCGAATCCCCCGGCGCGGCGCCGTGACCCGGGAAGTGCTTCAGCGTCGACAGGACGATTCCCGCTTCGCCCTTCACCGCGGCGACCACTCGGGTGGACGCGGATTCCGGATCGGTGCCGAGCGCGCGAGACGAGATGAACGACGAAGGGCCGGGTGGAACGTCGGCGACGATGCCGAAGTTGACGTTCGCGCCGATGTCGGCGACCATCTGAGCGCGCTGCGCGAAGATCTCCTCAGTGTGCGCCGCATCATCGGTCTGCAGCGCCCGCCCGCCGGGAAGCCGATCCCAGGACAGACGCGAGACGACGCCGCCCTCCTGGTCGATCGCGATCAGCGGCGGCAGCGCGGAGTCGACGGTCAGCGCTGCGGTGACCGCCCTGACCTGCGCGGCATCGCCGGTGATGTTCGCGGCCATCAGGATGAAGCCACCCAGCGGAGCCCCCTCGGGCCCGGACGTCATGAACGCGCGCAGCGCCGCGGGATCCGTGCCGCCCACATGCCCCATGACGACCGAGGCGGCCTGTTCTGCGATGCTCATCCGCTCGACGGCGGCGACCACCGGATCCACGGTCGGCGTCGGCGTCGGTGCGGCGCTCGGAGTCGTCCGCGACGTGTTCGTCGCCGAGCCGGGTCCGCTCGTCGGGGCGCATGCCACCAGCAGCGTCAGCACCAGGGTGGCCGACGCCATCCCCAGAATTGCTCGGCGCATGGATGTCAGGCTACGCCACGGGAACTGCCGCCCTGCTGAGAGCCAGCTGCCGCTGCACACCCCTCGCCGCTGATCGGCCGGCCCTGTTGGCGCCGATCGTGCTCGCCGACGGACCGTACCCGACCATCTGGATGCGCGGATCCGCGACCGCCGTGGTCCCGCGGCCCTGGCGGTCGAGCTGGATGCCGCCCTGCGGGCTGCGCAGATGCAGCGGACCCAGATGTGCGATGGCGGGCCGGAAGCCGGTGGCCCAGAGGATCACGTCGACCGCTTCGAAGGCGCCGTCCGCCCAGCGCACGCCGTCGGGCTCGATGCGCTCGAACATCGCCCGCGGGGCCTCGTAGGCTCCCAGACGCTCCGCTTCGCGCTCCTGAGGTCGCAGCGCGAGCCCCGTAACGCTGACCACGCTCTCCGGCGGCAGACCCTGCGCGACGCGCTTCTCGACGAGGGCGACGGCCGCCGCTCCCGCTTCGCGTGTGAAGTCCTCTGTCCGCCAGACGGGCGGGCGGCGGGTCGCCCAGAGCGTGTCGGTGAGCGGAGCGAGCGCCCCCAGGAACTGCACGGCGGATGCCCCGCCGCCGACGACGAGCACGCGCTTGCCGCGGAAGTGCTCTGGACCGGGATAGTCGACCGTGTGCAGCTGTTCGCCGAGGAAGGTCTCCATGCCGGGATAGTGCGGCAGGAACGGCGAGGTCCAGGTGCCGGTGGCGTTCACCAGCGTGCGGGCGCGCCACTGGCCGGCATCCGCCTGCACCACCAGGATGCCGTCCTCATCCGTGACACGCTTCACGACGACCGGGCGGATGACGGGCAGCCCGTGGGCGTGCTCGTACTCAGCGAAGGTCGCGGGCACCGCCTGATTGGCGCGCAGCGTCGAACGCGCCGGGGGTGCATCGTCGGGCAGTTCCGCGACGCCGTGGACGTCGAGCATGGTGAGTGCGTCCCAGCGGTGCTGCCAGGCGCCGCCGGCGTGCTCGTTCGCGTCGAGGACCACGTGCTCGACGCCGAGGCGCTTGAGGTGGTACGAGGCCGACAGGCCGGCCTGACCCGCTCCGATGACGACGCTCTCGAGAATCTTCACATCATGGCCCAACGTCCGACCTGCCGCGGATGTTCCGGTTCGATACTATGAAGGCAAGCGACCGTCGGGACGACCCGGCGGAGAGATCACACGCAGGGACGGCCCGCAGATTCGGCTTCCGCGATGCGATACTCCACACGTTCCATCCTCACCCCGATCGCCATCACCCGTCTCATCCTGGGCTGGGGCGCTTTCCTGCTCCTCATGGCTGTCCGGCCGCTGCTGGCCGGCCCGTTGCCGACGTGGGTGCTGTGGCTCGTGCTCGGCGGCATCGTCGCCGTCATCAGTCTCAGCGCCTTCGGCGTCGTGACCGAGGCGGAGCATCTCGCACAGCGCCTCGGCGATCCCTACGGGACTCTGGTGCTCACTCTGTCGATCGCGGCCATCGAGGTGATCCTCATCTCGGCGGTCATGCTCGGACCGGGCGAACATGCCACGATCGCCCGCGACTCCGTGATGGCGGTGTCGATGATCATCATGAACCTGGTGATCGGCATCGCCCTGCTCGCGGCCGGGCGGCGTCACGACCGGCTGCAGGCAAATCCCACGGGTGTCTCGCTGTATCTGGGGATGCTGATCGTGCTGCTGTCCGTCGCTTTCGCCATCCCCGCGCTGATCGGCGCGGACGGCGCCTACACCCCACCTCAGGCGATCGTGATGATCGTGCTGACCGTCGGCCTCTACGCGTTCTTCCTGGTGCGGCAGATGGGGGCACAGCGTGCGGACTTCCAAGAGGTGACGGATGCCGTGCCTGCGAGATCCGCTCCCGATGCCGCACGCTCGTCGATCACTGCGGTGCTGCGCCGGCATCGCAGTGAACTGCTCGTACGCACCCTGCTGCTGATCGCCATGGTCCTGCCGATCGTGCTCCTCTCGCACGACATGGCGACGCTGCTCGACGAGGCCCTGTCGCGCGTCGGCGCCCCTGTGGCGCTCTCCGGCCTCCTGATCGCCCTGATCGTCTTCCTGCCCGAGACCATCACGACCATTCGTGCCGCCGTGCTCGGCGAGATGCAGCGCGTGAGCAACCTCTGCCACGGTGCGCTGGTGTCCACGGCGGGGATCACCATTCCCGCGGTGCTGACCATCGGCCTGCTCACCGATCGGCCCGTGCTGCTGGCGGAAAGCCCGGTCGATCTGCTTCTGCTCGGCATGACGCTGCTGCTGACGATGGCGACCTTCACCGCACGGAGGCTGACGCCTCTGCACGGCGCGATGCACCTGTTCGTCTTCGCGTTGTACGGCCTCAGCGTCTTCTCCTGAGCGCCGGCAGTCAGAACTCGCACGCGGCGATGCGGATCGCGCGTGTCGAACAGTACTCTGGCTCCCGGAGCCTCGTCGAGGCAGAGAGGTCATGACTCGCATGGCGGGTCGGTGCGGGTGATGACGGAGAAGATCGACTTCAAGAAGACCCTCGACTGCTATCGGGCGCCGCGCGGCGGATTCCGGATCGTCGATGTCCCGGACCTGCAGTACCTCATGGTCGACGGAACCGGCGATCCGAACACATCGCAGATGTACGCCGAAGCGCTGGCAGCTCTGTACCCCGTGGCGTACAAGCTCAAGTTCCTCAGCAAGATGGAGCGAGGACGGGACTACGTCGTTCCTCCCCTGGAGGGTCTGTGGTGGGCGGAGGACATGGACAGCTTCACCGTCTCGCGCGACAAGTCCCGCTGGCAGTGGACGATGATGCTCCTGGTGCCGCACTGGCTCGACGAATCCGCCGTCCACGCGGCCATGGATCGGGCTGGCGGGAAGAACCCACCGGCCCGGCTCGACGACATCCGCCTCGAGGCCCTGTCGGAGGGACGCTGCGTGCAGACCCTCCACATCGGCTCCTACGATGACGAGGGCCCGGTCCTGGAGCACATGCATGAGACGTTCATCCCGCAGAACGACCTGCGCGTGACCGGGCGGCACCACGAGATCTATCTCAGCGACGCCCGCCGCGTCGCTCCGGAGAGGCTGCGCACGATCCTTCGGCAGCCAGTGAAGGCGTCGTGATCGATCAGATGGTGGACGCCGCTCAATGTGAAGGGGGATCGGACAGGAGGATCCACAGCATCGTGCCAGCGATGACCGACATCAGCGAGCCTCCTCGAACGGGTCAACGTGCCGCCACGCCCGTCCCAGACCGACTTCTTCCTTGAGGTCGAGCAGCGGCTGCCCCGCCTTATACGCGCGGCCACGCTTCTCCCCCGACGCGATGAGCAGACCCGCTTTCGCGAGCTCGGTCAGGTCGCGCGTCGCGGTCTGCGGGCTGACCTCGGTGCCTGCGTCGGCGAGTGAGGCGATGTACCGGCCGCGTGTCACGGTCGCTCCGAAGATGGCGTCGAAGAGGGCATCCATCGCTCGATCGTCGATGCCGACTGCTTCGATGAGGTTGCCCAGGGTGGACGCCGCCTTCCCCGCCGCAACGATGCGCGAGGCACGCTCGGCCGCCTGGTTGTAGTGGGCGGTGAGGATGAACCGCACCCACGGGCGCACCTGCTCCAGCGTCGCGTCTTCCGGCGCCCAGTGACCGTGGCCGACTTTGGCAAGCACATCGTAGTACGCCTGCGTGTGACGTCCGAGGTACTCCTCGATGGAGTAGAAGACCGGCGAGATGTCGCCGTCTGCGGCGAGCACGAGTGACTGCAGCACTCGGGCCATGCGACCGTTGCCGTCCTTGAAAGGGTGGATGAGGACGAAGTTCAGGTGCGCCATCGCCGCATCCAGCAGGCGGTCGCCGCCCTCGCTGAACACCGTGGCGGACAACTCATCCATCAGCGCCGGCAGTTCGTCGGCATCCGCGCCCTCGTGGACGATGTCACCGGTCGATTCCTGCTGCACGTACACGGGGCTGAGACGGTAACGACCGGGACGCTTGGTGAGGTCATGCGAAGCAACCATGTAGTGCAGGCTCCGGATCAGCGTCGAGTCTATGACAACCGGATCCTGGGCGAGCTGGAGGACGTAGGTCATCGCGAGCTGATAGCCGGCGAGGGCGCGCTCGGTGTCCTCATCAACCGTGGCGGGCTTCTCCCCCTGCGCGATGGCTGCGACGTCATCCACGCTCGCGTTGATGCCCTCGATACTGTTGGATCCCTGCACGTTACGGGCGAACGTCATCCGACGAAGCGGCGCCGTCCATCGGTTGCCCTGACGGACCTGCAGTACGAGGGCGTCGTTGAACTGCTGGATGGCAGCACGAACGTCCCGTTCCTGCTCGTCGAGTTCCGGCGGAACGTACATGGCGCGTGACCTCCAGATGATGATTAATTATCATCATAGTGCCATGCGGCGATGTCGGCACCCTGCGTACCGTCTGTCGATCTCAGGGTCCGCGACGCGGTCACCCGAGCGGATCCGTGAGGGGGACGCGCTGGACGAGATCGATGAGGCGCTGCACTGGCCGGGTGACTGGCAGGCTGCGCCCGCGTTCACAACGTCACGGGGAAGCACAGACAGACGGCTCGCCAGCGAACACGACCACCGGCGACCGCTGGTGTCCGGTGTTCTGGTACGTCTTCAAATGTGGACCTGAGGGGATTCGAACCCCTGACCCCCTGCATGCCATGCAGGTGCGCTACCAACTGCGCCACAGGCCCATCTGCTGCCCGACCGGAGCCGCGGCAACCTGTAAAGCATACTACGGACTTTCGAGCCATCGCCAATCGAGGCCGGGAGCCGGGAGTGTCGCAGTCCGCGCCCTCCGGCTAGCGTGCGCGACCTCGGCCGTCAACCCGCTCCACAGCGATCGCCGCCGCGCGTAGGGTCGCAACACCCGCCACGAGAGGAGCCGACCATGTCGAACCCCACACCCAACTTCCTGCCGCACGATCCCGACGCCGACCCGGAGGTCGATGCCGGAACACGCGAGGTCGACGGAGAGCGCGTCCTCGATCCTGACGTGGACGCGGACCAGGTCGACAGCGCGGCGGCCGACAGGCTCGCCGCAGGAGCCGATGACGATGTCGCGGACGGGACTACTCCCCCGCTACGCGCTCCGTGAGCTCGATCGGAATGACCGGGCAGTCCTTCCAGAGCCGCTCGAGTCCGTAGTAGACGCGCTCCTCGGCGTGGAAGACGTGCACGATGAGGTCGCCGAAGTCGAGCAGGACCCAGCGAGCCTCGGCCCGTCCCTCGCGGCGCACGCGTTTGTGACCCGCTTCGAAGAGCTTGTCCTCGATCTCGTCAGCGATGGCGGCGACGTTGCGCTCGCTGCTGCCGGTGACGAGAAGGAACACGTCGACCAGCGGCAGCGGTTCGGAGACGTTCAGCGCGACGAGGTCCTCGCCGCCCTTCGAATCGGCCGCATCAGCGGCGATGCGAAGCATCTCGACAGCGTTCTCAGGGGATTGCATCAACCGAAGACTCCAGTGGTGGCGGCGATGATCAGCGTGGCGGCCAACGCGAGCGCGAGTCCGCCGGCGACGATCGCCAGGGTGAGCATGAGCTTGTTGCCCTTGTCGGGCGACGGCGGGCGGATGACCTCACCGGCGGATTTGGATGTGCTGACCGCAGAGCTTGCGGCGATCGGCGTGGGAGAGGACGCGGGCGCGAGCTCGCCGTCCAGAAGCACGGCGTCGGCATCCCTGCCGTCTGCCGTGCCATGTGCGTGCCCCTGTGAGCCGATGCCGTCGGGAAGCGCGTAGGTGCCGGTGATCAGCAGCTCGCCGGTCGACGCGATGGGACCTGAGAGGGACCCGGCGTCTGCCGAGGGGGTGAAGATCAGAGCGGTGGAGGCGGAATGGTGAGATCCGGAGGAGGAACGGCCATCGAGCAGGTCGTCGAACAGGGCGCCGACGGGCTTCTCCGGCTTGATGCCCAGACCGAACGCGGCACCCACCACAGGGCGCTCGGCGGTGATGACCTCGACCTCGTCCGCCTCGGGCTCATCACCGGACTTGGCGGCATCGGCCTCGGTTGCCGCGTCGGTGACGACCGGGACGTCGTCCTCGACGGGCGCATCGAAGATCGCCGCGACCTGATCACGATCGGAGGCTCCGGCCGCGACCTGCGCCTCGGATGCGACGTCGGCTTCGGGCTCCACGTCGGAGTCGGCGGCCGGCACTGCGGCGACAGCTGCGTCCGAGGCATCGAAGCGCGGGACCCCTGCAGCCGGTGACACAGGCGCCTGATCGAATGCGGGAACACCGGAGACGAGTCCGCCCGGAAGCTGCTGTTCTGCGGCCGGAGACTCCGGAGCGGGAGCGACAGGCTCCTCGACGACCGGCACCTCGATCTCGGGCCCGGCAGCCGCAGACGCGTCGGCAATGGGCTCGTCTGCTTCCTGCTCTTCGGTCGCTGAACGCGCATGTTCGAGTGCGCGCATCTGGCGCCGGGTGAGCGGAGCATCCGCTTGCCCGTTCTCGACATCGGGGACCGGAGCGATCTCGACGGGCTCGGCGGCGTGCGGGAGGACCGTCGACGGTTGCGCTGCAGCAGCCGCCTCCTGCTCGCTGATGACCGGTGTCGAACCGGTCAGGCGGATCTCACGCAGCTGCTTGCGCGTGAGCTGACGCTGTCCGTCCTGATCCGATGTAGTCATTCCTTGCTCCGATACAGATGATGCTTTGCGATGTGCTGGACGACCCCGTCCGGCACCAGATACCAGACCGGCCGGCCGGCCGCGACCCTCTCCCGGCATGCTGTCGACGAGATCGTCAGCGCGGGGACCTCGAGCTGGCTCACCTTGTCGGAGGGCAGCCCGTCGGTGGTCAGTACGTGGCCGGGTCGGGAGACGGCGACGAAATGGGCGAGTTCCCAGAGTTCATCATGGTCCCTCCAGCTGACAATCTGCGCAACGGCATCCGCTCCGGTGATGAAGAACAGCTCCGCGTCGGGGCGCTCCTTCTTCAGATCCCGCAGGGTGTCTATCGTGTACGTCGGTCCATCGCGGTCGATGTCGACGCGGCTGACGGTAAAACCCGGGTTCGATGCGGTGGCGATGACCGTCATCAGATAACGCTGCTCGCTGGGCGACACGTCCGGCTTCTGCCATGGTTCACCCGTCGGCACGAAGACGACTTCGTCGAGGCCGAAGGAATGCGCCACCTCGCTGGCGGCGACCAGGTGACCATGGTGGATGGGGTCGAAAGTGCCACCCATCACGCCGATGCGCGGTGCCCGAGCGGTGGAATCCTGCATGCGCGACTAGTGGCCGTGGCCATCCCTGCCGTGCTTCTCGGCGAACGCCTCAGCCTTCGCCGAGTGACGGTTTGCGACATTGCGGTACGACAGCGTCACCACCGCCATCAGCGCGAAGACGCCGGCGGCGATGAGTCCGAAGATCAGCGTCTCGGCTGCCACGTTGCCGTGGTGCTCGGCCTCTGCTGCGGCCATCGCGATCTGGGCGACGAGGTTCATTCTGGCTCCGTTTCTGAGCGGTAAAGCAAACGCCTCATCAGTCTAGTCCTCAACCCCGGGTCTGACCTGACCCGCGGGCCAGCCACTTCGTGCTGGTCAGCTCCGAAACGCCCATCGGTCCGCGCGTGTGCAGCTTCTGGGTGGAGATTCCCACCTCCGCGCCGAAACCGAACTCCGCACCATCCGTGAACCGCGTCGAGGCATTGGCCATCACCACCGCCGAATCCACCTCGGCGAGGAAGCGCTCCGCGTTGCGGGAGTCCGCCGTGATGATCGACTCGGTGTGCCCCGTGCTGTATTGGCGGATGTGCGCGAGCGCGTCGTCGAGGGTGTCGACGACCTTGATGGCGATGTCGAGGCTGAGGTACTCGGTCGACCAATCCTCCTCGGTGGCGGGGATCACGTTCGAGACGAGACCTGCAACCATGTCATCGCCGTGGATCGCGACGCCCTCGCTCTGCAGCGCGCTGGCGACGGCGGGGATCAGCAGGGGTGCGGCCTGTCGAAGCACCAGCACCGTCTCGACCGCGTTGCAGACGCTCGGGCGCTGCACCTTCGCGTTCACGACGATATCGCGGGCCCAGTCCAGCGGAGCGGACTCGTCCAGGACGATGTGCACGACGCCCGCACCGGTCTCGATCACCGGGACGGTCGACTCGGTCACCACCGTCTCGATGAGCGCCGCGCTGCCGCGAGGAACGAGCACGTCGACGAAACCGCGGCCGTGCATGAGAGCCCTCGCTCCGTCGCGCCCGAAGTCGTCGACGGTCTGAATCGCCTCCGGATCGATGCCGACCGACTCCAGCGCCGCGCGCATGATCTCGACGAGCACGGAGTTCGACGACCGTGCGGCGCTGCCGCCGCGCAGGACCACCGCGTTCCCTGATCGCAGCGCGAGTGCGGCGATGTCGACGGTCACGTTGGGTCGGGCCTCATAGATGGCGCCGACCACTCCGAAGGGGACGCGCACCTTCTCGAGGGTGACGCCGTTCGGCATCCGATGTCCGCCGAGGACCTGTCCGATCGGGTCGGGCAGCAGCGCGACCTCGCGGACGGCGGATGCCAGAGAAGCCACCCGCGTGTCGTCCAGGCGCAGCCTGTCGATCAGGGCGTCGCCGATGTCGGATTCGCGTCCGCGATCGATGTCGAGGGCATTGGCGGCGACGATGCGTTCGACGTTCTCGTCGATGGCCGCGGCGATCGCCCGCAGAGCTGCGGTGCGTGAGCTGCTGGTGAGCTGCGCGATCGACCGCGATGCGTGCTTGGCCCTGGCCAGCCGATCCTCCGGCTTCTCCACAGAATCGGAGGGCACGGCGGACGGATCGATGACGGTGGTGCTCATGCGGTCAGTGTATCGGCGCACGGCGCTGCCGGCGCACTGCATGACCTCGGCTGGTCAGTCGGTGACGGCGGGCTCGAACCAGGTGCCGATCGCAGCGCCTTCGAGTGCTCTGCCGACCAGGTCTGCGCTGGTGACGAGCACCCCGATCCCGGTGGCGGCGGCCATGCGTGCGGCCGAGACCTTGGTGGCTGCTCCCCCGGTGCCCACGCTGTTGACGACCGATGCGCCGAACTCCAGGCCGGCGAGATCAGCATCCGCCGCGACGCGGTCGATCGGCTCGGCATCAGGATCGGTCGGCGGCTTCGTGTACAGCGAGTCGACGTCGCTGAGCAGCACGAGCGCATCGGCGTGCAGCAGCTGTGCGACCAGCGAGGCGAGCCGGTCGTTGTCGCCGAAGCGGATCTCCTGCGTGGCCACGGTGTCGTTCTCGTTGACGATCGGCAGCACGCCCAGCGCCAGCATCCGATCCATCGCCCGCCGCGCATTGCTGCGCGAGGTCGGGTTCTCCAGGTCGCCCGTGGTGAGCAGCACCTGACCGGCGACGATCCGGAACGGACGCAGCGCTTCCTGATAGCGGAAGACCAGCATGTTCTGGCCGACGGCCGCGGCCGCCTGCTGGGTCGCGAGGTCGGTCGGACGCGAGTCGAGTGCGAGCACCGGGATGCCGGTCGCGATCGCCCCCGAGGAGACCAGGATGATCTCCGCACCGCGGCGATGCGCGGCCGACAGTGCCTGCACGATCATCGGGATGCGCCAGGAGGCCTCACCGCTGATCGAGGATGATCCGACCTTGACGACGATACGGGCGGCGGATGCCAGATCCGCGCGGTGCAGCGCCGTCACTCCTCACCCTCGCGGGATGCCAGGCGCTGCTCCTCCAGTTCGGCGCGGGCGGCCGCCTTGGCGTCCATCCGCTCGTAGTAGCGTTCGCGCCGCTCGCTCGTCGTACGGCGGCTGCTGCCGCCGATGCGGATATCCGTGCCTCGCGGCGAGGTGAGAAGCTCTGCGGTCGAGGAGATCGAGGGCTCCCAGTCGAAGACGACGCTGTTCTCGCCGGTGCCGATGACGACGGTGGAGCCGGCGACCGCGCCCGCCTTCAGCAGCGCGTCCTCGACGCCGAGGCGCTCGAGACGGTCACCGAGGTAACCGACGGCCTCCTCGTTCTGGAAGTCGGTCTGCTGCACCCAGCGGATCGGCTTCTCGCCGACCACGCGGTACAGATCGCCGTAGGTGCCACCCTCGACGCGGATCGTGAACTGCTCGCGCGACTTCCGCGGACGGAGGACTATGCGCTCCGACGGGGCCTCCACGGCGGCGGCCGTGCGGTACCCGTCCACCAGCTCGCCGAGAGCGAAGCTCAGCGCGCGCAGTCCCTCACGGGACGTCGCGGAGATCTCGAACACGCGGAAACCGCGAGCCTCGATCTCGGGGCGCACCATGTCGGCCAGGTCGCGTGCCTCCGGGACGTCCACCTTGTTCAAGGCGACCAGCTGTGGACGCTCGAGCAGGGGCGTCTGCCCCTCGGGCACCTCGTACGCGGCGAGCTCGGCGAGGATGACATCCAGATCGGACAGCGGATCGCGACCGGGCTCGAGCGTCGCGCAGTCGAGCACGTGCAGCAACGCGCTGCAGCGCTCGACATGACGCAGGAACTCCAGACCGAGGCCCTTGCCCTCGCTGGCTCCCTCGATCAGCCCGGGTACGTCGGCGACCGTGTAGCGGCTCTCGCCGGCCTGCACGACGCCGAGATTGGGATGCAGCGTCGTGAAGGGATAGTCGGCGATCTTCGGGCGCGCCGCCGACATGGCGGCGATCAGGCTCGACTTGCCCGCAGATGGAAAACCCACCAGCGCCACATCGGCGACGGTCTTCAGCTCGAGCAGAATCGAGGTCTCGACGCCGGGCGTACCCAGCAGGGCGAAGCCCGGAGCCTTGCGCTTCGGCGAGGCCAGCGAGGCATTGCCTAGACCACCGCGGCCGCCCTCGGCGACGACGTACCGCTCACCCGGGGTGAGCATGTCGTGCAGGACCTCACCGTCGTCGGACTTGACGACCGTGCCCAGCGGCACGGGAAGCTCCAACGTCTCTCCGTCTGCACCCGAGCGGTGATCGCCCATTCCGGGTCCGCCGTTGCCGCTGCTGCGGTGCGGCGAATGATGATACGACAGCAGAGTCGTCACCTGCGGGTCGGCGACCAGCACGATGTCACCGGCGTCGCCGCCCTTGCCGCCGTCGGGTCCGCCGAGCGGCTTGAACTTCTCACGGTGGACCGAGACACAGCCGTTGCCGCCCTTGCCCGCACGCAGATGCAGGGTGACGGTGTCGACGAACGTGACCATTTCGCTGCTCCTGTTGGATCGGGGCCTGAACGCGGCCGAAGGATGTGAAGATACGCAGACGGGGCGAGCCGAAGCCCGCCCCGTCTCGAGAAGTCAGCTGCTTACTGAGCGGCAGCGACGATGTTGACGACCTTGCGGCCGCCCTTGGTGCCGAACTGCACGGCGCCCGCCTCGAGAGCGAACAGCGTGTCGTCACCGCCACGGCCGACGCCTGCGCCGGGGTGGAAGTGGGTGCCGCGCTGACGGACGAGGATCTCGCCGGCGTTGACGGCCTGGCCGCCGAAGCGCTTCACTCCGAGTCGCTGTGCGTTGGAGTCACGACCGTTGCGGGTCGAGCTCGCGCCCTTCTTATGTGCCATGTCTGAGCCTCTTCCGTGCTTACTTGATGCCGGTGATCTTGACGCGCGTGAGGTCCTGACGGTGGCCCTGGCGCTTCTTGTAACCGGTCTTGTTCTTGTACTTCTGGATGACGATCTTCGGGCCGCGGAGGTCACCGAGGACCTCTGCCGTGACCGTGACCTTCGCCAGCTTGTCGGCGTCGGTGGTCACCGTGGCGCCGTCGACGAGAAGCACGGCGGGAAGTTCGATCTTCTCGCCCTGGGCCGCCTGAACACGATCGAGCTGAACGATCGTGCCGACCTCTACCTTCTCCTGCCGGCCACCGGCGCGCACTACTGCGTAAACCACTTCATACCTGTTTCGTTGGGGAGCGGATCGCTCCGGGAATCTCACGGGAAGACTGTCGCTTGCGTACGACGCCGTCGCGACGGTGCAGACGCAAGGCTTCTCCTACGACTTGAAAAGCCGACAGGGGTCTCGCACCAAAGGACAACTTTACCGGATGGGAGCCGATGCCGCAAAGCGAAGCCCGGGGCGTGTCACCGTCGTAGGCTCGCAGCATGACCGTTCTCATCGACGATCCCTCCTGGCCGGCTCATGGCCGGCTGTGGTCGCACCTGATCAGCGATGAGAGTCTGGACGAGCTGCACGCCTTCGCGGCAGCCAACGGCATCCCCCACCGGGCCTTCGATCTCGACCATTACGACGTGCCGGCAGACGCGCTCGCGAGGCTCGTCGCCTCCGGTGCCGTGCACGTCGGAGGCAAGGAGCTCACCAGGCGTCTGATCGCCTCAGGACTGCGTGTCCGAGCCCGAGACCGGCTCGGACGCATCGCTGATCGCCGCCGGTGAGGCGGTGAGCATCGCCGTCGTCACCCGACGACGGTTGCGTCCGTGACCGGGAGCCTTGGGCTCGGGAAGGGCATCCAGCACCGAGTCGAGCAGCTGCTCGGCCTCGCTGCGCGGACCCTTGCGCTCGCCGCCGCGCTTCCTGCGCGACTTCTTGGGTCGCTCGGCCTCCGCCGGAGCCGGAACCGCGGGGACGTCGGCAGCATCCGTCGGGTTCTCCCCTGTCGCCGGGACGATGGTGGATGCCGCGATCACGGCCAGCGCCGACTTCGCGCCTTCCGTGATGCTGTGCGTGCCGCCGCCGGTCGGAGTCTGCTGTGCCGGAGCGGACTGCTGGCTCGACTGCTGCTGCGAGGACGATCCGCGTGAGCGGCGTCCCTGGCTGCTCGTGGAGCTGGTCCGGTGCTTCGCGACAGGGTCGTGGTGCACGACCACGCCGCGTCCCGCACAGACATCGCACGGTTCGCTGAAGGTCTCGAGCAGGCCGAGGCCGATCTTCTTGCGCGTCATCTGCACGAGTCCGAGCGAGGTGACCTCCGCCACCTGATGCTTCGTGCGATCGCGGCTCAGGCACTCGATCAGGCGACGCAGCACGAGGTCTCGGTTGGATTCGAGCACCATGTCGATGAAGTCGACGACGATGATGCCGCCGATGTCGCGCAGTCGCAGCTGGCGGACGATCTCCTCAGCGGCCTCGAGGTTGTTCTTGGTGACGGTCTCCTCGAGGTTTCCACCGGATCCGACGAACTTGCCGGTGTTGACGTCGACGACGGTCATGGCCTCGGTGCGGTCGATGACCAGCGACCCGCCGGAGGGCAGCCACACCTTGCGATCCAGCGCCTTCTCGATCTGCTCCGTGATGCGGTAGGCATCGAAGGGATCGACCTCGTCGGTGTAGGTCTCCACGCGCTCGAGCAGGTCCGGGGCCACGCTCTCGAGGTAGGCCGTGATCGTGCGGTGCTCTTCCTCGCCCTGGATCATCATCCGGGTGAAGTCCTCGTTGAAGACGTCGCGGACGATCTTGACGAGCAGGTCGGGCTCGGCGTGCAGCAGGGTCGCGCCCTGCGCAGACTTCACGAGCTTCTGGATGTGCTCCCACTGCGAGGTGAGACGCTGCACATCGCGGGTCAGCTGCTCCTCGGTGGCGCCTTCGGCCGCGGTGCGGACGATCACGCCGGAGGACTCCGGCAGCACCTCCTTGAGGATGCGCTTCAGACGGGCGCGCTCGTTGTCGGGGAGCTTGCGGGAGATGCCGTTCATCGAGCCGCCGGGCACGTACACGAGATAGCGGCCGGGCAGCGAGATCTGGCTGGTGAGTCGGGCGCCCTTGTGACCGACCGGGTCCTTGGTGACCTGTACCAGCACGCGATCGCCCGGCTTCAGGGCCAGCTCGATGCGGCGGGGCTGGTTGCCGGTCTCGACGCCGTCCCAGTCGACCTCTCCGGAGTACAGCACGGCGTTGCGGCCGCGCCCGATGTCGACGAAGGCGGCCTCCATGCTCGGGAGCACGTTCTGCACGCGGCCGAGGTAGACGTTCCCGATCAGGGAGGCGTCCTGGTTGCGGGCGACGTAGTGCTCGACGAGGACATTGTCCTCGACCACGCCGATCTGCGTGCGGCCGTTCTTGGCGCGCACGACCATCATGCGATCGACGGCCTCACGGCGAGCGAGGAACTCGGCCTCGGTGACGACGGGGCGACGCCTACCGGCGTCACGGCCGTCGCGACGGCGCTGCTTCTTCGCTTCCAGACGCGTCGAGCCCTTGATCGCCTTCGGCTCGGTGATGTACTCCACAGTGCGCTGGCGCTGGCGCGGCTCGTCGCGACTGTCATCGGCGTCCGAACCACGACGGCGACGGCCGCCGCGACGCGAGGACGAGGAGCCGCGATCATCGTCGTCGCGGTCGTCATCGTCGTCGCGCCGGGTGGATGCCGGCAGCGGGACGATCTCGGGCGCGTAGAAGTGCAGCTGCGTGGAGACCTTCGAGACGAACACCTCGGGGATCAGACCCAGGCTCACCGCGGTCACCGGCTGCGATGCCTCGGGCTCTGCCGCAGGTTCGGGCTCCGCCGCAGTCTCGGGCTCGACGATGACCTCGGGCACTGCGACCAC
>JBARWR010000156.1:0-1637 GCA_049646915.1 Microbacterium sp.
CGGCTGCGGCTTGGCTGCCCGCCGCATGGATCGACATGATCGCGACCGTCAGCGCGGGGCTGCCCGGTGCCACTGTCGCCGTGGTGGCGGGGCCGGTCGTCGCCCTGCTGGTGGGGGTGCTCAGCACAGCGTTCACGGTCGTGCTCGTGTGGCCGCGGTCGCGACGGCTGCGCGTGGCATCGGTCGTCGTCGTGATCATCGCGTTGGGCGTCGGCGGGTCGCGGATGCTGCTGGACGGCCCTCTGGCGCCGTTGACGAGCTCGGGGGAGTGGGCCGTTGCGATGTGCGACATCGGACAGGGGGATGCGACGCTCATCCGATCGGCCGGCCGGACTGCGCTCGTCGACACCGGCCCGGACGCGGATGCACTGCGGGCGTGCCTCGCCCAGACCGGCGTCACGCACATCGATCTGCTCGTGCTGACTCATTTCGATCTGGATCATGTCGGCGGAACCTCTGCCGTGGTCGGGCGGGTGGGGACCGTGCTGCACGGACCGGTCGTCGAAGACGACGAACGGCGGATGCTGGCCGACCTCGCGCAGGCGGGCGCGACCCTGCGGGATGCGAGCGTCGGCCTGTCCGGCACTCTCGGCGACGCACACTGGCGAGTGCTCTGGCCCGATGCCGATCCGGTCGTCTTCCCCTCGGGAAACGACGCCAGCGTCGTGCTGGAGGTCTCGGGTGGCGGGGTTCCGAAGTCACTCCTGCTGGGCGACCTGGGTGCGGCGTCGCAGCGCATGCTGCTCTCTTCCGGGGTGGTGCGCGGGACGTACGCGGTCGTCAAAGTCGCGCATCACGGCAGCGGCGACCAGGAGCCGGCACTGTACGCGGCTGCCCGCGCGCCGGTCGCGCTGATCGGAGTGGGCGCGGACAACGACTACGGGCATCCGCGCGCCGAGACTCTCGCGTTCCTGGAAGCCGAGGGGTCGCGGGCGCTGCGTACGGACCAGCGCGGGCTCATCCTGCTCGGTGTGCGAGGGGACGAACTGCTCGTCTGGTCGGAGAAGTCGCAGCCGGAGGGCGGATGAGAGCCACGAAGAGAGGGAGAAGGAAGATGCTCGCGCTGATGGCCCCGTGAGCCGGCAGCGATGTCGGCGTCGCCGGTAGGCTGGATCCATGGCTGCACCTCGCTCATCCTCCCGCGGAACCGCAGCCCGTGGCGGGGCGGCGCCGAAGGGTGCGAAGATCCCGCAGGTGCCGTGGCGCGAGCCGCGACCGGCGCCGATCGTGCTGGTCTCCGGGCCCGAAGAGGTACTCGCCGAACGGGCCATCGCCGGTGTCCGCGAGTATCTGCGCGCGGAGGATCCCTCCCTCGAAGTCAGCGATATCCGCGCTGACGACTACGCGGCAGGCACGCTGCTCGGTCTCACCTCGCCCTCGCTGTTCGGTGAGCCGCGGCTGGTGCGCGTGTCGGGCGTGGAGAAGTGCTCCGACGCGTTCCTGCAGGAAGCCGTGAAGTACGTCGAGCACCCCCAGGAGGGCGCCACGGTGATCCTGCGGCACACCGGGGCCAGCGTGCGCGGTAAGAAGCTCCTGGACGCCGTGCGCGCCGGCACCGGCGGCGGCATCGAGATCCCCTGCGCGGCCGTCAAGCGCGACGGCGACCGAGTCGACTTCGCGGCAGGGGAGTTCAAGGC
>JBARWR010000157.1:0-3315 GCA_049646915.1 Microbacterium sp.
CGGCTCACCCGCTCGGGAGGCGATGCGGCGGCGTGCGCCACGTGTGCGAGTGCAGTCGCGGCGCGACTTCCCTACGATGGGGCCATGGTCGACAAGCCGCAGTGGCTCATCCGAGAGGACGCGGGCACATCCGTGCTGGTCGCCCTCGCGCTGCGCCAGCTTCTCGGCATCCGGGCTCCAGAGGACCTGCCCAGTCTGCGCGGCCTCGACGTGCGTCGGCCCGACGCGTCCGACACGGACGATGCGCTCGAGAGCCAGTGGCGCGAGTACTGGGACATGACGGTGGAGCCGCGCGCGCACCGCTCGGACGTCCCACTCGACCTCGTCGACGGATTCGACACCCTCGTCGCCCTGCCGACCACCGGCGCGGAGGACCTGCGCGACGCGATCGTGCCGCATGCGCCATCCGTCCTGCAGTACGCGCAGGACGTGCACAACCGCTACGTCGACTCGGTCAGTTCGTCCGGCGGGGCGTATCGGGCCTACGCGAGCGCGATCGCCGAATTCGAACGCGAAGTCGGTCGGCGGGCGCATTCGTTCGAGCTGAACGTGCAGGTGCTGCCGTTCTCGCAGCGAGGCATCTGGTGGATCGGCGCGCTGAGCGTGGCCGTCACCGACGGGCTGCGCCGCGACGTCGTGGCGTTCGACGCGGCGATGCGCCCGGTGATCGCCGAGCTGGCCTGACCGCCGCCTACGGCTCTTCGGTCTCGGTGACGCGCTCGTGCTCGACGCGCACGATGCGTGTATGCCTGCGCGCCGTCCGCTCGAAGATCAGCGCGACCAGGCCGCCGAGCGCGATTCCGATCGGCACCATCCACAGCAGCGCGAAGCCGAAGACCTGCCCGGGCGGGTAGATGACGTCGACCACGGCGGACTTCTCGTAGCTGCCGACGGCGGTGAGGATGCCGGCGAGGATCACGCCGAGCGCGGCACCGAGCCCCAGGAACACGCCGAAGCGCGGGACCGGACGGATCCGGGCCTCCACGGTGTGGTTGTCTGCGTTGCGGGACATGTTCCCATTGTCCCACGGCCCGCCCTCCCCCGCTCGTCGAGAGCACGGCACCTCGCCGGCCCGGGTCAGGGGCGCAGGGGCAGCAGGTCCGACAGGTCGGCGCGGACACCGGATGCCGTGACGCGTCCGGCTGCGACAGCATCCGTCCAGTGCTCCGCGCCAGTGGCGAGCGCGATCCAGGTCGCGGCATCCATCTCCACCACATTCGGGGGCGTGCCGCGAGTGTGCCGCGGCCCCTGCACGACCTGCACCGCCCCGAACGGCGGCACGCGCACCTCGACGCTGTTTCCCGGAGCCTTCTCGTCGAGTAGCTGCAGCAGATATCGCACGGCCGTCGCGAGGGCGGCGCGCGGCGCGTCTCCGGCGTCGACGGCGGCGAGCGCGGCACGTCCGTCGCTGATGTCGATCCTGCGTGCGGGCATGGCTCCAGGTTACGCGTCGGGATTCTTCTCGCCCCCGCTGAGCTGCGCTGCCCCTGCTCATTCACGCAGATGAGCAGGGGCGGGGTAGCTGGGCAGGGGCGAGGACGCTGCCGGGTGCCCGGCCCCCGGACCCGACGTCGGTCTGCGGGCATAGGCTCGATAGGGATGACCCAGACAGATGAGAACATCGAGACGCTGCACGGCGCGCGCGCTGAGCTGATCGAGGCTGCGCGTTCAGCGGCCGAGTGGACGCCGCGTTTCCCCCTGTCTGTGGACGAGCCGACGCCGGCATCCGTGCTCATCCTGTTCGGCCGGCTGGACAGCATCCCGGCCCGCGCCGATGAGCTGACCGTCGCCTCCGATCTCGACGTGCTGCTGCAGCGTCGCGCAGCCACCCTGTCGTCGCACCCGGGTCAGGTCTCGTTCCCGGGCGGCGGGCGGGAGACGGCGGATGCGGATGCTATCGCCACGGCGCTGCGCGAGGCGCAGGAGGAGACCGGCCTGGAGCCGGAGGGCGTCGAGGTGCTGGCCACACTGCCGGAGATCCCCCTCCCGGTGAGCAATTTCATCGTCACGCCGGTGCTCGGCTGGTGGCGCAGGCCGTCGCGCGTGGCGGCCGTGGATCACGCCGAGACCGTCGATGTGTTCCGCGTGCCGGTCGCGCAGCTGATCGATCCGGCCAACCGGTACACCTCGACGCTGCACCGCGACGGCGAGACGTACAAGGGGCCCGCGTTCGACATCGACGGGACGATCGTGTGGGGTTTCACCGCGGGCATCCTCGACGCGCTCTTCGACGCCACCGGCTGGGCGCTGCCCTGGGATCGCGCGGTCGAGCGTCCCGTCACGGTCTGAGACGCTTCGTGAAGCCCGCTTGCACTCCAGGTCGCAATCGTTGTCGCTTCACGGCACGCACAGCGGCATCCATTGCGACCTGAACGCGGTCACTGGTCGATACCCGGGATGCGCCCCGCCGGTAGGCTTGCGGGCATGAAGATCCTGGTACTCGGCTCCGGCGCACGCGAGCACGCGATCATCCTGTCACTGCGATCGGAAGAGTCCGAGCACGAGATCTTCGCTGCCCCCGGTAACGCCGGAATCGCGCAGGATGCGACCATCGTCGAGGTCGACCCGCTCGACGGCGCCGCCGTAGCCTCGTTCGCCAACGAGCACGGCGTCGATCTGGTCGTCATCGGTCCGGAGGCGCCGCTGGTCGCGGGCGTCGCGGACGTACTGCGCGAGCGCGGCATCCCGGTGTTCGGTCCAGGCAAGGCGGCGGCCCAGCTGGAGGGATCCAAGGCGTTCGCGAAGCGGATCATGGATGCCGCGGGCGTGCCGACCGGTCGCGCGGTGCGCGCAGCATCCGTCTCCGACGTCGAAGCCGCGTTCGATGAATTCGGTGCCCCGCATGTCGTGAAGGCCGACGGTCTCGCGGCAGGCAAGGGCGTGATCGTCACCGCCGATCGCGCCGAGGCGCTCGCGCACGCCGAGCACTATCTGCCTGCAGGCCCCGTGCTGGTCGAGGAGTTCCTCACCGGCCCCGAGGTCTCGCTGTTCTTCCTCAGCGACGGCGACACCGTGCGCGCGCTCAGCCCCGCGCAGGACTTCAAGCGCGCGCTCGACGGCGACGCCGGACCCAATACAGGTGGCATGGGCGCCTACTCGCCGCTACCGTGGCTGGCCGAGCAGTTCGGCAGCGAACAGACCTTCGTCGAAGAGGTCACCCGCGACGTGGCACTCCCCGTGGTGCGGCAGCTCGACGCCGAGGGCACACCGTTCATCGGTCTGCTCTACGCCGGGCTCATCCTGACGCCGGCGGGTGTGCGCGTGATCGAATTCAACGCCCGCTTCGGCGACCCCGAGACGCAGATCGTGCTGCCG
>JBARWR010000158.1:0-4593 GCA_049646915.1 Microbacterium sp.
CCGCAGGCCCCGTCGATCTCCTTGCCGCGGGTGTCGCGCAGCGTGGTCGGGATGCCGGCGTCGTTGAGGCGCCGCACGAACTCGTTCGTCACCTCGCGGGTGGAGGCGGTCCACACCGACTCGGGCGTCGGGTTCAGCGGGATCGGGTTCACGTGCACCCAGCCGCGGCCGCGGGAATTGAGCTTCTCGGCCAGCAGGTCGGCGCGCCAGCCGTGGTCGTTCATGTCCTTGATGAGCGCGTACTCGATCGAGACGCGGCGACCGGTCTTCTCGTAGTACTCGCGGGCGGCATCCAGCGCCTCATCGACCTTCCAGCGCGAGTTGACCGGGATCAGCTCGTCGCGCAGGTGGTCGTCGGGCGCGTGCAGCGAGAGCGCGAAGGTGACCGGGATGCCCTCGTCGGAGAGCTTGCGGATGGCGGGCACCAGACCGACCGTCGAGACGGTGATGCCGCGGGCGCTCATGCCCAGACCGTCGGGCTGCGGGGCGACCATGCTGCGCACGGCGTCCATGACCCGCTTGTAGTTGGCCAGCGGCTCGCCCATTCCCATGAAGACGATGTTCGAGACGCGCTCCATCGAATGATCATCTGCCTTCTTGCCGCCCAGACCACCCTCGGCGATGAGCCGGTTGGCGCGCACGATCTGCTCGATGATCTCGGCGGTGGACATGTTGCGGGTCAGCCCCGCCTGGCCGGTGGCGCAGAACGGGCAGTTCATGCCGCAGCCGGCCTGCGACGACACGCACAGGGTGATGCGGCCCGGGTAGCGCATGAGCACCGACTCCACCAGTGCGCCGTCGTGCAGCCGCCAGAGGAACTTGATGGTGTCGCCGCGGTCGGTCTCCAGTCGGCGCACCTCGGTCAGCAGCGGCGGCAGCATCCCGGTGACCAGTTCCTCGCGCTGCGCGGCCGGAAGATCGGTCATCTGCGTGGGATCGGAGGTGTAGTGCGTGAAGTAGTGCGTGGACAGCTGCTTGGCGCGGAAGCCCGGCAGCCCCAGCTCTTTGACCTTGTCGACGCGCTCGGCCGGCGTCATGTCGGCCAGGTGCACGGGAGGCTTGCCGCGCTTGGGGCTGGCGAACTGCAGCAGCGGACGCCCTTCGGCATCCTTCTTCTGCGTCCATCCTTCTGTGCGCGGGCGCGTCTGGCGGACGCCGGTGTTCGCAGGGCGCGCAGGAGAAGTCTCGGTCATGGTTCCAGGGTACGGGCTGACGGGTGGGAAGAGGCTGGGGTGGCGGCAGTCGAGCCCCGGACCACCAGGGTGGTGGGAAGCTCTATGGTCTCGCCGCCGATGTCCGCGCCCTCGATCCCGCGGAGCAGTGTTCGCACCGCCGCGGCGCCCATCTCCCGGATCGGCTGACGGATGGTCGTCAGAGGAGGATGCAGCCAGCGCGCACCGCGCACGTCGTCGAACCCGACCACGAGCACATCCCTCGGCACGGACAGTCCGACGGCGGCGATCGCCCGGTAGGCACCGGCAGCCATCTCGTCGTTGCAGGCGAACAGACCGATCACTCCTCCGCCGCGCAGCGCTCGCAACGCTCGCGCGCAGGCCCTCTCGGCTGCTCGAGCACCCCAATCGGCGTCGACGCGCACCAACTCGACCTCGGGTGCCTGCTCCCGCACCGTCGCCGTGAAGCCATCGACTCTCCCTCGACCGAAACGGTGCGACGGCGTGCCGCCGATCAGGATGAACCGCTGCGCACCGCGAGCGATCAAGTGCTCGGCTGCCGAGACTCCGCCAGCCCGATCGGTCGTGCGGATGCTGGGCAGGGATGCGGGAGGCTCGCCGGGTGGGTCGAGCAGCACCAGGGGAATCCCTGCATCGCGCATCAACGCGACCTGCACCGCCGTCGGCATCCTCAGCCCCACGATCACGCCCGCCGTGCCCCGGGCGCGGATGCGATGAGGCCAGTCGTCATCGGCGATCTTGTGGTCAGTGGTGAGCACGAGGTCGTACCGTCGGGCGGCCGCCGCCGTCCGCGCACCCGCCACGACTTCATCCGTGTACGGATCGTGGAAGTCTCCGAAGACGACGTCGATGACACCAGCGGTGCGGTCACGTGGACGGCCTCGGGACTCACCGGTGAACGTGTACCCGACCCGCGCAGCGGCGCGCAGCACGCGCGTGCGGGTGCCGGCGGACATCTCACCGCGGCCGCGCAGCGCTCGGGATGCGGTCGACACGCTGACCCCTGCCTCCTCGGCGACGCGAGCGAGGGTGACACGGCGAGCAGGAGCCATGTCACTATTTTGCGCAATTTCTGAGACATTCACCACGACACGTGGCAATGTGACTCGCGATCCGCACCCACCTTTCGAGGACGAGAGAGAAGATCCATGACGACACGACTGCGCGTGGCCATCATCGGCACCGGCTTCATGGGGCGCATGCACTCGCACGCCTGGCGCACCGCGCCGCGGTTCTTCGACCTCTCCCCGGCTCCCGAGGTGGTGCTCCTGGTCGGCAGCGATGCTGACCGCACGGCTGCCGCGGCAGCGGAGTTCGGCATCCCGGAGTCCTCCGCGGACTGGCGCAGTGCGATCGCCCGCGACGACATCGACATCGTCGACATCTGCACCCCCGGCCACACGCACGCCGAGATCGCCCTCGCCGCGCTGGCTGCGGGCAAGCACGTGCTGTGCGAGAAGCCGCTGGCCAACGACGTCGCAGATGCCGACCGCATGGCGGATGCCGCCGCAGCGGCCGCTGAGCAGGGCGTGGTCAGCATGTGCGGGTTCAGCTACCGCCGCACGCCCGCCCTGGCGCTGGCCAAGAAGCTCATCGACGACGGCCGTCTCGGGCAGATCCGCCACGTGCGCGCTCAGTACCTGCAGGACTGGCTCACCAGCCCGGATGCGCCGTTCACCTGGCGCCTCGACCGTGAGCGCGCCGGCTCCGGCACGCTGGGCGACATCGGCGCACACAGCATCGACACCGCGCAGTGGCTGACCGGATCAGCGATCACCGGGGTGTCCGCCACGCTGCGCACGTTCGTCGAGTCCCGTCCACGTCTCGACGAACACGTGGGTCTGGGCGGCAGCGCGGATGCCGACGCTCCGCGAGAGCAGGTCACCGTCGACGACGCCGTCGCCTTCACGGCATCCTTCGCCGACGGCGCCCTCGGCGTCTTCGAGGCGACGCGCCTGGCCGCCGGCCACCGCAACGCGAATCGCATCGAGATCAACGGCGAGCTGGGCTCGATCGCCTTCGACTTCTCGTTCATGAACGAGCTGCAGTTCCACGACGCACAGCTGCCCTCCGACGAGCAGGGCTTCCGCCGGATCGATGTCACCGAGCCGGAGCATCCGTACGCGGGCGCCTGGTGGCCGGCCGGGCACGGGCTGGGCTACGAGCACCTGTTCACCCATCAGGCCGTCGATTTCGTGCGCGCGATCATCGACGGCGTGCCCGCACGGCCGAGCTTCGATGACGCGGCCCGCGTGCAGCGCGTGCTCGCCGCCGTCGAGGCCAGTGCAGCATCCGACAGCCGTCACACCGCAGTGGAAGGAGCACGCTGATGACCGCGACCCGACAGGCGCTCGTCGTTCGAGGAGGATGGGACGGGCACCACCCCGTCGAGGCGACCGAGATCTTCATCCCGTTCCTGCAGGAGCAGGGGTTCGAGGTGCGCGTCGAGGAGTCCAACGAGGTCTACGCCGACGAGGCGGTGATGGATGCCACCGACCTGATCGTGCAGTCCGTGACGATGTCCGAGATCTCTCGCGACGCCTTCACGGGGCTGCAACGAGCGGTCGAGCGCGGCACCGGTCTGGCCGGCTGGCACGGCGGGATCGCCGACTCCTACCGCAACAGCTCCGACTACCTGCAGCTCATCGGCGGGCAGTTCGCGACGCATCCCTCGAAGCATCCGGATTCCTGTGCGGGAGACGAGTCCGATAACTTCCTCCCCTACACGGTCGAGCTGACCGACCTCGGCCGTTCGCACGAGATCATGAGCGGTCTCGACGACTTCGCACTCGACACGGAACAGTACTGGGTGCTCGTCGACGATCTCAACGACGTGCTGGCCACCACCACGCACCCGGTCCAGCCGTACCACCCGTGGCACCGCCCGATCACCTCACCCGCCGTCTGGACTCGCGAGTGGGGTGCGGGACGCATCTTCGTCGCCACGCCGGGACACAGCCCCGAGGTGCTCCGCGACGACAACGTGCGAACGATCATCGAGAGAGGAATGCTGTGGGCGAGCCGCACGGTATCGGAATAGTCGGACTCGGAGTCATCTCCGCGCAGTACCTCGAGACGCTCGGCGACCACCCCGGCGTGCGAATCGCCGCGACCGCCGACCTGGACCTGGCCCGCGCCGTTGCCGTGGCCGAGCGATTCGACGGATGCCGCGCGCTGACGGTCGACGAGCTCGTCGCCGACCCGAGCGTGCAGACGGTGCTGAACCTCACCATCCCGGCCGCCCACGCGGAGGTGGCGCTGGCGGCCCTGAGCCACGGCAAGAACGTGTTCGGAGAGAAGCCGCTCGCCCCGGGGATGCCTGCCGCGAGCGAGATCATCGCCGCCGCCACGCCGTCGGCCTGGGTGGGCTGCGCGCCCGACACGGTGCTCGGCACCGGCA
>JBARWR010000159.1:0-4757 GCA_049646915.1 Microbacterium sp.
GCGTGGCGGCGCTCTCGACCGCGTACGCGGGGGCAGTGCCGCCGAGCCAGCTCGCAGCGGCAGGACGGATTCAGGGAGATGCGGAGGCCGTGGCGGCGTTGGGTCGTGCGTTGCACACGGACCCTGCACCGTTCGTCAGCATCTGGTACTGAGCGGCGGCGGAGGGCCTCACCCGCGGAGGGTGTCCGCCGATGAGACCGGGTCCGCCGATGGGACCGGGTCCGATCGACGAAGGATGCCGCCCCTCACCGGGAGGGGCGGCATCCGCTGATCACGACGGACGGGTTCAGCCCAGCGTCAGCGCGGTCTTCAGCAGCTGGACCTGCTCGGTGGCATGCACCTTGGACGATCCGGTGGCGGGGGAGGCCGCCGCCGGGCGGGACACGGCACGGAACTGACGGTCCCCGGGCACGTCGGCGAACGCCAGAGCCAGGAACGGCCATGCGCCCTGGTTCTCGGGCTCGTCCTGCACCCACACGAGCTCGGCGTTCGGGTAGGAGTCGGTGATCTGCTTCAGCGCGTCGATCGGCGTCGGGTAGAACTGCTCGAGGCGCACGAGGGCGATCTCGGGGTTCGGGTTCTTGTCCAGCTCGCTGCGCAGATCCCAGTGGATCTTGCCGGAGTGCACGAGCACGCGCTTGACGGCGGCGCGGTCGAGGCCCCGGTCGTCGTCGATCACCGGCTCGAAGCGGCCCTGGGTGAAGTCCTCGACCTGGCTGGTCGCACCGCGCAGACGCAGCATGGCCTTCGGTGTGAGGACGATCAGCGGCTTGCGCGGTCGGGCGTAGGCCTGACGACGCAGCAGGTGGAAGTACGACGCGGGGGTCGACGGACGCGCCACGATCATGTTCTCCTGCGCGCACAGCTGCAGGAAGCGCTCCATGCGGGCGGAGGAGTGGTCCGGGCCCTGGCCCTCGTAGCCGTGCGGCAGCAGCATCACGACGCCGGACTGCTGACCCCACTTCTGCTCGGCGGCCGAGACGTACTCGTCGATCACCGACTGGGCGCCGTTGACGAAGTCGCCGAACTGCGCCTCCCAGAGCACCAGAGCCTCGGTGTTCTCCACCGAGTAGCCGTATTCGAAGCCGAGCGCCGCGTACTCGCTGAGCAGCGAGTCGTAGACGAAGAACCGGCCCTGGCCGTCGGAGAGATTGGTCAGCGGCAGCCATTCCTGGCCGTTGCTGCGGTCGTGCAGCACGGCGTGGCGCTGCACGAAGGTGCCGCGGCGGGAGTCCTGACCGGCCAGACGCACCGGGGTGCCCTCGACCAGCAGCGAGCCGAATGCGAGCAGCTCCCCGAAGCCCCAGTCGATGCCGCCCTCGCGGCTCATCGTCACACGCTTGTCGAGCTGCTGCTGCAGCTTGGAGTGCACGGTGAACCCGTCGGGCTTGTTCGCATGCGCGTCGCCGATGAGATGGATGACCTCGAGCGGAACGCCGGTGACATCCGGCGAGCCGATGTGGTCGTCGACGGGGGGCAAGTCCGGGGCGATCGGCGTCGCGCCGGTCTCGGCGGCGTGCGTCTCGGCGAACGCGATCTCCAGGCGATTCTGGAAGTCTGCCTTGGCCTGATCGTACTCCTCCTGCGTGATGTCACCGCGACCCACCAGTGCCTCGGTGTACAGCTTGCGCACCGACCGCTTGGCCTGGATGAGGTCGGTCATCAGCGGCTGGGTCATCGACGGGTCATCACCCTCGTTGTGACCGCGGCGACGGTAGCAGACCAGGTCGATCACGACGTCGCTGTGGAAGCGCTCACGGTACTCGAACGCGAGCTGTGCCACGTGGATGACCGACTCGGGGTCGTCGCCGTTCACGTGGAAGATCGGCGCCTGGATGGTCTTGGCGACGTCGGTGGCGTACACCGAGGTGCGCGAGTCGGTGGGCAGCGTCGTGAAGCCGACCTGATTGTTCACGACCACGTGCACGGTTCCGCCGGTGCGGTAGCCGCGCAGCTGCGACATCTGCAGAGTCTCGACGACCACGCCCTGCCCTGCGAAGGCGGCGTCGCCGTGCACGAGGATCGGCAGCCAGGCGAAGGTGCCGATCGGCTTGCGGTCCTGCTTGGCGCGCACGATGCCCTCGAGCACGCCGTCGACGGTCTCCAGGTGCGAGGGGTTCGCCGCCAGGTACACGGGCAGTTCGGCGCCGTCCTCGGCGATGAAAGTACCCTCGGTGCCCAGGTGGTACTTCACATCACCCGAGCCGCGCGTGTTCCCCGGAGTCAGCGATCCCTCGAACTCCCGGAACACCTGGCCATACGTCTTGCCGGCGATGTTGGTGAGCACGTTGAGGCGACCGCGGTGGGCCATGCCGATCGCGGCACCCTCGAGCCCGGCGTTGGCGGCGCCCTGCAGGATCTCGTCCAGCAGCGGGATCAGCGACTCGCCGCCCTCCAGGGAGAAGCGCTTCTGGCCGACGAACTTCGTCTGCAGGAACGTCTCGAAGGCCTCGGCCTCGTTCAGCTTGCTCAGAACGCGCAGCTGCTCGTTGTGGCCGGGTTTGACGTACTTGACCTCGACCTTCTCCTGGAACCAGCGGCGCTGAGCGGGGTCCTGGATGTGCATGTACTCGATGCCCAGGGTGCGGCAGTACGAGTCGCGCAGCACGCCGAGGATGTCGCGCAGCTTCATGATGCGCTTGCCGCCGAACCCGCCGGTCACGAACTCGCGGTCCAGGTCCCAGAAGGTCAGGCCATGGCTCTCGATCTCCAGGTCGGGATGCGAGCGCTGCACGTACTCGAGCGGGTCGATGTCGGCCATCAGATGACCGCGCACGCGGTAGGAGTTGATGAGCTCCTGCACGCGCGACTGCTTGTCCACGCGCTCGGCGAGGTCGACCGCGATGTCCGCGTTCCAGCGGATCGGCTGGTACGGGATGCGCAGGGCCGCGAAGATGTCGTCGTAGAAGTCGCGCTCGCCGATCAGCAGCTCGTGCACCTTCTTGAGGAACTCGCCGGATCCTGCGCCCTGGATGACGCGGTGGTCGTAGGTGCTGGTCAGCGTGATCGTCTTGCCGATGCCCAGTTCGGTGAGCGTCTTCGCGCTCGACCCCTGGAACTCGGCCGGGTAGTCCAGGGCGCCGGCGCCGATGATGCAGCCCTGGCCCTTCATGAGGCGGGGGACCGAGTGCACGGTGCCGATGCCACCCGGGTTGGTCAGCGAGACCGTCGTGCCGGCGAAGTCGGCCGCGGTGAGCTTGCCGTTGCGAGCTCGGGAGATCAGGTCCTCGTACGCGATGAGGTAATCGCTGAACGACATCGTGTCCGCGCGCTTGATGCTGGGGACCAGCAGGGCGCGGGTGCCGTCGGGCTTGGGGATGTCGACGGCGATGCCGAGGTTCACGTGCGCGGGGGCGACCACCGAAGGCTTGCCCTCGACCTCGGCGTAGAAGACGTTCTGGCTGGGGAACTCCTTGAGCGTGCGGATCAGCGCCCAGCCGATCAGGTGCGTGAAGCTCACCTTGCCGCCGCGCGTGCGCGACATGTGGTTGTTGATGACGATGCGGTTGTCGATCATCAGCTTCGCGGGAATGGTGCGCACGCTGGTCGCGGTCGGCACGCTCAGCGACTGATCCATGTTCGCCGCGAGGGTCTTGGGCATGCCGCGCAGCGGGGTGACCTTCTCCTCGTCGACGGGAGCGGCCTCCTCCTTCGCCTGCGGCTTCGGGGCCTGAGCGGGAATCGGAGCCTGCTTGGCGGGCTTGGCGGTGGTGCGGGCGACCGGCTGCGCGCCGATCACGGGGATCGGGGCGGTGACCGGGCTGGTCGGCTGCGCGGACGCGGACTGCGAGGACGTCGCCTGCGCTGCGGCATCCGGAGTGTAATTCTCCAGAATCGGCCACCACTCCTTGTCGACGGAGTTGCGATCCTGCTTGAACTGCACGTACAGCTCGTCCACGAGCCAGGAATTGGCTCCGAACCCCCCGTCGCCTGCGACGCCGGTCACCTGGTTCGACACGCTCTACCGCCCTCTTTCGTCACTGAAGCTGTGGATGCGACTCGACAGCGAGAGTGCGTCGGGTCGCACATGTAACAGTCATCAAGCCTAATGCCATTCGACTGGCGGAATGCTCTGCTGTCAGGCTGTTTCGGGCGGCGCACCGGGGTAGCTTGGCGATATGAAGTTCTCCGGTGAGCGACCTGCAGTGGATCTGACGTATTCGGACGTGTTCCTGGTGCCGCGTCACTCCGACGTGACCAGTCGACTCCAGGTCGACCTCGCGCCGGGCGACGGAACACCGGCGACGATCCCGCTGGTCGCGTCGAACATGAACTCCGTCACCGGTCCGCGCCTGGCTGCCACGCTTGCCCGGCGCGGCGGGCTCGGTGTGCTTCCGCAGGATCTGCCGCTCCAGGAACTGGATGAGGCGATCCGCTGGGTCAAGCGCCAGCCGGTGCGGTGGGACACGCCGCTGGTGCTCTCGCCGCGCGCCACTGTCGCCGATGCGCTGCGCCTGCTTCCCGCCACGACCGGACACGGCATCGTCGTCGCCGAGCGCAGAGGCGACGGCCCGATCGAGCGCGACGACGTGCTCGGCATCCTCCCTGCACCGAGACTCGCAACCGCCCTGACCGATGCCGCACTCGGCGACCTCGTGCACGCCGAGGCCGTCGCGATCGCCGCGGAGGAGATCGGGGAGGGACGGGAGGCCTTCGACACGATCGAGGCCGCGGATGCCGAGATCGTCCTCGTGCTCGAGCGGGGGAGAGTCGTGGGCACGCTCACACCGCGCACCGCGCTGCGCTCGAGCCTGTAC
>JBARWR010000160.1:0-3169 GCA_049646915.1 Microbacterium sp.
GCCCCCGAGTTCACCGCACCTGACGCTGCGGCGTACGAACCGCCTGCCGCTCCGGGCTTCGCGGCACCTGCTGCGCCCGCGGCTCCCGGTGCTCCTGCTTACGCGGCCCCGACCGCGGGCAACCCCGCGTACATGGCGCCTGCGTACGCGGCACCCGCCTACGCCGCGGCTCCCCAGGGTCCGAAATCGACATCCGTGCTCGGGTTCGTCGGGCTCGGGCTGGCCGTGCTGGGAACGATCCTCGCCTGCATCCCGACTTTGTACACCACGATCCCGGGCCTGGTGGTGCTGTTCGCCGCGCTCGTGATCTCGATCATCGCGCTCTTCAAGAAGGGCACCCAGAAATGGCCGGGGATCACGGGCGCCGCACTGTCGGTCGTCGGCGGGATCATCGGGGCCATCGTGCTGGCGGTGGTGCTGCTGGTCTCCGCGGCCACCGCGATGGTGAGGGACCTGCCCTCGAGCTTCCCCGATCCCATCTCGACCGACCTGTTCGAGTCGATGGACCGCCCTGAGCCCGAGATGATCACGGCGGGGTACATGCTGCTCGTCATGGGTCAGGACGGCTTCGAGCAGTACACCGAGCCGGGTGTCGCCGCCTGCATCGGCGAGAACCTGTACGACTCCGATCTGTCGGACGCGACCCTCTGGGACATCGCGACCGGTCAGTCCGTCGACGACGCGGACGTGCAGCAGGCCTTCACCGAGGCCGAGGACGCCTGCCTCATGCAGTGAGCCGAATCAGCCGCATGACGAGGGCCCGGGAACAGTGCGAACTGATCCCGGGCCCTCCGTCATGCAGACGATCGTGCAGGCAGTAGAGGGTCAGTCCTCTTCCTTGCGCTTGCGCCAGCGGATGCCCGCCGAGATGAACTCGTCCAGGTCGCCGTCGAAGACGCTGGCAGGGTTGCCGGACTCGTAGCCGGTGCGCAGGTCCTTGACCAGCTGCTGCCCGTACAGGAAGTAGGAGCGCATCTGGTCTCCCCAACTCGCCGTGATGGTTCCGGCGAGTTCCTTCTTCTTGGCCGCCTCCTGCTCCTTCTGCAGCAGCAGCAGACGGGTCTGCAGCAGGCGCATCGCGGCCGCGCGGTTCTGGATCTGCGACTTCTCGTTCTGCATCGAGATGACGATGCCGGTGGGCAGGTGCGTGATGCGCACCGCAGAGTCGGTGGTGTTCACCGACTGACCGCCCGGGCCGGAGGAACGGAACACATCCACGCGGATGTCGTTCTCGGGGATCTCGACCGCAGTCGCCTCCTCCATCAGCGGGATGACCTCGACGGCCGCGAAGGACGTCTGGCGCTTGTCGGCCGAGCCGAACGGGCTGATGCGGGCCAGGCGGTGCGTGCCCGCCTCGACGGAGAGCGTGCCGAAGGCATAGGGCGCCGTGATCTCGAAGGTCGCCGACTTGATGCCTGCGCCCTCCGCGTAGGAGGTGTCCATCACCTTGACGGGGTACTTGTGCTGCTCGGCCCAGCGCAGATACATCCGCATGAGCATCTCGGCGAAGTCGGTGGCGTCGTCGCCGCCGGCACCCGAGCGGATCGTGATGATCGCGTTGCGGTCGTCGTACTCGCCATCCAGCAACGTCTGCACCTCGAGCTGGTTGATCGTGGAGGTCAGCGAGGCGAGCTCACGGCGTGCCTCGTCGGCGGAGTCGTCGTCCTCCATCTCGACGGCGAGCTCGATGAGAACTTCCAGGTCGTCGAGGCGCCGTTCGATGTCGGTCACGCGCTTGAGGTCGGCCTGCTTGTGACTGAGTGCACTGGTCACCTTCTGAGCCTGCTCAGGGTCGTCCCAGAGATCGGGAACCCCGGCTTCTTCACTGAGTCGCGCGATGTCCTTGCGCAGGGAATCGACGTCGACGACCTCGCGGATGTCGCCGAACGTGTGTCGCAGGGCCTGGATGTCAGCGGAGAGATCGAGTTCGAACATGGCAGTTCAGCCTATCGTGCCGCGTGCACGCTTCTGCGCCGCACCGCGTTAGCGTGGGCGTGTGAAGGAAAGCGCCGGCAAGGTCATCAGACAGTTCGGACCGATGGTCTACATCCCGACGGTGCTGTTCGCGCTCGGTGAGGGCGCCGTGATCCCGCTGATCCCGGTGTTCGCGACCGAGCTCGGAGCCGACGTGCCGCTGGCCGCGCTGGTGACCTCGGCGCTGGTGATCGGCCAGCTGTGCGGAAACATCCCGTCCGGCTGGCTGGTGTCGAAGATCGGCGAGCGGTTCACGATGGTCTATGCGGGGCTGGCGGCGATGGTCGCCGGCGCCGGGATGCTCATGTCGACCTCCCTGGTGCTGCTGACCGCCGCGGTGTTCCTGCTGGGCTTCTGCGCTGCCGCGTTCGGGCTGGCCAGGCACGCGTTCATGACCACCCGCGTTCCCATCCGGTTCCGTGCGCGGCTGCTGTCGCTGCTGGGCGGATGCTTCCGCCTGGGCGTGTTCGTGGGTCCGTTCGTCGCCGCCGGGTTGATCAGCGTGAGCGGCACAGAGCTGTCGGCGGTCTGGTTCCTGCTGGGGTGCGTGGCCGTGCTGGTCCTGCTGGTGCTGTTCGGGCCCGATCCGGAGCGCACGATTCCCGTTCTGCTCAAGCCGACGGGAGCCGCGGTGGCCGAAGACACCGGAGAGGTGGTCACCGGCTCGATTCCCGTGGCCGATCAACGCGGCGTGTTCCGCACGATGTGGGCGTACCGGACGGTTCTCGCACGGCTCGGCATCTCGGCCGCCTGCCTGTCGGCTGTCCGCTCGGCGCGCCAGGTGATCCTGCCGCTGTGGGGGGTCTCGCTCGGCCTGGATGCCACGACCATCGCACTGGTCGTCGGCATCTCCGGAGCGATCGACTTCGCCCTGTTCTACGCGAGCGGCCAGGTCATGGACCGATTCGGGCGCATCTGGGCCGCCATGCCCGCGCTGTCGCTGATGGGTCTGGGCTTCGCGGCGCTGTCGTTGACGCACGACCTCGACTCCGCGATGCTCTGGTACGGCACGTTCGCCGCCGTCCTCGGCGTCGGCAACGGCCTCTCCAGCGGCATCCTGCTCACCTTCGGCGCCGACCTGGCGCCCGAACGCGACCCGGCAGCATTCCTGGGTTCGTGGCGGACGCTGACGGATGCCGGCGGCGCGGCCGCCCCGGTGGCGATCTCCGCGATCACCGCGGCATTCTCGCTGTCG
>JBARWR010000161.1:0-3913 GCA_049646915.1 Microbacterium sp.
CCACCCGCCCGCCCCGCCCAGGTCGCAATGGTTGCCGCTATGACGGCATCCAAGCGGCAACGATTGCGACCTGGACGGCAGTGGGCGGATGTGTGTCAGTATCCTGAGCGCTCACACTGGCATCAACGGCCTCGAGGATGTAAAAATGTAGGTGGTGTGCCTGTGTCGCATCTTCCCCGCGCCTCGCAGAGGCGTTCGGGTCGAACTTCCGCCAGGCCCATGGACAGCGTCCGCCGCACCTTCACGAGGAGCACTCATGTCCACGCCTGAAACCGCGACCGCGCCCGCCACCACACGGGTCGCCCACCACCGCCGCTACCTGATGTGCAAGCCGACGCACTTCACGGTCGACTACAAGATCAACCCGTGGATGGAGCCCGCCACGCCCACCGACACGGCCAAGGCCGTCGCGCAGTGGCAGGACCTCTACGACCTGTACCTGCGGCTGGGCCACGAGGTCGAGCTGATCGAGCCGCTCGCCGGCTACCCCGACATGGTCTACACGGCCAACGGCGGCTTCACCATCGGCGGCCGTGCCTACGTGCCCGAGTTCTTCTACGAGCAGCGTCGGGGCGAGTCGCCCGCATTCGCCGAGTGGTTCCGCGCGAACGGGTTCGACACCGTGGAGCCGAAGGAGATCAACGAGGGCGAAGGCGACTTCCTGCTGGCCGGAGACCTGATCCTGGCCGGCACCGGCTTCCGCTCCGTCGGCGACAGTCACCGCGAGGTGCACGAGGTCTTCGACCGCGAGGTCGTCACGCTGACCCTCGTCGACCCGCGCTTCTACCACCTCGACACCGCGCTGACCGTTCTCGACCCCGTGGTCGAGAACGGTCAGACGGCGGGCATCGCATACCTGCCCGGCGCGTTCGACGAGGCCTCGCGCAGGATCCTCGAGGAGCGCTTCCCCGACGCGATCCTCGTCGCCGATGAGGACGGTGCCGTGTTCGGCCTGAACTCGGCCAGCGACGGGTACAACGTGATTATCTCCCCGCGTGCGACCGGCTTCGAGAAGCAGCTGCGCGAGCGCGGCTACAACCCGATCATGGTCGATCTGTCCGAGCTGCTGCTCGGCGGCGGCGGCATCAAGTGCTGCACGCTGGAGCTGCGGGGCGCATGATGTCCCCCTCGACGCCGGCGAACCCGGAACCACACGTCGCGGAGAACTACGCGCCGCTGCCGGTCGAGATCGCCGGCGCCGAGGGCGTCTGGGTGACGGATGCCGAGGGCAGGCGCTACCTCGACCTGCTGGCCGCCTACTCGGCCGTGAACTTCGGGCACCGGCATCCGGCTGTCGTCGAGGCGCTCACCACCCAGCTCGGGCGCGTGGCGCTCACCAGTCGCGCCTTCCGTAACGACCGGCTCGAGCCGTTCGCCGAAGCACTCGCACGCCTGTGCGGCAAGGATCTCGTGCTGCCGATGAACACCGGCGCCGAGGCCGTGGAGACCGGCATCAAGGTCGCCCGCGCGTGGGGATACCGCGTGAAGGGGATCGTGCCAGGGAAGGCACGGATCGTCGTCGCCGAGGGCAACTTCCACGGCCGCACGACCACGATCGTGGGCTTCAGCGACGACCCGCAGGCGCGCGACGACTTCGGCCCCTACGCTCCCGGCTTCGACGCGGTGCCGTTCGGGGATGCGGATGCCGTCGCCGCCGTCATCACGGAGGACACCGCTGCCGTGCTGGTCGAGCCCATCCAGGGCGAAGCCGGCGTGATCATCCCGCCGGAAGGCTACCTGCGCCGTATCCGCGAGATCTGCGATGAGCGTGGCGTGCTGTTCATCGCCGACGAGATCCAGTCGGGCCTGGGCCGGGTCGGCGAGACCTTCGCCTGCGACCGCGAGGGCGTCGTGCCCGACCTGTACCTGCTGGGCAAGGCGCTCGGCGGTGGACTGCTGCCTGTGTCGGCGGTCGTCGGCGATCGCGACGTGCTCGGGGTCATCCGCCCCGGCGAGCACGGGTCGACCTTCGGCGGCAATCCGCTGGCTGCGGCCGTGGGCCTGAAGGTCGTCGGGATGCTGGAGACCGGCGAATTCCAGGAGCGCGCCCGCCGGCTGGGTGCGCATCTGGCATCCGCCCTGGAGCCCCTGATCGGCCACGGCGTGACGACCGTGCGCATCGCCGGGCTCTGGGCCGGCGTCGACATCGACCCCGTGTACGGCACGGGACGGGAGATCGCCGAGAAGCTGCTCGAGCGCGGCGTGCTCGTCAAGGACACCCACGGCCAGACCGTGCGCATCGCCCCGCCGCTGGTGATCCGCACCACCGAGCTCGACTGGGCTGTCGAGCAGCTGCGACTGGTGCTGGAGGGCTGAACCCGGCTCAGGCCGGGGACCCGGCCGCCTCGGCTGCGGCATCCGTGCCTAGGATCGATACGGACCGCGTCGCGGTGCGAGAGGAAGATCACGGTGGCTGCAGCGTTCAACCCGATGAAGGAGACCCCTGAGACGGTGGGCACGACGTTCCGCCCGACGCGGGAGGAACCCGAGACGGATGCCGCAGCGGGAGCAGCCCGCCGCCCTCGCGATCTGGTCGATCGGCCCGAGATGTTCGGGCTGTGGGGCAAGCCGATGCGGGCCGCGCCCGGGGTCGACCCCGCCGACGCTGCGTTCATCGCCGCCAACGTGCAGCACTGGGTCGCCAACGCCATCCGCGAGGAGATCGCGATGAGCCTGTCGAATCTCGCGACTCTGCTGCCGAGCCTGGACCCCACCTCGCCCGATATGACCTTCGATCGCATCGCGCAGTTCCGGCGGGGCGAGATCCCGATGACGCTCACCGACCTGCTGGTGTGGTCGCGGCGGTTCGAGGCGGTGCGCGACATCGTCACCTCCACCCTCGCCGACAGGCCGCACGCGGGCACGCGGATGTCTCCGCCGGCGGACGGCGGCATGGGCCCGGTGATCACCACCAAGCGGGGGAAGGCTGCCGAGGACTGATCCGCGGGCCGCGTCCGCTTCCGACCGGTCAGCCGACCGTCGTGGTGATCGTGTGCCAGCCGCTCGCGCCGTTCGGGGCGGGCGCGGCGTACTGATCGGTCTGCGTCGCCCCGTCGCCGCCGATCGCGCGGCAGCGGATCCGATGCTTTCCGCGGGTTGCCTGCCACGGCATCCGCCACTGCACCCAGGTGTCGTCCGAGATCGCCGGTGCCAGCTCGGCTGCCTGCCAGGGCCCGTCATCCACCTGCACTTCGACGCCGGAGACACCGGTGCGCGGCTGCCAGGCTACGCCGGCGATCACCGTGTCGCCTTCGTCGACGCCACGGCCCGCGCGAGGGACGTCGATACGCGACTGCAGCTTGATGGGCCCGCGCTCCGACCATCCGCGGTCGGTCCAGTAAGCGCGCGCCCTGTCGAATCGGGTGACCTCCAGCTCGGTGACCCACTTCGTCGCCGACACGTATCCGTACAGTCCCGGCACCACCATCCGCACCGGGAAGCCATGCGCGAGGGGGAGGGGCTCGCCATTCATGCCGATCGCCAGCAGCGCGTCGCGGTCGTCGATGAGCGCCTCGATCGGCGTTCCCGCCGTGAAGCCGTCGATCGAGGTCGAGAGCACCATGTCGGCCTCCGCATGCGGCTGCGCCTCGGCGAGCAGCTCGCGGATCGGATATCCGAGCCAGACGGCATTGCCGACCAGGTCGCCGCCGACAGGGTTCGACACGCACGACAGCGTCACCGTGGTCTCGGTCAGCGGCAGCGCACGCAGCTCATCCCAGGTCAGCGTGACCTCCTGCGCGACCATCCCATGGATGCGCAGCTTCCACTCCGCGGGGTCGATCGAGGGCACGATCAGCGCGGTGTCGATGCGGTAGAAATCGTCGTTCGGTGTGATCAGCGGGGCGAGCCCCGGAACATCGACTGCGGCGCCGGCAGGCACAGCTGCGGCCGGCTTCGCCGCACGCGGCAGCCG
>JBARWR010000162.1:0-3312 GCA_049646915.1 Microbacterium sp.
GCGCAGCACGCCGACGGAGCGGCCGGTGTTCACGACCTCCAGCTCCACGGCATCTGTCGAATAGCGCACCCGCACATCTGCGGTGGCGCCGACGCCGGCGTGCCGCCGCGCGTTCGTCAGAGCCTCCTGAGCGATCCGGTACAGGTTCACCCCGACCGTGCTCGACACCGGCAGCGGGTCGCCGATGACCGTGTAGTCGGTGGGCAGTCCGGCATCCCGAGACGACCGGGCGAGGTGCTCGATGTCGTCGAGTCCGAAGGTCGACGACGCCTCGCCGGTGCCGCCGTTCCCGTCGTCGCCGGGTGCCCGCAGCGTCTCCAGCAGCTGGCGGAAGTCGCTGATCGCCTCACGGGAGGCATCTTCGATGCCGGCCAGCATCCGCTTCGCCTCAGCCGGATCCTTCTCCACGACCAGCCGCGCGGCGCCCGCCTGCACCCCCATCACCGAGACGTGATGGGCGACCACGTCGTGCAGTTCGCGGGCGATGCGCACCCGGTCCAGCGCCACGGCCTGGGCGGCGGTCACCTCTCGCGCCGCCTCGAGCTCGCGGGTGCGCTCCTCCAGCGCGAGCCGCTGCACCGCCGCGTGCCAGGAGCGCTCGCCGAAGTAGTAGGCACCGCCGAAGTAGAGGCCGTTCAGCAGCAACTGGATCATCATGAACGCGACGTACGGCGAGAACAGCCCGGCGGCCATGTCGGCCTTGCCAGCCTCGGCGATCGCGTCGCGGTACATCACGATGATCAGCCAGACGAACATCCCGACGATGATGCCCACCCGCACGAGCATCGCCGCCCGCCGGTTCTGCATCCACGCACCCACGGTGTACAGCGCGATGAACATGGTGATGTTGAGGACGTACACCTCGGGCACGTGGAGCGTCACGCTCGTGAAGAACACCAGCGCGATGAGGATCGCGACCGCAGCCGGCCACCGCCGACGCGCCGCGAGAGGAACCGTGACGCAGAGGACGACGAGCAGCGCGGCCCACATCGGAGCCTGCTCGTCGCCGTACATGCGGGCGACGGTCGACAGACCTGCGCTGATGATGCCGCCGACGAGCATCACGGCCGCCAGCAGCAGATCCTGGCGCAGGTCGCGCGGAGTCGGCGTGCGCGTGAAGGTGGATTCCGGCATCCTCCCACCGTAGGGCGGATGCTCGCCGCCGCACATCCACCGGCCGGGGGATCCGGGTGCCTGGCGGGCGGCCCTCAGCCCGCCAGCATCCGCTCGATCACCTGCGCGACGCCCTCTTCGGCGTTCGACGCGGTGACCTCGTCGGCGGCATCGCGCACCACATCGATCGCGTTCGCGACGGCGACCCCGTGCCCGGCCCACTGCAGCATCTCCAGGTCGTTCAGCGCATCCCCGAAGGCGAGCACCTCGTCGCGTTCGACGCCCAGTCGGGCGCATACCTGGGCGAGACCGGTCGCCTTGGTGACGCCCTGCGCCATCACCTCGACGAACGGCGCCCCTGACATGGTCGCCTCGAACCCGCTCAGTCCCAGCGACTGCAGCGCGGCGAAGATCTCCGGGATCGGGACGGACGGATGCCGGATGACGAGCTTCAGGCTCGGAGCGCGCAGCACATCCGCCAGAGGCACCCCGCCCATCGAATCCGGATGACGCTTGTGGTCGCTCACGTCGGCGATGGCGGCATAGCCGTCCTGCGCGACGAAGCCCTCACCGGCATCCCGCACGCTCGCGAAGAGCAGATCGGGGATGACCTCGAGCAGCGCGTCGGCCAGCTCCTGCTGCACGCCGGACGGGATCTCCTCGGCGAACAGGTGCTCGCCAGATGTCAGGTGCACGCCGTAGGCTCCGTTGCCGCACAGCGCCCATCCCTCGAACCCGGCCTGGGCGGCGATCGGACGCAGCCCGATGGGCTGGCGTGCGGTGACGGGGATCGTCGGGATGCCGACATCCCGGGCGGCGTCCAGTGCCGCACGCGTGCGCGGCGAGACCGTGCCGTCGTCGCCGAGCAGGGTGCCGTCGAGGTCGGTCGCGATCAGGCGGAGGCCCGACGCGGGCATCCGGCTCACGCGAAGATCATCGGCAGATCGTCGTCGTCCTCCGCTGTGCCGAGGGAGAGATCGACCGCGACGGGCACGTGGTCGCTGGGCTGCTCGCCCTTGCGCTCATCGCGGTGGATCGTGGCCGCGGTCACGGCGTTCGCGAACGGCTCCGACCCGAGGATGAAGTCGATGCGCACGCCCTCATTGCGGGGGAACTTGAGTCGCTGGTAGTCCCAGTAGGTGAAGCCCTCGGGGATCAGCGGGCGCACGACATCCGTCAGCCCGGCCGACTCCAGCGCGAAGAACGCCGCGCGCTCCTCGGGGGAGACGTGGGTGGAGACGCCCTCGACGATCGACGGGTCCCCGTTGTCGTGGTCGAACGGGATGATGTTGAAGTCGCCGACCAGCGCAAGCGGGCGGCTGGGGTTCGCCGCGATCTCCGCCGCCGTCGCGGTGCGCAGTGCGTCGAGCCAGTGCAGCTTGTACGCCAGGTGCGGGTCGCCGAGCGCGCGGCCGTTGGGCACGTACAGGCTCCACACGCGCACGCCGTCCACGGTCACGCCCAGTGCGCGCGCCTCAAGCGGAGCATCCGGACCCTCATGGCCTTTCGCGAACCCGGGCATCCCGTCGAATCCCGTGCTCACCTCGGTCATCGGCAGACGGCTCGCGATCGCCACGCCGTTCCACTGATTCAGCCCGTGCACCTCGACCTGGTACCCGGCCTCCTCGAACGGAGCGTAGGGGAACTGCTCGGGCTTGCACTTGATCTCCTGGAAGGCGAGCACGTCGATGTCCTCGCGCACGGCGAAGTCGACGGCGCGCCCTACGCGCGTGCGGATCGAGTTGATGTTCCAGGTGGCCAGACGCATGCGTCCAGCCTATTCGGGACCGCGGACGTCGCAGCCCGCGGCGTCTCCGTCGTCAGCGTCGTCTGGGTCTGTCTGCGACGTCCAGGTCTGTCTGCGTCGTCCAGGTCTGTCAGCGTCGTCCAGGTCGCAATGGATGCCGCTTACCGGCGGTCCAAGCGACAACGGTTGCGACCTGGACGGGCCGGGTGCGTGCGTTCGGCCGTCCGTCACCGCTCGGTCGGGTCTCCCGTGCCGATCAGGATGCCGCGGGCCAGGGTGTGGAAGTGCCGGTTGAAGCCGAGCACGCCCGGGGTGGCGCCGGCCTCCAGGTCGAGACGGTCGACGTCGAGCGCGTCGACCACGAAGAAGTAGCGGTGCACGCCGGTGCCCGCGGGCGGTGCGGCGCCGATGTAGCGCTCCAGCCGCGCCTCGTTGGGCAACACTGCGCTGCC
>JBARWR010000163.1:0-5301 GCA_049646915.1 Microbacterium sp.
GATCCCGATCGCCCGGATCGGAACTGTTCAGCGCACGCGCCGCCCGTGGGCCAGATCCACCAGGTGCTCCAGCACCGGACCCGAGCGCAACCCGTTGTGCTCGTGCTCGCTCGTCACCCACGGCGTCACGCTCGCCAGCAGGCGGGCCGTCTCCAGCGAGTACTCCACGGGCACATAGACGTCGTTGACATACACGGCGGCTGCGCCGCGAGCATCCGACGCCACCAGCGCGTCCCGGTCGTAGATGCGGGGCCATTCATGCTCGGCGAGGGCGAGTGCGACCTCGCGCCACGGCTGGAAGGCGGGTACCGTCTGCGTCCACTCCTGCCGGATGTGCTCGCCGGTGAACAGCGACGCGTCCTCGGCGAAGTCCGCAGGCTCGACCCGCTCGGCTGACCAGCGCGTGGCGTGCCCCGAGGCGTAGCTGGACTCATGGAAGACGAAGTACAGCGGATTGCGGCCACCGAACGGCATCGCGGCCGCGAGGTCGTGCCGGAAGGCATTGGACTCGGCATCGAGCTCCAGCAGCGACCAGACCGTCTGCCAGCCGTCGTTCGTCCCGAGCGCGGAGCCGACCGAGCGCAGCCGCGACCGAGAGACGATCTCGCCACCGGGCAGCGAGATTCTGCCGGCCGAGGCGAGATCGCCGAGTGCGCGCATGCGATCTCGGTGCTGCGGGAAGCGCCGGTAGTAGCGCTCGGAGGCGTCGCGCATCTTGTCGTAGCAGAGGGCGTACACCTCGTCGGGGGTGCGGTCGACGGTGCTGAGCCCGCCGGTGAAGTACACGCGGTCGAGGGATGCGGCATCGGTGGACAGGTAGGCCAGCGTCGTGAAGCCGCCGAAGGACTGTCCCAGCACGTTCCAGGTCTGCGCTCCCAGATGCTCACGCACCGCCTCGGCGTCGCGCACGATCGAGTCGGCGCGCAGGTGCGTGAGGTGCTCGGCGACGACGTCCGAGCCGCGCTCCAGGTCGTGGTCCGATACCGGGGTGGATCGGCCGGTGCCGCGCTGGTCGAGCAGGACAACGCGGTACTCGGACAGCGCCGCCTCCAACCACGCCGGAGACGACGACGAGCCGAATGCGCGAGGAGCCTCGTGGCCGGGTCCGCCCTGCAGGAACAGCAGATACGGGAGCTTCTCGCCGCCTTCCCTGCTCACCACCGCGGCGAACACGTCGATGGTGCGCGCGTCGGCCGGATCACGCCAGACCAGGGGGAGCGTCAGGATGTGCTCCTCGATGGTGAGGCCCGGCATGCGTCGGATCGTCGTCGAGGTCATCACATCACGTTCCCGATGTAGGAGTACTTGACGAACACCTCAGCGGCGATGCCGGATTCCTCCAGCACCCCCTGCAGCGCTGTCATCATGTAGTTCGAGTCCCACCCCATGTACAGGTGGCTGCCTTCGGCGAGAGTGTCCCACTGGCCCTTCCACGCCATCGATTCGTACAGTGGTCCGCCGTGTCGGGCGCTGTAGGCCAGCGCGGCTTCTCGGTCATCGGTCCAGGCACGACGGAACACCCGGTTGAAGAGCGCCTTGACATCCTTCACCTCCCAGTGCTCGCCGCGATACTCGCAGTAGTCGAACTCGCGCTCCCAGCCGGCAGGCCAGCCGCGACGGCGCACGGCGTCGAGCACCGGGGTGAGGCCGTCGTCATCGATCTCGGTCAGCGTAGGGCGCGCCCAGATCCGCAGCAGGTCGTCGGTCAGTCGCACGGTACGTGCGGAAATGGCCGCCGTGCCCCAGGAATCGACCTCGCCGAGCGCGCGGGTCGCCTCGACGGTGCTGCGCGCATAGGCCTGGACGCGCTTGTCGGGGAAGGGCGAGCCGAACACGCGCTCGGTGAGCGACTGCTCCAGCAGGGTGAGGTTGCCGAGCGTCGGCGCCAGCGCACGGTGGCTGTTCTGCTCGTCCTCCGAGTACTCGCGCCACGGGCGCTGCCCGTCGCCGCTCCAGCCTTCGCCGGGAGCGGTCGGGACGATGCTCTCGATGTCGAAGTCCGTCGTGTCATCGACGCCTTCGATGCGTCCCAGCACATAGGCGGGATGGGGGAGTTCACCGTACTTGAGGACCGCCCGGACGCGCTCGTCGGACGGGGTGATGCGCGATATCGCACGCATCAGTCGCTCGCGACCCTGCTGCCAGGCGCGGCAGAGTCGCGCGATGAGGCGCTCGGTCGGCAATCCGACGATCGCACGGCGCAGGAACAGCGCCTGCACCCATTCGAGAACCTCGAACAGCTCGGGGCGCGTGATCGCACCCCGGCGGTGGCTGCGGTACGCGCTCATCACCAGGGGATAGGTCGCACGGCCGAAGGTGCTCAGATGCCGCAGCTGCAGGCGCATCTCGGCATCCGGCTCGCGCTCGGGATGCAGGAGGATGCCATAGATCTCCGCGTTCTCCCGCCAGACGGCGGCGTCGGAGCGCAGATGTGCGGCGTCCAGGCGCGGGAATGAGGCCCGGAACGCCGCGTACACGCCGTGCTCGCCGGAGACGTCGATCTCGCGCCCCGTGGTCATCATCAGATAGTGCCGCCAGAACGCGCCGATGCTCTCGCCGGTGTGCTCTTCGATCGGGATCCAGAACTCCTCCTCGACGCTGAGCTGCTCGGCGTGCGAGAGTCCCATCAGGATGTAGTTGTGAATCAGCTCGTGATCGCGCAGCGGCTGACCGGTGGAGTTCAGACTCTCGAAGATCTGCTGGGCGTTGGCGGACGCACCCAGTGTGATCGACACGTGCTCGAGCTTCTGCAGACCCCGCCAGATCAGCGGAACCTCGTCGGCGTGCACCTGGCTCCGGAAGAATGCGTAGTTGTCGTCGAAGCGGGACTCGCGCTCAGCGTCGTCGCGGCGGTCGAGGACGACCGACTCGTACAGCCCGGCCCAGGCGTCGTGCGGGCGCAGCTTCGTGCGTGCGGCGTCATCAGAGCGCACGAGGACGCGCTCCAGCTCTGCGCCGAGCACGGCATCCGAGTCCCGCACGGCATGGTGCAGAGCGGCGATGAGCAGCATCACCGTGGTGATGCGCTGCTGGCCGTCGATCAGGATGAGATCGCCACCGGAGGCGTCCTCGGCGGAGAGGATCGAGCCGATGAAGTGGCGATGCGCGTCGTCCTCGCGGGCGACCGTCCGCACATCGGAGAGCAGCTTCTCGCATGCGCCGATGTCCCAGCGGTACTGGCGCTGATACACCGGGACGACGATGTTCGTCGTAGGGGCGGCGAGCCATTCGACGGTGCCTGTTGCGGTCGCTTCGACATTGGTCGCCGTTGCCATCACTGCGTGAATCCTCCGATCAGCGGGCAGCGGGAGGGCCGCCGCTGACGAGTCTAGTCCGCGTGGATTCTCTCCGGTCGGGTCCCTGGGCGTGTCCAGAACCCCGATGTAGGCTTACCTAAGTAGGGCCTGTTAAAACGTGCTGGCCCACTACGAAAGGACATGACTCGGATCATGGGATACATCAAGTCAGAAGCCCTCGAGGAAAAGGGATTCGTCGTTCTCGACAGCTACGCTCAGGAGCTCGACCCCAAGGAGTGGCTGAACATCGAGTACAACGACTGGAAGTCCTCCGGCGACACCCGCTTCGCTCCGCTGGCCAGCGCCAAGGGCGAGATCGAATGCAATGGCTTCTGGAACCACAAGCCGCCGCGCACCGACAAGGACGGCGTCTGGATCGAGTCCCAGACCGCGAAGGCGCCGAACCTCACCCGGCGTGCCCAGGAGCCCGGCGCCAACGTCGGACGCTGCCGCGTCATCGAGCTGCAGCCCACGCCGTACGGTGACTGCCTCTACAACCTCCACCAGGACGACAACAACCGTCTGAACCCGGACGGCACCGGCTGGGTCGTCCGTGGGTTCTTCAACCTGACCGACGACAAGGACAGCTTCTTCGTGCTGCGGGAGAACCGCACCGACCCGGAGGGCGAGGTGCGCATCGCGCTTCCCGCCGGCGCGCAGCTGATCATCGACACGCAGCGTCTGTGGCACGCCACCACGCACAACGGCACCGAACCGCGCTACAACCTGATCACGTCGTGGACGTCCGGCCCGGAGCTGGACGCGTACATCGAGAAGTACCACGGCACCGACCAGCACGAGCAGTTCGAGGTCGCGCAGGATGTCCTCGAGCACGGCTATGCCGAGCAGGCCCGCAAGGATGCCGCGCGTGCGGCCTACTACGCGGCCAAGGGGCAGCAGGCCAAGCTCGCCATGAGCGAGGCCTGACCCGCGGATCGCCACTCGATCAGCGGCACCGGTCCGAAGACCGGTGCCGCTGTCGATTCCAACGGAATCACATGCTTGTGGTTCCGTTGGATCTGAGCGATAATCGCCGTACAACCGCATAGTTCGCCGAGGTTCTTCGGTCAGGTCGTTGGGGAAGACGCACCTGAAGAAACGGAGAGATCATGGCGACGGGATACGCACGCGGAGTGGTGTACATCCACTCCGCACCTCGCGCGCTCTGCCCGCACCTCGAATGGGCGGTGGGACGCGCTATCGGTCGCGCCGTCAACTTCGACTGGAGCGATCAGCCGGTCCAGCAGGGCACCAGGAGAGCGGAGTTCTACTGGGATGGTCCGGTCGGCACCGGCTCCGCTCTGGCGACCGCGATCCGCGGCTGGGAGCACCTGCGCTTCGAGGTCTCCGAGGACCCGACGGCGGGCAACGACGGCGGCCGCTGGCTGCACACGCCCGATCTCGGCATCCATTACGCCCAGACCGACAGCGCAGGCAACATCGTCATCGGCGAGGACCGCATACGCTACGCGATGGAGATCGCGGCGGGCAGCATGATCGAACTGCAGCGCGAGCTGGACGTGGCGCTGGGAGCCGCGTGGGATGACGAGCTCGAGCCGTTCCGCCACGCCGGAGACGACGCCCGCGTCGTGTGGCTCCACAAGGTCGGCTAGCCGCGCACAGGAAGACTTGCGGAGAAGGCGTGAGTAACAGCATCCGGTGAGCGTCTCCCGGAAGCCGAGAAATCGAATCCCCCGCATCACGATCGAAGCCCTCTGCGAAGATGCAGGGGGCTTCGATCGTATCCGCTCAGATGACCGACATGGCCGGCAGCGCGCGCGTTCGAGGGGCGGTGCCCGCGCGCACGTCATCCCACGCGCGCCCCAGTCGCACCATCGCCTCGGCGATCCCCTCGGGCGGCAGGGTGATGGGAATACGCAGGCGGCGTTCGAGCACACCGCCGCCCGTGGTGAACCGTGGTCCGGGAGGGACGATGACGCCGTGCTCGCGGGCGGCCAGTGCGAGCCGCGTCGAAAGCGGTGCGCCCAGGTCCAGCCACGCGGAC
>JBARWR010000164.1:0-5825 GCA_049646915.1 Microbacterium sp.
GAGCTCGCCGCGCGCATCGGCGCAGAGCTGCCGGTGGTGGCAGTGGGCTCGCACGACACGGCATCCGCGGTCGTCGCCGCCCCGCTCGCCTCGCCGAACGCCGCGTACATCTCCTGCGGCACGTGGGGGCTGGTCGGGCTGGAGCTGCCCGAGCCGGTGGTGACGGATGCCGCGCGCTCCGCGAACTTCACCAACGAGCTCGGCGTGGACGGTCGCATCCGCTTCCTGCACAACGTCACGGGGCTCTGGCTGCTCAGCGAGACCGTGCGGGCCTGGGAGACCGAGGACGGTGCACAGATCGACCTGTCCGAGCTGCTCTCCGAGGCTGCAGGGGTCGGCGCTGACGTGCCGCTGTTCGACGCGAACGACCCGTCACTGAGCGCTCCCGGCTGCATGCTGTCACGTATCGCAGCGCTGATCGGCGATGCCGCCCCGACAACGCGGCCCGCTTTCGCGCGCAGCATCGTCGAGTCGATCGCCACGGCGTTCGCGGATGCCGTGTGCACGGCATCCGCCCTGTCAGGACGTCAGGTCGACAGCATCCACCTCGTCGGCGGGGGCTCGCTGAACCGGCTGCTCTGCCAGGCGACCGCTGACCGTACCGGACTGCCCGTGCTGGCCGGCCCCGTCGAGGCGACCGCACTGGGCAATGTGCTGGTGCAGGCTCGAGCCGCAGATGCTGCTCCGGCCACGCTGGAACAGCTGCGCGAGATCGTCGCCGCGAGTCACGCTCCGGTGCGGTACGAGCCACGCTGAGGCGGCCGGAGTGCCGTCCCGCGTCGCCGCCAGGTGCGCCTCAGCCCCGGGTCTTGCCGTTCGAGCAGGTTTCCACCGCAGCCGAGTTGCCCTTGATCGATGACGGCAGCTCGACCACGTCGCCCGGGGTCTGGGTCGGAGTCGGAGCCTGAGTCGTGCCGGGCTCCGGCTCCTGCACGACCACGCCGTCATTCTTGTTGTTCTCATGGGTGATCTGCAGCTGCTTGTTGGCCTTGATGGCATCCCACAGTGCAGTGGCCGCGGAGGTGTTCGCGACGACCTTGTTGGCGTTGTCCGGGTCCTCGACCGTCGGGTACTGCACGAAGACGATGTCCTCGAAAGGCACGCTCTTCACTGCGAGGGCGATCTGAGCGATCGTCATCGGGTTCGCGAGGGACGTCGATGCCTCGACGTTGTTCAGGCCGGTGTCGGCCAGCTTCAGCACGGTGCCCACGTTGCCGAGCACCTCGCCGCTGATGAGCTTGCGGACCAGGCTCGACATGTACTGCTGCTGGTTGCCGATGCGACCCAGGTCGCTGCCGTCACCGACGCCGTGACGCGTACGCAGGAACTGCAGCGCCTGCACGCCCTGGATGGTGTGCGTGCCGGCCTTCATGTCCAGAGCCGTGAAGCGGTCCTTGATCGGGCTGGCCAGGCAGACGTCGACGCCGCCGATGGCATCCGTGATCTCGATGACTCCACCGAAGGTGACCTTCGCGGCGAACTCGATGTCCTCGCCCGTGAGTTCGTGGATGGTCTTGACGACGCAGTTCAGGCCGCCCTTCTCCCCTCCGTGCTCGTACGCGACGTTGAGCGGCTGCTTGCTCATCGCCGAGTACGTGCGGTCGTTGGCGTCGGTGCACGCCGGGATGCCCAGCATCAGGTCGCGCGGGAAGCTGACCACGGTGACCCGGCGCGGTGCGTCCGACACGTGCACCAGCAGGTTCACGTCGTTCAGCGTGCCGCCGGCATCCTTGCCGGTGCAGCGCTTTCCGAACAGGTGCGCGTACTTCGGCTCGCAGGTGTCCACGCCCGTCAGCAGGATGTCGAAGCCGCCCTCGAGCGCCGCGATGTCCGGCGGGATCTCCTTCTGGTCGTCCAGCTCGACCGCGTTGGCGCTGACGGTGTTGAGCAGTCCGCCCACGACGAAGCCGGCCACGCCGATTCCGCTGACGAGGATCACGGCCATGGCGATCCCGATCAGCTTCAGCAGCTGCCCGGTGGCGCCCGGCGAGCGCAGCTGGCCGTGACGTGCGACGGGCGTGCGTCGCCTGCTGGAGTCGCTCACTCAGTGCCTTTCACGAAATGCGGAGGGTGTGGGATTCGAACCCACGGGACATTGCTGCCCACTGGTTTTCAAGACCAGGTCCATCGGCCGCTCGGACAACCCTCCCTGGTCCGGCTCGCACCGGACGGTCAGGCGTCGAGTCTATCGGCTCCTTGGGGGAGCCGAACTCGCCGACGGCAATTCTTGCGTGCTCACCTGGGGAAGCGCTGGATCCGCCACCCTCAGAGCAGGGTGCGCAGCGCGATGGCGAGACCGCCGTCGTCGACGACCCCGGTCTCCTCGCCCGCGGCGACCTTGACCTCGTCCGGCGCCTGGCCCATGGCCACAGCCCGGCCGCCGCCGGCGAGCGCCCAGCCGAACATTCCGATGTCGTTGCGCCCGTCTCCCGCGACGAACACCTTCTCCCCCGGCACACCGAGCTCGGTCCGCACGCGCTCGAGAGCGGTGCCCTTGTCGATGCCCAGCGGCGCGATGTCGAGCCAGGCGGTCCAGCCGATCGCGTAGGAGACCTCGTTCAATCCGGCCTCGGAGACCAGGCGATGGAAGTCCTCCTCGTCATGCTGTGGCGAGACCACGACGATGCGCGACACCGGCTGGGCGGCGAGCTCGTCGAAGCCGACCTCCCGTCCGCCGTCGAGCGTCCAGTCATCGAGCACATCCGTGTACAGTCGCTGTCCGGAACCGAGCTCCACCATGTATCGGGCCTCTGGCAGGTGATCGCGCAGCAGGGCCAGAACCGGCGCCGGGTCGAAGACCTCGACCACCCAGCGCTCCCAGTCATCGCCGTTTCGTCGCAGCACGACGGCGCCGTTGGAGCACACCGCGAAGTCGGCCTTCAACCCGAGCTCCTCGATGTACCGGCGGGTTCCTCCCCAGCTGCGTCCCGTTGCCAGCATGACCTCGTAGCCGGCATCCCGCACATCGGCGACGGCGTCGACCACTCCGGGGCTCAGCGTCTCGTCCTGCAGCAGGATCGTGCCGTCGATGTCCAGGCCGACCAGACCCCGGATGCTCACTCCGCAGCCTGCGCTTCGCCGGTTTCCTCCGACGAGTCTGTCCACCCCAGCGGGCGCAGCACGTCCAGACCGCCGAGGTACGGACGCAGCACCTCGGGAACCGTGACCGACCCGTCGGCCTGCTGGTGCGTCTCGAGCAGCGCCACGATCCAGCGGGTGGTGGCGAGCGTGCCGTTCAGCGTCGCGACCGGCGTCGTCTTGGCATCCGACTCCGGACGGTACCGCATATCCAGCCGGCGGGCCTGGTAGGTGGTGCAGTTCGAGGTGGACGTCAGCTCGCGGAACGCGCCCTGGGTGGGAACCCACGCCTCGATGTCGAACTTGCGGGCGGCGCTGGATCCGAGGTCTCCGGCGGCGACGTCGATCACGCGGTACGACAACCCCAGCGCGGTCAGCATCTCCTCCTGCAGCGCGACCAGACGGTCGTGCTCGGCCTCGGCAGCCTCGGGCGTCGTGTAGACGAACATCTCGAGTTTGTTGAACTGGTGCACGCGGATAATGCCGCGAGTGTCCTTGCCGTAGGAACCGGCCTCGCTGCGGTAGCAGGTCGACCAGCCCGCGTAGCGCAGCGGCCCGTCGGCCAGGTCGAGGATCTCGTCCTTGTGGTAGCCGGCGAGGGGGACCTCGCTGGTGCCGACCAGGTACAGATCCTCCTTGTCGAGGTGGTAGACCTCATCGGCGTGCTCGCCGAGGAACCCGGTGCCCTGCATGATCTCGGGCCGCACGAGCGTGGGCACGATCATCGGAGTGAAGCCGTTCTGCAGCGCCTTGTCGAGTGCCAGGTTCATCAGCGCGATCTCCAGGCGCGCGCCGATGCCCTTCAGGAAGTAGAAGCGCGCACCCGAGACCTTGGCGCCGCGCTCCATGTCGATGGCGCCCAGCATCTCGCCGAGCTCGAGGTGGTCGCGGGGCTCGAAATCGTAGGTCGGCACGTCGCCGACGCGGCGCAGTTCGACGAAGTCGGCCTCGCCGCCGGCGGGCACGCCGTCGATGATGACGTTCTCGATCTTCGCGAGAGCGGATGCCGCAGCATCCGCCGCCTCGTTCGACGCCTGCTGCGCGGCCTTGACGCTGTCCGCGAGAGCCTTGGCCTGCGCGACGAGCGCGGCCTTCTCCTCCTTCGGCGCCTTCGCAACCGTCTTGCCGAAGGCGTTCTGCTCGGCGCGCAGCGACTCGAAGGCGTTCAGCGCGTCCCGGCGCGAACGATCCGACTCGATCGCCGCGTCGACGGTTTCGGGCGCGTTCCCGCGCGCGATCTGTGAGCGTCGGACGAGCTCAGGCTCGTCACGGAGAAGGGCGAGATCGATCATTGGGCAAGTCTACCGAGCGGCGCCGGCGCGGCCGGCTGTCCCCGGCACCCGTCACCCGGGATGAGCGGAGGGCGGGCGTCGCGCCGGTTGCGGCAGTCGAGTCGGTTTCGGCCGTAGAGTGGCGACATGTCGGCATCCGGGAGGCAGCGCTCGCATGCGGCGCTCGTACTCAATCCCGTCAAGGTCGACGGCGAGCGGCTGCGGTCGATCCTGCGCACCCTGTCGAAGAAGCACGGCTGGGCCCCGCCGCGGTTCTACGAGACGAGCGTCGAGGATCCCGGCCAGGAGATCACCCGCACCGCACTCGCAGAGGGAGCAGCCGCGGTGCTCGCGGCCGGCGGCGACGGAACGGTGCGCTCAGTGTCCGAGGCGATGGCCGGTACCGGCATCCCGTTCGCTGTCGTCCCCGGCGGCACGGGCAATCTCTTCGCGCGCAACCTCGGCCTTCCGCTGCTGAATCCGGGGAAGGTCATGGAAGCCGTGTTCACCGGGTTCACGCACCCCGTGGACATCGGCTGGGCGATGCTGACCCGCCAGGACGGATCCCAGAGCGAGCATGGTTTCGTCGTGCTCGCCGGCATGGGCCTGGATGCGGACATGATCGCCAACACCCGCCCCGATCTGAAGAGGTCCGTCGGCTGGGTGGCGTACCTTGACGGTGCCGCGCGGTCGCTGCCCGGGGCGAAGCCGTTCCGCGTCGTCTACCAGCTCGACGACGGTCGGCTGCATTCCACCAAGGTGCACAGCATGCTGTTCGCCAACTGCGGGGTTCTGCCCGCAGGCATCGCCCTGATGCCCGACGCCTCCCTGGACGATGGGATGATGGACATCGCCGTCATCCAGCCGACCGGACCGCTCGGCTGGATGGGCATCTGGCGCAAGATCTGGTGGGACAACTCGGTGCTGCGGCGCACTCGCGCCGGCAGGCGCGTGCTCGAGCGGCGCGGGCGGAACGCGTCGATCCGTTATCTGCGCGGGCGCAGCGCCGAGGCGGCGATGGTCGCACCGACCTCGATCGAACTCGACGGCGACGAGCTCGGCACGGCGGTGCGGATGCTGTGCCGCATCCAGCAGGGCGGTCTGACGCTCGCGCTGCCCGTCGGCCACGACATCTCCCGCTTCTGAGAGAACCGACCGTCTGTGGGGCGAGAACCGACCGTCTGTGGGGCGCAAATGACCTTCAAGACGCGCCGGAAACGAACATCTGCGCCCCATAGACGGGCTCTGGGCGCGGTCAGCCGCGGACGACGACCTCACTGTCGAGGTTGTCGCCGACGAGGGTCAGGGTGAAGGGGGCGTCGTCGTCACGTCCCCCGGGCAGCGTGATCACCGTGGCGCGCGGGGCGAAGTCCATCGTGCAGACGCGATCCGCCTCCGCCGAGAACGTCACGGTGGCGCCCGCATCCGTCATCTCCAGGTCGCTCACGACCGGCGGGCACGTGCTCGAGCCCCAGG
>JBARWR010000165.1:0-6986 GCA_049646915.1 Microbacterium sp.
GATCCCGACGCTGCTGTTCGCGATGGTGGTCGGCATGCTCGTCGGTGCCGTGACGGCCGTGATCCTGGGCCTGCCGACCATGAAGCTGCGCGGCGTGTATCTCGCGATCGCGACGCTCGGCTTCGCCGAGGCGATCCGCATCTTCCTGCTGAACTCGGAGTGGACCGGCGGCGCGCAGGGCATGTCGGTGCCGAAGACCCTGACCCCGATCGTCGCCTGGGTCGTGCTGGCACTGGTGACCTACTGGTTCGCCCGGCAGAGCCGCTCGCGCTACGGACGCGCGCTGGAGGCCATCCGCGAGGATGAGCTCGCCGCGCGCTCGATCGGCATCAACGTCGGCGGGCACCGCCTGTCGGCCTTCGTCGCCGCGGGTGTGCTGGCAGGACTGTACGGCGTGATGTGGGCGTACTACGTGCGTCTGGTGGCGCCCGAGGACTTCGGCTTCAACACAGCCATCGACGGGCTCGTCACCGCCGTCGTCGGCGGCACGGCGAACTTCGTCGGCCCGATCCTCGGCAGCGGCTTCCAGACCATGCTCCCCGAGATCCAGCGCACGATCGGCATCGAGGCGGGCTGGATCCGCCCGTTCATCTCCGGCCTGCTGCTGCTCCTGGTGATCCTGTATCTGCCCGGCGGCATCGCGAGCCTCATCCCCCGTCGCCGTCAGAAGGTCGACGTCACGTCGCTGCAGACGGATGCCGCGAGCCTCAGCCTGCGCACGCACCCGGCCGCCGGTGAGGTCGTCGCCGAGCTGAAGGACCTGGCCAAGGAGTACGGCGGCGTGCACGCCGTACGCGGTGTGAACCTCACGGTGCGCAGCGGCGAGGTCGTCGGTCTGATCGGCCCGAACGGTGCCGGCAAGACGACGCTGGTGAACATGATCAGCGGACTGATCCCGCCCTCCTCCGGCAGCGCCACGGTGCTCGGCATGCCGATCGGCCGCACCCCTGTGCACAAGATCGCCGCCGCCGGAGTCACCCGAACCTTCCAGCACTCCAAGCTGTTCAACCGCCTCACGACGCTGGAGAACGTGCTGATCGGCGCGCACGTGGTCGCCAAGCCCACGTTCCTGCGCCGGCTGATCTGGCTGCCCTCGGCACGCCGCGACGAGCAGACCGCTCTCGCGCACGCCGCACGCTGCCTGGACCGGGTCGGCCTGCTCGACAAGGCGAACACCCTCGCGAAGGGCCTGTCCTACGGCGACCAGCGCCGCCTGGAGATCGCCCGCGCACTGGCCGCGGACCCGTCGCTGCTGATCCTCGACGAGCCGGCAGCGGGAATGAACCACGTCGAAGCCGACGGCCTGAGCGAGCTGATCCGCTCGCTCGCCGCCGACGGCCTGACAATCATCTTCATCGAGCACAACGTGGGCATGGTGCTGGACACCTGTGATCACATCGTCGTGCTGAACTTCGGCGAGGTGCTCGCCGACGGCACCCCCGCCGACATCGCCGCCGACGAGCGCGTGATCGAGGCGTACCTGGGCGCGGCTGATGACGGCGAAGCGGATGCCGGAGCATCCGTCGCCCCGCCATCCATGACCCCGGCGAAGACGACCGCTGCGGAGGAGAACGATGACTGAGCCGCTGCTGAGCGTGCAGGACCTGTCGGTCTCGTACGGACGCGTGGAGGCCGTGCGCGGCGTCACCTTCGATGTCGCCGCGGGCACTCTGGTGACGCTGGTCGGCGCCAACGGCGCGGGCAAGTCCTCGATCATCAACGCGGTCTCCGGAATCGTGCGCCCGTCCGGCGGGAAGATCCTCTTCGACGGCGCGGACATCACCAAGACCAAATCGCACCGTCTTGTGCCGAAGGGCCTCGTACAGGTGCCGGAGGGTCGCCAGATCCTCGCGACCATGACGATCGCCGAGAACCTGCAGATGGGCGCCCGCACGCACGGCGCGGGGTCCGGCTCGGCGATCGACGAGATGTACCAGCGCTTTCCCGTGCTCGGCGAGCGGCGCAAGCTCGCGGCGGGGTCGCTCTCGGGCGGCGAGCAGCAGATGCTCGCGATCGCGCGCGCCATGCTGGCGCGGCCGAAGCTGATCCTGATGGACGAGCCCTCGATGGGCCTGGCGCCCAAGATCGTCAACGAGGTGTTCGCGGTGATCGACGAGGTGCTCACCGACGGCACGACCGTGCTGCTGGTCGAGCAGAACGCGCGCCGCGCACTGCAGGCCGCCACCGAGGGCCACATCCTGCAGAACGGCGAGATCGTCCGCTCCGGGGGGTCTGAGGCGCTGCTCGCCGACGACGACATCATCCAGGCGTACCTGGGCACCGGTCGGTCGAAGGAATGACGCTGCCCCCGCGTCGGATCGCCAGGCGCGTCCCGACCTGGGGTGCGGTCGCCCCGCTGCTGGGATTTCGACGCCCGGTGTGGAACCGCGTCGACCGACGGCTCGCGCAGGCGCAGTCCGTGAAGGATCTGGCCCGCATCGCCCGGCGCACCACGCCGCGCTCGGTGTTCGACTACGTGCACGGCGCAGCCGAGGAGGAGCTCAGCATCGCCCGCGCTCGCCGCGCCTTCGCGCAGGTGGAGTTCGAGCCGCGGGTGCTGCACGACGTCGCCGAGGTGGACACCTCCACGACGATCCTCGGCCAGCCGGCATCCTTCCCGCTGATCATGGCGCCCACCGGGTTCACCCGGATGATGCAGCACGAGGGCGAGATCGCGGTGGCCCGCGCCGCCGCACGCGCCGCGGTGCCGTACACGCTGTCGACGATGGGCACGACCTCGCCCGCCGAGCTGAAGGCGGCCGTGCCGGGCGGTGCGAACTGGTTCCAGCTGTACCTGTGGAAGGACCGCGACGGCACCCGCCGCCTCATCGACGACGTGCGACGTGCCGGCTACGACACGCTGGTACTCACCGTCGACACCCCGGTCGCCGGCAACCGGCTCCGGGACGCCCGCAACGGCCTGACCATCCCGCCCACGCTGAACCTGAAGACGATGTGGGACATGGCCTGGCATCCGGCCTGGTGGTTCAACGTGCTCACCACCGACCCGATCGAGTTCGCCAGCCTGCGCTCCTTCGACGGCACTGTCGCCGAGCTGGTCGCGAAGATGTTCGATCCATCGCTGCGGTTGGAGGATCTCGCGTGGCTGCGCGAGGAGTGGTCGGGCAAGCTCGTCGTGAAGGGCATCCAGTCCGTCGCGGACGCACAGCGGGTGGTGGATGCCGGCGCCGACGCGCTCGTGGTGTCCAACCACGGCGGCCGGCAGCTGGACCGCGCCCCCACTCCCCTGCGTCTGCTGCCGGATGTGGCATCGGCCGTGGGCGATCGCGCCGAGATCTTCCTCGACACCGGCATCCTCTCCGGCGCCGACGTGCTCGCCGCCGTGGGGTTGGGCGCCGACGCGTGCATGGTCGGTCGCGCCTATCTGTACGGCCTGATGGCCGGCGGTGAGCGCGGCGTCGATCGGATGCTGCAGATCATGCGCGCCGAGGCCGTGCGCACCATGCAGCTGACCGGCGTCTCGACGGTCGCCGAGTTGCGCGGCCGGGTGCGCCTGAGCTGACGGTGCTTCGGGCGTCCCAGCGCTTGCACCCTCACCGCACGACTTCGGAGAACTGCTCAATGTCGGAGAGAGCTCGGCATCCGATCCGAAACACCGCAGATCTCCGTGGTTGCGCGGCTTGTCAGGACCCCTGGATGCCGTGGACTCTCGCGCGTAGCCTGGCTGGATGGCGACGATCGAGGATGTGCGCCGACTGGCCCTGGGCTTCCCGCGAGTGGTGGAGAAGACCGTCGGGCGCGGCGGCGGTGCGTCCTGGTGCACGAACATCGGCAAACTCGCCTGGGAGCGCGCGCCGCGCAAGCACGATCTGGAGCAGCTCGCCGCCCTCGGTCGGGAGTGGCCGGAGGGCGCGATCATCGGCATCCGCGTCGAAGGCGAGCAGGCGAAGTCGGCCCTGATCGAGACCTACCCGGACGTCTTCTTCACGATCCCCCACTTCGACGGCTTCCCGGCCGTGCTCACCCGGGTGGAGGCCATCGACGAACAGCTGCTGCGCGAGACGTTGACGGATGCCTGGCTGCTGCGGGTGCCGGCGGCGGTCGGTCGCGCGTGGCTCGCGGAGCGTGGGCTGGCTTAGGAACCCGCGAGGAACCCCTCGATCGCGGCCATCGTCGTCGCGTTGTCGACGTGAACGACGCCTCGGATGCCGGCGGCCGCCGCGCCGTCGACGGCGTGCTGATGGTCATCCACGAAGAACACCTGCGCAGGTTCCGCGTTCATCCGCGCGAGCGCCAACGTGTAGGCCCGTTCCTCCGGCTTGTTGACGCCCTGCTCATGGCTGTAGCAGATCGGGTCGAAGATCTCGGAGAAGCCGTAGCGGCGCTCCTCCTGCTCGCGGGCCCCGTCAGCGGAATTCGAGAGGATCGCGAGCGACGCACGGCCCCGCAACGAGCGGGCGTACTCGATGAGTTCGGTGTTCCCCGCCCCGCAGTACGCGTCCCAGAAGTCCATCCGCATGGCCTCTCGGTCGGCATGCGCCAGCGCGAGCCGATCGCCGAGCACCTGCCAGAACTCGTCCGCACGACCCGAGACGACATCGATCGACGGGAGCCGCCCGCTCACGACGAGCTCATCGATGTCGGCATCCGGGGCGCCCGCGCGCTCCCGCCAGCGTCGCCACCAGGCGTCCTGCCAGGTGTGGTCGTCGACGACCTCCAGCACGCCGCCGATATCGAACAGGATCCACGTCGGCTCAGACATCCGCCCACCCTAATCGAGTCAACCTCTGTTGACAAACTTCACCTGGTCAACATATATTGACGCCATGAGCATCCGCACCGCCATCGCCACGGATCCCGAGGGCGAGCCACTCGCCGAGCTGCACCGACTCACCGGCATCCGCCGTGAACTCGCCCGAGCCGAGGAGGCGCAGGTGCGCCGCGCGCGGCTGGCGGGATACTCCTGGCAGGCGATCGCCAGCGCCCTGGGCGTAACCAAGCAGGCGGCGCATAAGAAGTTCGGCAGACAATAGAGACATCCCCGCAACACCTCCCTCAAGAACGAGGTCCTCATGTCCCGCACGGTGACAGCACGCCGACGCGGGCGCGGTGCGCCGCACGATGGTCCGCGCGCCACGTTCCGCCAGCTCCTCCCCTTCCTCTTCGAGCACAAGAAGGTCCTGGTCGCGGTCGCCGCGCTCAGCATCGTCGGCGCCGCGGCATCCCTCGCCCAGCCGCTGCTGGTCGGCCAGGTCATCGATCGGGTGCAGAAGGATCAGGCACTCGGTTCGCTGGTCTGGGTGCTGATCGGCCTGGTCATCATCGCCTCGGTGCTCTCGGGCTATCAGCACTACCTGCTGCAGCGCACCGGCACCGCCGTCGTGTACTCCAGTCGCCGTCAGCTGATCGCCCGCATCCTGCATCTGCCGATCAGCGAGTTCGACGCGCGCCGCACCGGAGACCTCGTCTCGCGGGTCGGCACCGACACGACCCTGCTGTACGCGGTGCTCACCCAGGGCCTCGCGGATGCCGTCGGCAGCGCGATCCTGTTCGTCGGTGCGCTGATCGCGATGCTCGTCATCGATCCGCTCCTGCTTCTGCTGATCGTCGTCGTGATCACCGCCTCGGTCGTGGTCGTGGTGCTGCTCAGCGGCCGCATCCGCGCGGCATCCGCGGCCCAGCAGCAGAAGGTCGGCGAGCTGGCATCCGGCATCGAGCGCGGCATCTCCAGCATCCGCACCGTGCGGGCCTCCGGCGCCACAGAGCGCGAGACCGAGTCCGTGGATGCGATCGTCGGCGAGGCCTACGGACTCGGCGTGCGCATCGCGAAGATCTCTTCGATGGTCGTCCCCATCGCGGGCATCGCCCTGCAGGTCTCCCTGCTCGTCGTGCTCGGCGTGGGCGGGTTCCGCGTGGCCTCCGGTGCGCTGAGCATCGCCTCACTGGTGACCTTCATCATGTTCCTGTTCATGCTGGTCATGCCGCTCGGGCAGGCGTTCGGCGCCATCACCTCGGTCAACCAGGCACTGGGCGCACTGGGCCGCATCCAGGAGATCCTCGATCTGCCGACGGAGACCGAGAACGACGAAGCGGATGCCGATGCCACCGCCGCCGCCGTCGTCGGAGCTCCCGCGATCGAGTTCCGCGATGTGCGGTTCCGCTACCCCGACGATGTGATCGCCGCCCGCGAGGCCGCGGCCAAGGAGGCGCGTTCCCTGCTCGCCGAGGTGCACCTGGAGCGCGGCGACGAGGACGGCGCGGCGATCGATCGGGAGGAGGTCGACCGCGACGTGCTGAAGGGAGTGTCCTTCGCTGTGCCGCGCGGTGCGCGGGTGGCTCTCGTCGGCCCCAGCGGCGCCGGCAAGAGCACGATCCTCTCGCTCATCGAGCGCTTCTACGACCCGACCGGCGGCAGCATCCGCCTCGCCGGTCACGACGTGCGCAGCTACCCGCGCCGGATTCTGCGCGCACAGTTCGGCTATGTCGAGCAGGACGCACCGACACTCGCCGGCACGCTCGCCGAGAACCTGCGTCTGGCTGCGCCGGATGCCACGGATGCCGACTGCGAGCGCGTGCTGCGCTCGGTGAACCTCGGCGACGTGCTCGAGCGCAGTCCGCTGGGGCTGCAGGCACCGGTCGGCGAAGACGGCGTGATGCTCTCCGGCGGAGAGCGCCAGCGTCTGGCCATCGCGCGGGCGCTGCTGACCGAGGCGCCGATCCTGCTGCTGGACGAGTCGACCTCATCCCTCGACGGCGTGAACGAGCAGCGGATGCGCGAGGCGATCGACGCGGCAGCGTCCGACCGCACGCTCATCGTGATCGCGCATCGCCTGTCGACCGTGGTCGACAGCGACCTCATCGTAGTGCTGCAGAACGGCCAGGTGGTCGGGCAGGGCACGCACTCCGAGCTCGTCGACGAGGTGGCGCTGTATCGCGACCTCGCGAGGCATCAGCTGCTGGTCTGAGCCGGCCGCGTGTTTCGCCGAGACCCCGTGCTGTCGCCGAGACCCCGTGCTGCGAGGGAC
>JBARWR010000166.1:0-2177 GCA_049646915.1 Microbacterium sp.
CTGCTGTACGCCGAGCCGGAGGGGCGGGTGTTCTGGCAGTTCGGCTTCGCGGCGATCAGCGAGGGATCCATCGCGCTCGCCGTCGCCGTGACCCTGCGTGTGATCGCGCTCGGCCTGCCGACGATCCTGCTGTTCGGGCGCACCGACCCGACCGAGCTCGGCGACGCACTCGCGCAGGTGGCGCACCTGCCCAGCCGCTTCGTTCTGGGCGTACTGGCAGGGACGCGGATGCTGGGCCTGTTCCTCGACGACTGGCGCACGATGTCCCTTGCCCGGCGGGCCCGCGGCGTCGGCGACCGGGGTGCGCTGCGACGGTTCTTCTCCATGGCCTTCGTGCTGCTGGTGTTCGCCGTTCGGCGCGGCACCAAGCTGGCGATGGCGATGGAGGCGCGCGGGTTCGGCTCCGACATCCCGCGCACCTGGGCCCGCGAGTCCCACCTTCACCCGCGCGATGCGGTCGCGCTGCTGGGAGGCGTGGCGATCATGTCCGTCGCGATCGCCGCGGCCGTGGCATCCGGCGTCTTCCGCTTCGTCTGGAGCTGACCGGCGGCCTTGTCCGCGCTCGTCGGGCACCTCGATAGAGTGCTGTGCATGGCTGCGACGAAGGTGCTGTTCATCGGTGGGACGGGGATCATCTCCTCGGCGGCGAGTGCGCTCGCTGTCGAGCGCGGCATGGAGGTGACGCTGCTGAATCGCGGCCGATCCCGCCGCTCGCCTGCGGACGGCATCGAGGTGCTGACGGCGGACTTCTCGGATGGGCCGGCCGTCGATGCGGCCCTGGCCGGTCGGGAGTTCGACGTCGTCGTGGACATGATCGCCTTCACGCCCGGCCAGGTGCAGCGCGACATCGATCGCTTCGAAGGACGCACGGGCCAGTACGTCTTCATCAGTTCGGCATCCGCGTATCAGAAGCCGGTCGCCCGCCTGCCGATCACCGAATCGACTCCGCTGCGCAACCCGTTCTGGCAGTACTCGCGCGACAAGATCGCCTGCGAGGAGCTGCTCGCCTCGGCATACCGGGAGCGCGGCTTCCCCGTGACGGTGCTGCGCCCATCGCACACCTACGACAAGTGGACGATTCCCGCATTCGGCGGCTGGACGGCGATCGACCGAATCCGTCGCGGAGAGGAGATCGTCGTGCACGGCGACGGCACCTCTCTGTGGACTCTCACCCATGCCGGCGACTTCGCGGTCGGATTCGTGGGGCTCCTCGGCAACCCGCTCGCCCAGGGCGACACCTTCCAGATCACCAGCGACTTCGTCTACACCTGGAACGAGATCTATTCGATCCTCGGTCGCGCGGCGGGCGCGGAGCCGAAGCTCCGCTACGCCACCAGCGCGGCGATCGAGCACGCCCTGCCGGACCGCGCCGGCCAGCTCACCGGCGACATGGCGCACTCGGTCGTCTTCGACAACACCAAGATCCGGCGGGTGGTGCCGGACTTCAACCCCGTCGTCGCCCTCCACCTCGCGGCCGGAGAGATCATCGAGTGGCACGACGCGCACCCGGAGCTGCAGCGTGTGGACGGTGCGCTGGCCGCGGCCTGGGACGAGCTCGTCAGGTAGGCGAGGGTCGCTCAGTCGGCACTCGGCACAGCGACGACCTTGCCGTGCAGTCGGCCGGCGGCGGCTTCGGCGTGGATCGATGCCAGCGCGCTCAGCGGCACGCGTCGGGTGACGCCGAGGCTGAGTTCGCCGCGGTCGACGAGAGCGACCAGGTCGGCCAGATCGTCCGCGCGGGACTGCACGTAGACATCCACGCTGCGCACACCTCGGGTGTCGTCGCCGGGGGTGGTCATCCACACGGTCGTGGACAGGACGATGCCGCCGTCGCGCACACGGCCGACGAGCGCTGCGAACTCGTCCGGGCTGATCGGCGCCAGGTTGAACAGCACGTCGACGGGCTCGGTGATCGAGTCCAGCACGCTGGCGCGGGTGTGGTCGATGATCTCGTCCGCACCGGCCGCCTCCACGGCATCCTTGCTGCGCGGGCTCGCCGTGGCGATGACATGGGCGCCGGCGCGCTTGGCGAGCTGGATCGCATACCCGCCCACCGCGCCTCCGGCTCCGGAGATCAGCACACGCTGACCCGACGTGAGCCCGCCGAAGTCGAAGAGCGCCTGCCGGGCGGTGAGAGCGACCGACGGCATCCCCGCCGCGTCGGCGAGGTCGACGCT
>JBARWR010000167.1:0-2240 GCA_049646915.1 Microbacterium sp.
GTGCAGGGCCAGATCTGGGATGCTCTGCCGGTGGCGCTCGCGCCCGCCGCACCGCCGAACGTGGGCTCCCAGCAGGGCGCGATCGAGGAATGGGCGGCTGCGATCCACCATGCCGCGCCCGACTTCCCGTCCGATGCGGCAACTGACATCCTGCGCCGCATCGCCCCGCGCACCGTCTCCGGGGCAGGGCTGCCCGAAGCCGGCGATGACACGATCGATGCCATCGTCCGCGGCGTCCTCGACCTCGACTCCAGCTATCTCGCCGTTCAAGGCCCTCCTGGCACGGGCAAGACCTACACCGGATCCCGGGTGATCGCACGGCTCGTGAACGAGCACGGCTACCGCGTGGGCGTGGTCGCACAGTCGCATGCCATCGTCGAGAATCTGCTGGAGAGGGTCGTCGCCGACGGTGTGCCCGCGGAGAAGGTCGCCAAGGCGCCGAAGGATCGGGATGCCGAGCCGCCCGCCTACACGGTCATCCGCAAGGACGGCATGGCCGCGTTCCTCGCCGAGCACGCGCAGTCAGGCGCTGTGGTCGGCGGCACCGCCTGGGACTACAGCAACACGCGTCGCGTGGATCGCCAGGGGCTCGACCTGCTGGTGATCGACGAGGCCGGGCAGTTCTCACTGGCCTCGACCATCGCCGTGGCCGCCGGGGCGAAGCGGCTGCTGCTGCTCGGCGACCCGCAGCAGCTGCCGCAGGTCAGCCAGGGCACGCATCCCGAACCCGTCGACACCTCCGCTCTCGGCTGGGTGATGGACGGTTCCGCGGTCATCGACCCCGCTCACGGCTACTTCCTCGCCGAATCGTGGCGGATGCACCCCGCGGTCGCGGCACCTGTCTCGAAATTGGCGTACGCGGGGCGACTGGCCTCCGCGGCCGGCACGGAGAAGCGCGTGGTCGAGGGCGTCGAGCCCGGCCTGCACATCGTGCCGGTGCGTCACCGCGGCAACGCGACCGAGTCCCGTGAGGAGGCGGCCGAGGTGGTGCGCATCGTGCGCGACCTGCTGGGGCGCGGCTACGTCGACGGGATGGCGGATGACGCGCCCCGTCCGCTCGTGCAGACGGATGTCATCGTGGTCGCCCCGTACAACGCGCAGAAGCAGCTGATCCACGAGGAGCTCATCGCCGCGGGCCTGGCCGACGTTCCAGTCGGAACAGTGGACAACTTCCAGGGCAAGGAGGCCGTGGTCTCGATCACGTCGCTCGCGGCGTCCAGCGGGCGGGATGCACCTCGCGGGCCGGAGTTCCTGCTGCTGCAGAACCGCTTGAACGTCGCGATCTCGCGGGCGAAAAGCGTCGCTTATCTCGTGCATTCTCCTGCGCTGCTCGACGATCTGCCGTGGACGCCGGACGGTGTGGCGCGGCTCAGCGCGTTCGCGCGCCTCGTCGGTGCTGATCGTGGTTGAGTGACGACGGAGGAGCATGGACGTATATGCCGCGCAAAATGCGCACGACGGTGACACTGGATGCGGATGCCGAAACGACGATCCGTCACCTCGTGGCACGGCGGGGCGAGTGAGAATCGTCGACGCCGACGGGCTGCCCTCTGCGGTGAATACCGCCAGCACTCACCACGAGGTCTCACACGATCTCGACGACATCATGCGGGCGTCCGCCGCCTGGGTGTGGTTCCCGCGCGACAGCGACCAGGAGAAGTCCGAGCTGCAGCTCGTGCGATATCCGGCGCGCTTCGGTGGCGGGGTGAAGGCCTCGCAGGTCGAGTCGACGAAGGATGCCGCGGCCGTGCTCGACCATGCCATCGAGCGGACCTGTGCATGGGGCGAGACGAAGCTGACGTTCTGGACGAACGCCTCCGACAGGCCCGACCTCGAGGACGAGCTGCTGCGCCGCGGGGCCGAGCACATCGACACGGTCGCGGTGCTGGCGAGGCCCATCGACGGCATCCCGATCGAGATCCCCGACGGCGTGACTGCCGAGGTGGTGCGCACGCTTGACCAGGTCCGCGAGGTGGATGCGATCAACGTGCCCGTCTGGGAGCAGGATCCGCTCGACGAGGACGGCCTGCGCGAAGAACTCGCCGAGGTGCTCGACGGCTTCGCGACCGGTGAGGGCGCCCGCATGCTGGCTCGCGTCGAGGGCGTCGCTGTGAGCACCGGCGGCTGCACGATCGTCGACGGCTTCGTGCGTCTCTGGGGTGCCGCCACGCTCCCCGGGTCACGTGGACGCGGTGCGTACCGGGCCGTGTTGGCCGAGCGACTGCGCTACGGCGCCGAGC
>JBARWR010000168.1:0-7403 GCA_049646915.1 Microbacterium sp.
CTCGAACACGCCGACCGTGTAGCCGTCGGCGCTGATGCGCGAGCCGAAGCGCCGGTAGATCGCCGCGGTCTCATCACGCCCGGCGATCAGTGCGAGCGTCCCCCGGACGCGGGCGGCGGGGGCGAAGACGGCGGTGGGGTCGGAACTCATGTCGTTCATCCTCGGTGTATTGGAGAGGGAGGTCGAGACGTGTGTCGAACTGTTGCGGATCAGGCCCGCCGCGCCTCGAGGTCGGCGCGCAGCGCGGCGCGTCGTTCTCTGCCGGCGCCCGCGGAGCTGAGGGTCGGTGCGGACTCGATCAGCAGGCGGGTGTATGGATGCTGTGGGTCTGCGATGATCTCTGGGGTCGGTCCATCCTCGACGATCGTGCCGTGGTACAGCACGACGAGTCTGTCTGTGACGCCGGCCACGGAACCGAGATCGTGGGAGATGAACAGCTGCGCGATGGGCCTCTCCGCGACCGTGACCCGCAGCAGGTCCAGCACGTGCACGCGGCTGGATGCGTCCAGGGCGCTGACGGGCTCGTCGAGGATCAGCAGCTGCGGCTCGACGACGAGCGCTCGAGCCAGTGCGATACGTTGCCGCTGGCCGCCGGAGAGCTCCGCGGGCAGACGTCGCCCCAGCACAGGATCAAGGCCGACCAGAGCAAGGACGTCCTCGACCCGCGCATGGATTTCTGCTCGTGAGACGCCACCGCGGATCAGCAGGCCTTCGGCGATCGAACCTGCGACCGTGATGTCCGGATCCAGGCTCTGGAGCGGATCCTGATACACGTACTGGGCGACACCCGAGCGTCGGTACTCACGCAACGCGCGTCCGCGCAGCCGGCCGAGATCCTGACCACCGACCTGCACGGTCCCGCCCAGGACGGAAGTGAGACCGAGCAGCGATCGCGCCAACGTGGACTTTCCTGACCCTGTCTCGCCGATGAGGCCCACGCGTTCCCCCGGTGCGAGGGCGAGCGTGATGTCATGGAGGATCTCCTGCGATCTCGATCGCGACCCGTAGCCGAGGCGCGCATTCGTCATCTGCACCAGGTCAGACATGCGCCGGCTCCGGGACGAGGAAGCGATCGAGGCCGTACTCGGCATGGTCCGCGAGAAGCGCGCGCGTGTATGGATGCTCCGGGGCGTGCAGCACCTGTGAGGCCGAGCCCTGCTCCACGATCCGACCGTGCTGCATGACGAGGATCCGCTCGCAGACCCGCGCGACGACCGGCAGGTCATGCGAGACGAACAGGATCGCCACACCCCGTGTCGTGCGCAGGTCCTCCAGCACGTCGAGCACCTCGGCCTGCACAGTGACATCGAGCGCTGTCGTGGGCTCATCCGCGATGAGCAGATCTGGCGATTCGGCGATCGCTATGGCGATCATCACTCGCTGCAGCATTCCGCCGCTGAGCTGGCGTGGAAGCCGTCGGGCTACCCGCTCGGGATCAATCAGACCGAGGTCGCCGAAGCCGGTTACCGATGCGGAACGTGCGTCGTGACGAGAAAGGCCCCGCTTGACTCGATGCACTTCTGCGAGTTGCCGTCCGACGGGAATGGAAGGGTTCAGATAGGCCCCGGGGTCCTGGAACACGGCGCCGATCCGGGTGCCGCGGATGCCGCGCCAAGCGGATGGCGAGGCATGCAGCAGGTCGGCGTTGTCGAAGTGGATCCCTACGGCATCCACGGCGAGAGTCTCTGGCACGATGCCGAGCACGGCACGGCAGGAGAGCGACTTGCCGCTGCCGGATTCGCCGACGATGCCGAGTGCCTCACCGCGATCGACCTGGAAGGAGGCGGAGTCGACCAGGCGTGCACCGGTCGGCGTGGTGATGGAGAGAGAATCGACCTCGAGCAGTGTCATGCGGATGCCTCCTGAGGGATGGTTTCGATGGTCCGCGCGCTTGCTCCGGGGCGCCGGGTCTGCGCGTCGCGGATGGCGTCGGCCAGCGCGTTAAGAGCCCAGACCGTGCTCACGATCAGTGCGGCCGGAGCGGCCGGGCCGAGCGGTCGCTGGTAGAGATACTTCAGGTCGCTCGCCAGCAGTCCGCCCCAGGTCGGATCGGGCGGCACGACGCCGATGCCGAGGAAAGTCAGCGATGCGACGATCACCAGGGCGGCTCCGGTCAGTCCGGCGGCGGCCACCGCGACCGCGGGCAGCACGTGCCGCCAGACATGCCGACGCAGCACCCAGCTGGTGGATGCGCCCAGCAGCACCGCGGCTTCGGCATACTGCGAGCCGGCCGCGCTGAGTGCGGCGGCTCGCGTCACGCGATAGAACGCCGGGGAGATCAGGATCCCGACGGCTACCATCGCCTGGGGAACGCCGTTGCCGAGTAGGGCGGTCATCGCGATGGCGAAGACGAGGAACGGCAGGGTCATGAGCGCGTCCATCAACCGCAGCGAGATCCACTCGAACGCGCGATTCAGGTACACCGAGAGCAGCGCGGGGATGACCCCGAGTACGAGTCCGACGGCGACGGCCATGAGCGCGGACAGGACCGAGACGGGCGAACCAGCGAGCAGTCGGCTGAGCACGTCGCGTCCGAGATCGTCGGTTCCCAGCCAGTGCGCGACGCTCGGTCCCTGCAGCATCGACGTCGTGTCCTTGGCGAAGGGATCCTGGGGTGCCAGTAGGGGGCCGAACGCGGTGAGGAGCACGACGACGATCAGGATGCCGGCAGCGAGCTTCGCGCTGGCGGGGCGCAGCACCTCGCGCAGATTCATCACGCCTCCCTTCTGGTCGCGGGCTGGAGCGCGGTGAGAACGATATTGACCAGCACATTGAAGATCAGCACCAGCGCGATGGAGACGACCAGGGTGCCCTGCACCACAGGAACATCCCCACGAAGTGCGGAATCGGCCGCCAGAAGCCCGAAACCGGGCATGTTGAAGATCGTCTCCGTCACGACGGCGCCGCCCAGAAGCGCGGGGATCTTCATCCCCAGGACGGCGATCGCCGGGCCCGATCCGTTGCGCAGCGCGTGCACGGTCAGTACGCGGCGCGCGGAGAACCCGCGCACCACGGCGCCGGTGATATACGGCTGTGAGAGCGAGTGCACCAGACCCGTGCGCAGCTGACGGGCGATATCGGATGCGGGCTCCAGACTCAGGGCGATTGCCGGCATGATGATCAATTGCAACCACAGCGATGGATTCGTGCCGAAGGGCACGTAGCCCGACGAGGGCAGCATCTTCAGCCAGACGCTGAACACGACGATGAGTCCGATCGACACGACGAACGGCGGCAACGTCGAAAGCCCCGTGGTCGTCGCCGTGATCAGGCGATCCACGATCCGGCCCTGATTCAACGCCGCGACGATTCCGAGAGCGGCGCCTGCCACTATGCCGATGATCAGCGCCACGCCCGCGATCGACGCGGTGATGGCCAGGCGCTGTCCGATCAGCTCGGTGACGGTGAACCCGTTGTACCAGCTCACGCCCAGGTCGCCGCGGAACAGGGAAGCCATCCACGTCAGGTACTGCACCACGAGCGGCTGGTCCAGGCCGAGCTCGGCGTTGATCTGAGCGATGCGCTCCGGCGTCGCCTCGTCGCCCGACAGCGCGGCTGCGGGGCTCAAGCCGCTCGCGGTACCGAGCAGGAAGGTGATGAAGGTGGCGAACAGGAACACCGGAACGACGATCAGCGCGGTGGCCCCCAGCGCTCCCAGCAGCCGCTTGACGATGCGCGCGGTGCCGGGAGCACGGGAGACCGCGATCAGTGCGCGGTCCCCGGTGTCGGGCGTCAGAGTGAGAGTCGTCATGAGGTTGAGGACGCCGGCTCAGTCGCCGACCGTCACACCCTCCCAGCGGACCTGCGAGGGGAGCAGATTCAGCTTGCTGACGGCCGGAGCCGAGACGATGATCCACGGCGCGCTGTACAGGTAGTTCGTCGGCGACTGCTCGACGCCGATTCGCACGGCCTCCCGGAGCACGGACTGGTATTCGGGCGAGTCGATCGGCGTGCTCCGGACCGCATCGAGGGCAGTGAGGAACTCGTCGCTGGAGTGCGGTCCGCTGATGTTCATGATGCCCTGGGGTCCGTACGTGGCCAGCAGGTTGGCGACCGGGGACTCCCGCCCGATCGTGCCGTCGAGAGCCAGCTGGGGGTTCTTCGCCACGTAGACCTCGTCCTGCCACGTTGTCGAGCCGGCCGGAACGACCTTGATCGTCGACTTCACTCCGATGTCGGCGAGCTGGGACTGGGCGAGCTGAGCGCTCACCTCACCCGTTGCCATCGCGGTGATCTCGATCGACACGTCGCCGTCCTCATAGCCGGCGTCAGCGAGGATCTGACGCGCCTTCTTCGGGTCGTAGTCCCAGATCTTCTCCACCTCGGGGTTGAAGGCGACATATCCCTTCGGGAACGGCTGATGGGTGACCGTGCCCTCGCCCCCGGTGAGTACGTCGACGAACTCCTGGCGGTCGAAGGCGTATCGGAAGGCCTCGACCACAGCCGGGTCGTCGAATGGCGCCTTGTTCAGGTTGATCGAGGCGTCGCTGGCTGCCAGAGTCCCCGCGACCGAGACGGTGAGGCCGGCGGCCTTCGCCTGATCGATCTGCGTCGCAGGGAGTCGGGCGACATCGATCGACCCGGACTGCACGGCGGAGACGACGGTCGCGTCATCGAGCGCGGTGGAGAGTTCGAGACGATCGACATGGATGTCGGCAGCATCCCAGTAATCGTCGTTCTTCACGAAAGTGGCATGCGATTCCGCCACGAAATCGGTCATCACGAACGGGCCAGCGCCCACCGGGTGCACCGCGAGCTCGTCAGGATCTTCGGCGGCCGTCGGGCTCGCGATCGCCCCGGTCCTGCCGGCGACGAGATACGGGATCTGGTAGTCGACGGCCGAGAGGTGCAGGGTGACCTCAGTCGGAGAGTCCGCAGTGATGGACTCCAGATCTGCGAGCTGGTCGCGCAGATGAGAGTCGTCCTGCGTCTTCCCGCGTTCGAAGTGCGCCTTCACCGCCTCGGCGTTCAGCGGCGTCCCATCACTGAACGTCAGACCGTCGCGCAAGGTGAAGGTGATGGCCGTGCCATTGTCGTCGTACTTCCACGACTCCGCGAGACTCGGTTCCACATTCCCCTCGGCATCCAGCTTGGTCAGCGAGGCGTACGCAAGCGAGATCGTGTTGATGTCGATCCCCGTCCGGCTGGCGACCGGGTCCCAGGAAGTGGGCAGTCCGAACGACCAGCGCAGCACCGACTCCTGATCGGAGGAGGTCGGGCCGCTGTCGCCGGCGGTGCCGCAGGCGGACATACCGGCGATGAGGGTCGCCGCGATGGCTGCTGCTGCGAGGGGGCGCCAGTATCTGGTCACGATGGTCTGCTTTCTTCTGAGGAGGGGACGTGTGTGAGGCGTGTATGAGGTCAGTGCGCTGCGGTGAGACTCGGCGCGCTGGACTCACGCTCTGCCTCGTCCGCAGCGACGGTGTGGCGGTTGATGGGGAACGGCAGGCCGAGGTGCTCGCGCAGGGTCGTGCCCTCATACTCGGAGCGGTGAAGACCGCGCTCCTGCAGGATCGGGATCACCTCGTTCACGAAGCGACGGAACTGCGCAGGGTGCGAGACGTAGACGTTGAGTCCATCGAATGCGCCCGCTTCGAACCATTCCTGGATCGTGTCGGCGACGGTCACGGCCGACCCCACGAACGGCGACGGATGCAGCGCGGCCCGGTTCTCCACGACCTGACGCAGCGTGAGATCGTCCTTCCGCGCGGCGGCCACGATCGCCTCGGCCTGTGTGCGGAAGCTGTGCTCGGCGAGGTGGAGCACATCGGGGAACGGCGCATCCAGGTCGTATCCGCTGAAGTCATGCCATCCGAACGGGCGTCCCAGCTCCGCGAGGGTGATCTCGAAGGAGTTGCTCAGCTCGTGCTCCTCGCGCTCGATCTCGCGGGCATCCTTGTCCGTGTCGCCGACGACGATCCGAGCACCCGGCAGGATCAGCACGTGGTCAGGGTTTCGCCCGGCCGCGCTGGCACGGGCCCGGATGTCGGCGGCGAATGCCTGACCCTCGGCGATGCTGGGTGTGAAGGTGAAGATCCCGTCGGCGTAACGGCCACCCAGGTCGCGACCGTCGTTGCTGTCGCCCGCCTGGAAGATCACGGGCTGCCCTTGGGGGGAGCGCTGGATGTTCAGAGGACCGACGACCTGGAAGAACTCGCCGTCGTGGTTCAGCTCGTGCAGCTTGTTCGTGTCGAGGAAGACCTTCGTCCGGCGATCGCGACGGAAGGCATCGTCCTCGTAGCTGTCCCACAGCCCCTGGGACACCTCGATGTGCTCGGCGGCGCGACGGTAGCGCGTCGGGTAGTCGAAGTGCTCGTCGCGGCTGTAGTTGCCAGCGGTTCCCGCATCGCCGCTCGTCACGACGTTCCAGCCCGCACGACCGCGGCTGATCAGATCCAACGAGGCGAATCGACGGGCCAGGTTGTACGGAGAGTTGTACGACGTCGTCGCCGTGCCGACCAATCCGATGCGCGACGTGCTGACTGCGAGGGCAGAGAGGAGAGTGAGCGGCTCGAGTCGGTTCAGGTAGTGAGGCGGAGAGCTCGGCGTGATGAACTGGCTGTCGACGATGAAGACGAGGTCGAACTTCGCCTCCTCGGCGAGCCGCGCGTACTCGATGTACCAGTCGATGTCGACGCTCGCGTCACCGGGGATCTCAGGATCCAGCCAGCGCAGCTGGTCACCGGGACCACCGGTTCCGGTCAGGACCGCGCCGAACTTGATCTGTCGTGGGGTTCGCTGGTGTGTCACTTCTGCTCCTCCGTCGTGGTGCTGTCCCGATTCTGAGTGCGGGTGCAACCGACAGGAAAGCGTCGTGTAACACGGCGTGACTTGGTGACGTCACATGACGGGAATCCGTCATGAAAGGAAGAGATTCACCCAGACATGAGCGCATCGGAGTATCGTCTCGCGCGCGTTGGACACAAATAGACGGGCTCACTTCTTCGCGAGCAGCCTCTCCACCCGCGGCTTCACCTCGGTGGCCAGCAGCGTGATCGACTCCAGCAGGTGCTCCTGCGGCGTGCCGCCGATGTCCATCTGCAGGAAGTGCCGCATGTGTCCGAGGTAGCCGTGCAGATGCACGATGCGCTCGGCGATGTCATCGGGGTCGCCCACGTAGTAGGCGCCGTGCGCGTGCGCCTGCGCGAGGTAGTCGTCATCGCTCGGCGTCGCCCAGCCGCGCTGCACCGCCATCAGCTCATTGATGATGCGCCACCCCGGGTAGAACCTCTCGAGTGCCTCCTTCTTGGTCGGGGCGATGAGCCCGAGTCCCGCCACCGACACCCGGATCTCGGGACCGGTGTGTCCGGCCTGAGCGGCGCTGGCCCGGTAGAGCTCGGCGAGCGGTGCGAACCGGTGCGGCGCGCCGCCGATGATCCCGTAGCTGATCGGCAGGCCGAGGC
>JBARWR010000169.1:0-2634 GCA_049646915.1 Microbacterium sp.
CGCCCACGAAGCGCTCCAGCACGGCGGTGCGGTCGCCGGCATCGCCCAGCACGGAGTGCATGAGCTCGGCGACGTGATCGGCGCGGGAGGCGATCGCGGTGTAGTGGTGCGGGCGCGACGAGCGGTCGGAGCTGACGAAGCCCTTCTTCTCCAGGCGCGAGAGCACGGTCAGCAGCGTGGTGGCGGCGAGGGAGCGGCCTTCGGCTTCGAGCCGGTGCTGCACGTCGTAGGCGCTCAGCGACCCGTCGGCGTCCCAGAGGGCGTCCATGACGGCGCGTTCCAGTTCTCCGAGCGTTCCCATGAGTGCCTCCTCTGTCGCGACATCGTGCGCGCCGCATCCCTGATTCTACCAGTCGTAAAAATTGTTCTATGCTGTGTCGAAGTAGTTCTACATCGCGTAGAATTCAAGCGTGCCGGCGGAATCCGCCGACCAATGACCGCTTCCCGAAGGAGACTCCGCGTGGACCCGCTCGACATCGCTCGCTGGCAGTTCGGCATCGTCACCGTCTACCACTTCCTCATGGTTCCGCTCACGCTGGGACTGGGCATGATGGTCGCGATCATGCAGACCCGCTGGGTGCGCACGGGGGACGAGAAGTTCCTGCGCATGACCAAGTTCTGGGGCAAGGTCTACCTGATCAACTTCATCATCGGCGTCGCCACCGGACTCGTGCAGGAGTTCCAGTTCGGCATGGCCTGGAGCGAGTACTCCCGCTTCGTCGGCGACGTCTTCGGCGCCCCGCTCGCGATGGAGGGGCTGCTGGCCTTCTTCGTCGAGTCGACCTTCCTCGGCATCTGGATCTTCGGCTGGGGGCGCCTGCGCAAGGGGCTGCACCTCGCCGCCCTCTGGTGCGCCGTGATCGGCTCCTGGATCTCGGCGTTCTTCATCATCGCGGCGAACTCGTGGATGCAGCATCCGGTGGGCGTCGAGATGGGCGCCGACGGGCGCCCCGTGATGACCGACGTCTGGGCCGTGCTCACCAACAACACCGCCCTGGCCGCCTACACGCACACGATCCTGGGCGCGCTGGTCGTCGCGGGCATGTTCCTGATCGGCATCTCCTGGTACCACCTCTGGCGACGCCGCCACGACGGCATCGACACCGTCGACGAGACCGGTCACGTGCTCGTCGGGCAGACGGATGCCGCCCCCGGCCGCGACCGCACCGACCACGGCGTGTGGATCTGGTCGCTTCGCCTCGGAGCCGTCATCGCCGTGCTGGGCTTCCTCGGGACCGTGGTGACCGGCGATATCCAGGGCAAGCTCATGTACGAGCAGCAGCCGATGAAGATGGCCGCAGCTGAAGCCGCCTGCCACACCGGCTCCTCCTTCTCGGTGCTGTCGCTGGGAGATCCCGGCTCCACGGACTGCGGCGACGTCGTCACTCTCATCGAGGTGCCCGGCGCGCTCGGCTTTCTCGGCACGGGGGAGTGGGGCGCCGATATGCCCGGCATCCGCGATCTGGAGCCGCGCTACGTCGACCAGTACGGCGCCACCATCCCCGACGACGCGCTGTACGGTGCGCACGCCGGCGCCGAGATCAACTACGTGCCGCTGATGTGGGTGACGTACTGGGGGTTCCGCCTGATGATCGGCCTGGGCGCGGTCGTCGCCTTCGGCGCGGTCGTGGCCGTCTGGCTGACCAGGAAGGGCACCGTGCCGCGCTCGCCCTGGATCATGCGGCTCGCGCTGCTCGGCATCGTCGCCCCGTTCGCCGCGAACATCGCCGGGTGGATCTTCACCGAACTCGGCCGGCAGCCGTTCGTCGTCGCGCCGAACCCGACCGGAGTCGACGGCGTCTTCATGTTCACGGCGGCCGCCGTCTCGCCGGGAGTGACCGCGGGGGAGATGCTCTTCTCGGTGATCACGCTGAGCGTCGTCTACGGCGTCATGCTCGTGATCGAGGGGTACCTGATGGTCAAGTACGTCCGCGGCGGCGTGGCCGCATCCATGCCGGAGCTGAGCGCACGTGATGCCGGCGACGGACCCGACAGCGGCGAGAAGCAGGGCGACGTGCTCGCCTTCGCATACTGACCGTCCGATCCGAGAGGAACAAGGAAATGGAACCGCTTCCCGTCATCTGGTTCATCGCGATCGCCGTGCTGTGGATCGGCTATCTGCTGCTGGAGGGATTCGACCTCGGCGTCGGCATGCACATGATCTTCTCCACGCGCGAAGAGCGCGACCGCCGGGTGATGCTCAACACCATCGGCCCGGTCTGGGACGGCAACGAGGTGTGGCTGATCACTGCAGGAGCGGCGATGTTCGCCGCCTTCCCCGCCTGGTACGCCTCGCTGTTCTCGACGCTGTACGTGCCGCTGACGATCACCCTGGTGGGGCTCATCGTGCGCGCTGTCGGCATCGAGTACCGCGGCAAGATCCACACCGAGCGCTGGCGCACCTTCTGGACCTGGATGATCGGCCTGGGATCGCTCATCGTGGCGTTCTGCATCGGCGCGGCGCTGGCGCTGACCACCACCGGCCTGTCGATCGATGCGAACGGCGACCGTGTCGGCGGCCCGTTCGTCTGGCTCACTCTGCCCGCGATGCTGGGCGGGCTCGCCGTGGTCGGATTCGCGCTCGCGCACGCCGCGACCTTCCTCGGTCTCAAGGCCGATGGTCCGGTGCGCGAT
>JBARWR010000170.1:0-2895 GCA_049646915.1 Microbacterium sp.
TCCCAGGGCGGCGGCGCCACGCTGTGGTCGGCGGCGATCGCTGAGGACTACGCCCCCGACGTGCCGCTGTCCGGCACGGTGGCTCTGGCACCGGCATCCGATCTGATCGGCCTCGTCGACCGCCTGCCGGATGTGACCGGCGGCAGCGTGTTCGCCTCGTTCGTGATCTCAGCGTACAGCGCCGTCTACCCGGACGTGTCGTTCCGCAGGTACATCCGCCCCGGTGCCGAGGTCACCGTGCAGCAGATGGCCCGGCGCTGCCTGGCAGCGCCCGAGACCTTCGTGTCGGTGCTGGCGCTGCTGGCGCTGGCCGATGACCCGAACATCCTCGCCGCCGACCCGACCACCGGCGCCCTGGGCGAACGGCTGAGGCAGAACACTCCATCCGTCGCCGCCGGACCGGTGCTGCTCGGACAGGGCACCGGTGACGAGCTCATCGGCTTCGACATGCAGTCCGCCTTCGTCGAGAAGCTGTGCGCCGACGGGGCCGCGGTCGACTTCCGCGACTACGACGGGCTCGGCCATCTCGAGCTGGTCGAGCCGGATTCGCCGGCCATCGCGGATGCCCTGGCCTGGACCGCCGACCGATTCGCCGGAGTCGCTGCGGCCGGTGGGTGCGGCTGAGGCTCCTGCAGTCGCGCTTCCGATGCGAGCGCCGCGTCGGCGCAGGAGCATAGGCTTGCATTCATGACAGACGTTCTGCCCTCCGGTCTCGCCGTCTCCGAGTTCACCCCCTCCATCCGTCCCCAGGACGACCTCTACCGCCACGTCAACGGCGCGTGGCTCGAGGCCGCCGAGATCCCTGCCGACAAAGCGCGCTGGGGCTCGTTCCATCTGCTGGCCGAGCAGGCCGAGAAGGACGTCCGCGCGATCATCGTGGAGTCGCAGGATGCCGAGTCGGGCACACTCGCCCGCAAGATCGGAGACCTCTTCACGAGCTTCATGGACACGCAGAGCATCGACGCCGCGGGTGTCGAACCGCTGCAGGAGACGCTCGCCGAGATCGACCGGATCGACGGCATCCCGGCCCTGCTCGCCACGGCGGGCGCTTACGAGCGCGACGGCCGTGCGCACCTGATCGGCCTCTACATCGACGGGGATCCCGGCGACCCCGAGCGCTACGTGCCCATCCTCGTGCAGTCCGGGCTGTCGCTGCCCGACGAGAGCTACTACCGCCTCGACAGCTTCGAGAGCACCCGCGCCGCGTACCGCACCCACCTCGCGCGTCTGCTCGCGCTCGCCGGCGTCACCGACGCGACCGGTGACGCCGAGCGCTCGTTCGCGCTCGAGACCGAGATCGCCGCGCATCACTGGGACAACGTGCGCAGCCGGGATGCGGTCGAGACCTACAACCTCAAGTCGTGGGACGAGTTCCAGCAGCTCGTCGGCGCGGACCTCGCTCCGTGGCGGGATGCCGTCGGTCCGACCAACCCGGCGGCGGCGTTCGCCGAGCTCGTCGTCTCCCAGCCCAGCGCCTTCGAGGGTCTCGGTGCGCTGCTCACCGATGAGCGGCTCGATCACTGGAAGGCATGGCTGCGGGCGCAGGTCGTGCACGCCGCAGCCCCGTTCCTCCCCGACGACATCGTGCAGGAGAACTTCTCGTTCTACGGCACCGAGCTCACCGGCACCCCCGAGATCCGTGAGCGCTGGAAGCGCGGCGTCTCGCTGGTCGAGGGCTCCCTCGGCGACGCGGTCGGCAAGATCTACGTCGAGCGGCACTTCCCCGCCGAATCCAAGACCGCAATGGACGAGCTGGTCGCCAACCTCATCGAGGCCTACCGCCAGAGCATCGAGAAGCTCGAGTGGATGGGTGCCGACACCCGCAGGAAGGCGCTGGACAAGCTCGCCGCCTTCCGTCCCAAGATCGGCCACCCCGACGTGTGGCGCGACTACTCCACCCTCGCGATCGAACCCGGCGACCTGTTCGGCAACGTCCGACGCGCGAACATCTTCGAGCACGACCGCAACGTCGACAAGATCGGCAAGCCGATCGACCGCGACGAGTGGCACATGCCGCCGCAGATGGTCAACGCCTACTACAACCCCTCGATGAACGAGATCGTGTTCCCCGCGGCGATCCTGCAGTATCCGTTCTTCGACCCGCAGCGCGACGCGGCCGCGAACTACGGCGGCATCGGCGCCGTGATCGGGCACGAGATCGGTCACGGCTTCGACGACCAGGGCAGCCGCTACGACGGCGACGGCCGCCTGCAGGACTGGTGGACCGACGACGACCGTGCCGCGTTCGAGGAGCGCACCAAGGCGCTCATCGCGCAGTACGACGAGCTCGTGCCGCTCGGGCTCAGCGAGGAGAACCATGTCAACGGCGCCCTCACCATCGGCGAGAACATCGGCGACCTGGGTGGCCTCGGCATCGCCCTGAAGGCGTACGAGCTGTCGCTCGGCGGCGCGGAGGCGCCGATCATCGACGGCTACACGGGCGTGCAGCGCCTGCTGCTGTCATGGGCGCAGGTCTGGCAGCAGAAGAGTCGCGAAGCCGAGACAATCCGTCTGCTGACGATCGATCCGCACTCGCCCAACGAGTTCCGCTGCAACCAGATCCTCCGCAATATCGACGCCTTCTACAGCGCGTTCGACGTGACCGAGGGCGACGCCCTGCACCTGCCGGAAGGCGAGCGCGTCACGATCTGGTGAAAGCGATCGCAACTCCGCCGGTCCGAGATCGAACCGGCGGGGTTACGATAGCCGAGGCGGTCGGATGGGCAACCCCCTCAGCGTGCATCCGGACACCGTCGCCTCCCCCATCCCGTGAGGAATCACGCGTGAGCTCTCACCCCGGTCAGGTACCTGAGCCCTCTGACAGCGCGCCGGGCGCGCCCGTCGAGGAGATCGCCACAGCGCTGCGCCGCTCGCGCCGCAGCAGCAGGCGCACTC
>JBARWR010000171.1:0-9970 GCA_049646915.1 Microbacterium sp.
GGCTTCAGGAAGGACACCCGATGGCCGGCTGCCTCCGCACCCGTCGCGACCACCGCGTCGACGCCGCCGGCTTCCAGTGCGACAGCTTCGGCGACCGTCGTGGCCGTGCCGAGAACACGGATGCCACGGCGGTGCGCCTCATCCACGACCTCGGCCGACGGCACGCCGAACACCACGCTCAGTGCCGCAGGCGCAGCCTCCCAGATCGCCTCCAGCTGCTCCTCGAGTTCGGGCAGGTAACGCTCTGGACGTACGGGCTGATCGATGCCGACCTCGGCGTAGAAGTCTGCGAGGGCAGCCGCATAGCCGTCGTGTTCGGGACCGGGAACGACCTCATCGCCGGTCGGCAGCCAGATGTTCAGCGCGAACGGAGCTGCCGTGGCCTCGCGCAGCGACGCCGCCGTCATGCGGATCCGCTCGGCGTCGTAGCCGTACAGTCCGTACGAGCCGAGACCGCCGGACTCGCTCACCGCGGCCGTGAGCGCCACCGACGAGAGACCGCCGAACGGAGCGAGGACGATCGGATGCCGAATTCCCAGCAGGTCGAGCAGATCAATCATGCTCCGAGGCTACGCCCGGGCACCGCCCCGGCTCAGCGAGGTGGGAAGTGTCGGATCGGAGAGGGCGCGACGGATCGATCGGATGCTGCGGCGACCGCGGCGTCCAGGGCTCTCAGCAGTTCACCGAAATCGTGGAAGCGCGTGGTGCGAGGACACGGCCTGCGCAGCCACAGCACATCGAGGGAGCCTGTGCTGTTGCGCTCGACGTAGGCGATCAGGCAGTCGGCGTCGGCGTGCCGCTGCGAAGGATCGCAGATACGCCAGCTGTCGCGGCCGATGGGAGTCAGCTCCCACCCGCCATGCGGGGTCGACGCGCTCGGCGGGTCGGAAAGTGTGGTGCTCACAGTGGTTTTCCTCCAGTCACGGCAAGGACGCTGCCTGAGGTGTACGACGATTCGGCCGAAGCGAGGTACACGTACGCGCCGGCGAGTTCGGCAGGCTGCCCGGCCCGACCCAGAGGCGTGTCCGAACCGAAGGTCTTGATCCTCTCGTCGTCCCAGCCGGTCGCCGGGATCAGCGGGGTCCAGATCGGACCGGGGGCGACGGCGTTGACTCGGATGCCTCGCTTGCCGCCCTCCTCGGCGAGTGCCTTGACGAACGCGACCTGTGCCGCCTTCGTCATCGCGTAGTCGATGAGTCCGGGCGAGGGGTTGTAAGCCTGGATCGACGCGGTGACGATGATGCTCGCCCCGGGCTCGAGATCGGGATAGGCGGCCCGCGCCGTGAAGATCGTGCCGCACAGGTTCGTGTCGAACACCCGGCGCATGTCCTCGGTCGCGAGTGAATCGAAGCCGTCGATGTCGTGCTGGTAGCCGGCGTTGAGCACCAGCACGTCCAGGCCGCCCATCTGCTCGCGGGCCTGCCGGACGGCATCCGTCGCGAAGGACTCGTCGCGCAGGTCGCCCGGGATGCTGACGCCTGTCGCCCCCGCGTCCGAGATGAGCCTGACCGTGTCGTCAGCGTCGTCCTGCTCCTCCGGCATGTGGACGATCGCGACATCGGCGCCCTCCCGGGCGAAGGCGATCGCGACCGCGCGGCCGATCCCGGAGTCGCCGCCGGTGATCAGCGCCTTGCGCCCTCGCAGGCGATCATGCCCGGTGTACGAGTCCTCGCCGTGATCCGGCGTCGGGGTGGTCCGGTCGGTGTCGCCCGGCTGATCCTGCTGCTGCGGAGGGAATTCTTCATCGTGGTGCTCGTGACGGGGATCGGACTCGTCGTCAGTCATCTTCACGCCTCTCTTCACATATCAGGAACCATTCTGCACAGCATCCCTCGAGCCTCTGCGGGCGACCAGGGGGTTGACACTGCGAAGCCTCCAGGGCAAGACAGCGCCACATCGCTGCGGCGGCTACCGCGCGATCTCGGCGCTGTCAACGCCCGTGCGCGGCACGCCGGGAAGGCGCACTGTGGTCACCCACGTAAGGAGCATCATGACCGATTCCATGGATTCCGCCGGCGACATGCCGGAACCGGATGCCGCCGTCGTCGGACGACCCGATCTGCAGCCGGACACCCAGGGCGATCTGCCGCTCGAGTCCGATCTGGGAGAGGACGGCCAGGGCGATCTGGACGGGGAGGAGCGGCACTCCGGCAACGCACCCGGCGATCTGCGATCGGATGCGGCATCCGGGCCGGTCGGCGAGCAGAACGAGCACCCCGCATGAGCGACATCGATCAGGGGATGATGCCGCCGCACGTCCGACCCCGGCAGCCCGATGATGATGAGGTGGACGAGAAGGACGAGAAGGCCGCGAACCCGCGGGCAGCAGACGACGACGAGGAGCAGAACAAGCCACCGGTTCCGCGGCGCATTGCCGCAGAACAGGACGTTGAGGCAGAACCGGGGGAACCCGGATCTGAGACGAGATAAGGGGTCCGGCCCTCGACGTGATCCGCGCGGGGACTCTCCTGCTCGACCTGCTCCTGGAGGCGCCGCCCTCAGTCGCCGGGGTGCGACTCGCTTTCCGGCGCCGGCTGGTCCTCGGGCGGCTCGGGCACGAGGTGCAGCCCGCTCGGCGTGTTCGCGGTGAACGCGAGCGCCTCGACCCATGCCCGGTTGATGGCCGGCTGCCGACTGCCGAAGTACTTGAAGACGAGCGAGCTGCCCGCGTGCACCCAGACGGTCGTGCGGCCGCCGCCGACACTCGGGTCCTCCCGCCAGCTGAACGGGAACGGCTCCCCACGGCGCAGCTTGGCGGTGATCACCAGCTGCACGTGCGTGAGCGCGCGGTCTTCGATCTCGGTCTTGATCGAGCTGTCATAGATGAACTTGCCCATGGTCGCCAGCGCATCCTCTCTTGGGCGTATGCCCGCCCGATCCCCGGTCCGTCCAGGCACCTCGGGGCTAACCTTAGCCCCATGGGCCAGCTCTTCTATGGGAACAATCCTGAAGCGATCGTCATCGAGGATCGCGCCCTCGCTCACCTCAAAGTGGTGATCGCCATGAAGCTGCGCCGCAACGAGAGCTTCACCCTTTCGTGGAAGCATCCCGTCGATGACACCCCGGGGCGCACGACGATCTGGCTGCACCCTTCCATCCCGCTCCGCTTCGTGTTCGGCGAGCCCGAGACGCCGGAGTTGAGCACGGAATGGATCACCGCGATGGCCCACTCCGCGAACTCCAGCGGTGGCATCATGCTGCTGGAGGAGCACCTCGACGGCGAGTGACCCGGAGGGAGTCACTCCGACGACTCGGCAGTCCTCACGTGCGGTGCGCCGACCGGCTTGGACTCCGCCGACGAGCGCTGACGCAAGAAGATCGAGAAGGCCACCATCGTGCCGACCGCGAGGAACTCGCTCTGCCAGTTCTGCAGGGTCCGGTCCCAGAACTCCGGTGACCCCACGTACTGGAGCCACGTCACGGGCGCCACACCGTGCTCGGCGTTCTCCTGATTCATCACGACGGTGCCGCTGAGCGACTGCATCAGCCAGGACAGCACGAAGATCGCTCCCATCACGATCACCAGTGAGTTCTCATAGACGACGCGACGCAGCCCGGATGCTTTCGCGCCCGCCGGAGCATCCTCAGGGGCGTGCGCGCCGACCTTCTGATCCTCATCGGTGCCGACGCCCTCGTCACCGGGCTGCTTCGACTCGGGAGAGCCCCGCTGCACGAACCACACGGTCGCGGCGATGAACAGCAGGAACTGCAGGAACTCGGACTGCCAGTTCTCGGCGACGTCGACGACGAAGTCGCTGGAGAACACGAAAGCGAAGTATCCCTGCTCCGGCCTTCCATGCTGCACGAGATCTTCGTTGGTGCGCAGGAACCCCGCGATCGACTGACCGAAGAGAGCGAGCACGAACAGAGTGAAGAAGAACAGGCTCAGCGCGTTGTCGCGCACGAAGCGGCGCATCCGCCTCACCTCCCGCCCAGCAGGACGACGGCCATCACCAGGAAGCCACCGATCACCGTGCCCATCCAGATCCAGAACATCACCAGGGCGCCACTCGGATTCTGCTGCATCGTCCGTTCCTCTCGTCGCGCATCCCCGGGGTCTTCGTCCCGTGCGGATGTCGTCCGTCCTTCGAATGCTGGCCGTCGCCCGCCGCCCCAGAAAGGGGCTTGACGCCCGCATGCGGCCCTGTCAACCCCATGAGAGACCCACCGCCCTCTCGTTATCGTCGTGACCAGACGATCTGAGAATCGGACGAAGACGAGAGGAGCGGAGCCCATGACCCTCACGCGGGAGATCATGACTGCAGGAGCCCAGTGCGTCGGAGAGAACGATGCGCTCACGATCGCCGCCGAGCTGATGCGGGAACTCGACGTGGGCGCGCTGCCCATCTGCGGCGAGGACGGCAGGTTGAAGGGGATGCTGACCGACCGCGACATCGTCGTGAAGGGCATCGCCGCCGGCCACGATCCCGACACGACGAATGCAGGACGGTTCGCCGCCGGTGCCCCGTTGACCGCGCAGGCCGACGACGACATCGAGCGCGTGCTGACGCTGATGCGCGCTCATCAGGTGCGCCGCGTACCGGTGATCGAGAAGCACCGGCTGGTGGGGATCGTCAGTCAGGCGGACATCGCCCGGCGGCTCGACACCGACACCACCGGAGACACCGTGGAACACATCTCACGTGAGGAGCAGTCATGACTGATCGAACCGATGACGACGGCGCGATGACCACCCATGCCGAGTGGGGATCGGGCGCACCGCACCTGCTGGTCTCCCGAGGCGGCGATGACCGCTCCGTCTTCGATCTGACGGAGGACGAGATCACGATCGGATCCGCGGAGGGCAGCGCCCTGGTGCTGTCGGGCACGGATCCGGTGCACGCCACGATCGTCCACGACGACCGCGACGAGTACGTCCTGACCCTGCACGGCGAGGGCGAGATGAACGCCAGCACCGAACCGGATCACGACGGCGTGCGCACCGAGGTGCTGCGCACCGGTGCTCGATTCACCCTGGGCGAGTGGACCCTGGTGTTCGGGCGAGCGGAGTACGCCGATCACGGCCGTCCGTTCGGCGGGCGCGAGGGCGGCGAGCTCTCCGATCAGCCGCCGCAGCCCGAACGGCCCGACTACTCCGCCCACCGCTCGGGCCGGGACACCGTGCGCGATCAGGAGGTCAAGGACGGGTGACGGATGCCGTCAGCCGACGACCTCGCGCTGGAGGTTGCGTCCCCGGCCGTCCCCCGGTGCGAGCCTGCGCGGTACCGTGAAGTCATGGCGGAATTCGTTGTGATCGGCGGCACCGGACAGATCGGCGCGAAAACAGTGGCACGGCTGCGCGCCCGCGGCCTGGAGGCGGTGGCTGCATCGCCACGCACGGGCATCGACACGCTCTCCGGCCAGGGGCTGGACGCCGTGCTCGCGGGCGCTTCCGTCGTCATCGATGTCTCCAAGCCCCGCGGCCACGCCTCGGCTCAGGAGTTCTTCACCACTGCGACGACTCGTCTCACGCAGGCAGAACGCGAGCACGGCATCCGGCACCACATCGGCCTGAGCATCGTCGGCTCCGACCGGCCGCACGACATCCCCTTCTATCGGGCGAAAGCGGCCGGCGAGCAGATCGTCCGCCGATCGGCCGTGCCCTGGACGCTCGTGCACGCCACCCAGTTCTTCGAGTTCGCCCCGGCGATCGCCGCTACCTCGGAGGTCGACGGGGCGGTGCTCCTGCCCGATGCGCTCGTGCAGCCCGCAGCCGGCGCCGACGTCGCGGATGTCCTCGTCGAGCTGGCGCTGGGCGCCGCCCTCGGGGAGGACATCGAGATCGCCGGCCCCGAGCGGATGCCGCTGGCCGACTTCGTCGCTCGTGCTCTGCATGCACAGGCGGATCCGCGGGTGGTGCGCTCGGATCCCGCAGGCCTGTACTTCGGCGGCCATCTGGCGGCCGACACGCTGCTGCCCCGCACCGACGCTCGGATCCTGCCGACGACCTACAGCGACTGGATGCTAGCCTCGTCCGAGGAAAGGGGGAACGGATGATCGAGTCGATCAACGCGCTGCTGCAGCTTCTGCTGACGGCGCTCGGCGTCGTGCCGCTTCCCTCGGGTCTGGACGCGGGCGGGATGCTGGGCATCGCGGCCGTGCTGGTCACCGTCGCCGTGATCGCCATCGCGCTCGCGCTGGTCGCGCCGCAGTTCGGCATCCGCTCCACCCCGCATCCGCGTCGAGCCATCGACGTGTCGACGCTGGTCACGCAGAGCGATCCGGATGCCGCAGGGCATCCGCGTCCGCGAGCTCCGGGAGTCGCGCCAGCCGTGTGATCCTGATGTCCTCTCGCGTCCGGCGCTGAGGACGGGAACACGGCTTCTCGCCGACCCTTCCCGCCACTGCGAACGGATTCACCGATGGACATCTTCGCCTTTCCTCCACTGACCCTTCTTCTCGACGGCGCATACAACGCGCTGCTCTCCCTCTCCACCCTGCTCGAGCCGCTCGCCGGGGACGCGTCGTCGGCGCTGGCCGTGATCCTGGTCACGCTCCTGGTGCGCTGCGCACTCATTCCCGTCGGCGTCTCCCAGGCCAAGGCCGAGCAGATGCGCGCCCGCATAGCTCCCAAGATGCGCGATCTGCAGAAACGGTACGGCAAAGACCGCGAACGCCTGCAGCGCGAGACGATGGCGCTGTATCGCGACGAGCAGGCCTCTCCCCTGGCCGGCTGCCTGCCGCTGCTCGTACAGGCCGCCGTCGTCGGCACGCTCTACACGTTGTTCCTGCGCCCGCAGATCGCCGGCCACGCGAACGCCCTGCTGACCCACGAGCTGTTCGGGGCTCCGCTGGGATCCTCGCTGCTGCACGTGCTCGGCAGCGGCGGGCTCGACCTGGCGACCGGTGTCGTCTGGGCAGTGGTGCTGCTGGTCATCATCGTGATCGCCGACATCACCCGCCGCGTGTTCCGGCCGCAGGCGCCGGCCGAGGGGCCGCTGGCGGCGCCCGGGATGCTGCGCCTGATGAACGGCCTGCACTACCTGACAGCGGTGTTCGCGACGTTCGTGCCGTTGGCCGCGGCGCTGTACCTCGTCGTCACGGTGACGTGGACGCTTGTGCAGCGGGGGCTGCTGCGTCGCCGCTACCCGTTGCCGGTGTGAGCGGGAGTCGGATCAGGGAAACCGCCCCTGAAACCAGAAACGCGATCGCAGGCGCATCGGATCTAGAAGCCGATATATCACGCCCGCGATCGCAGCGCTGGGGACGCTTTATCTGGGGAACTCCAGGCTATGTCCAGTGCCGAGAGGAGCTATAGAGCCGAACGGCGAGACCTCACTGGACTTTCGTCTAGTGTTGCGGGCGTCTCATGACAGCGGGAGCCGCGCGAACACCCGCCACTGCCCGTCTACGGCACCTGCGCTGAACTCGCCGCTCGCGCCGAGAACGCGCTCCGCCATGCGATTCAGTCCGGTGCCGCTGGAGGGCAGATCTCGTCGAGGCGTGGAGGGAAGCGGGCTCGTGATGGTCAGAGCCACGAACTCGTCGACGGCGTCGAGGCGGATCGCGACCTCACCAGGGCCTGCATGCTTGAGGATGTTGGTCGCCGATTCGCGGACGATCCTCGCGAACGCGATCTCCGCCACCCGCGGTATGCGCTCGTCGGCGGTGTCACCGGCGACCTGGACCACGTGTCCGGCGGATTCGATCTCGGAGCGGGCCTCGTCGATCGCCTGCGTGAGGTCCCCCGACTGCATTCCTCGCGTGCGGGGGCCGTCGTCGGCGAGCTCGATGACGAATCGGAGGTCGGCCATCGCCTTGCGCGCTGCGACACGGATCGCGTCCTGCGAGTCCGCGACTGCGCCAGGATCGTCGAGCATCTGCACGTGCAGCGCCACGACCGTCAGATGATGGGCGATGCTGTCGTGCAGTTCGCCGGCGATCCAGCGCCGCTCGGCGAGAACGGCCTGACGCTCCTGCTCCGCGCTCTCGGCGAGGCGCTTCTCGAGCGTGTGTCCGCGGTCGGATGCCATCCGCAGCGCGAAGCCGATGGCTCCGGCTACGGCGACGACGACGAGGTACAGCCCGACATTGACCGAAACTGTTGTGTCTCCGTATGCGACGACCGCGGAGGCGACGAGAAAGCCGGCCGTGTACGAGAGGACCAGCGCCGTGGACCCCAGGCGCATGACCATACCGGCGGCGATCGCTGCGACGAAGAGCACCGACGAGTCCTTGCCCGCGATGAGCGAGACGACGAACACGGCGCCGAGAAGAACGGTGGCGACGGGAGGCCGCCAGATATAAAGGGCGAATACTGCGGTTGAGGCGAGGCTGATCAGCGATCCGGTGACATCGACGTCAGAGCCGAAGATCATGCCCGCGATGTCGAGAGAAGCCACACCGGCCAAGAACACGAGTACAACGATGCGCTCGAGGGTGTTGAGCCGCTCACCTCGGCTGAAGCGGAGAATACCGGGGTCGTCCCGGGCCGAAAGACCGAACGGCATACTTCAGTATCTCCTATCGGCCGGGTAGAATCAGCGAATAACGCCAAAGAGTCGTGCCATCTGCTCCCAGAAGGACATGTCGCTCACCTCATTTCCTGGTCATATGTCTAAGTTCTAATTGATCTTCTCGGTTATCGCCCCGAAGCACATTGAACCTCCGACTAGACTTCGTTGGACGAAAGTTCATAGTCCGCGTCCAGGTGTTCGGTCGACCGCCGTTAGGCTTCCCTCATGTCGGAAATCCGCGTACTCCTTGTCGATGACGACCCCCTGGTGCGCTCTGCGCTCTCCCATTTCGTCTCCCGCGGCCCCGAGGTCGAGGTGGTCGGACAGGCCGAGAACGGTCTCGAGGCGCTCGCATTCCTCGAGCACAACACTGCAGATGTCGTAATGATGGATGTGCAGATGCCGGAGATGAACGGCATCGAAGCCACCGCCGCCATCATCGCGCGCTGGCCGGAGATCCGGATCCTCGCTGTGACGACGCTGGACGGGAGCGACACGGTGCTGCCGATGCTGAGTGCCGGGGCCTCCGGGTATCTGCTCAAGGACTCCAGCGCTGAGAGCATCCTCGACGGCGTCCGCGAAGTGCACAGCGGTGCGAGCTCGCTCTCGCCGCGCATCGCGTCGATGCTCGTCGAGCATGTGCGCAGCACCGAGGCGGCGAGTGGCGCGGCCGCTGCCCTGGAGCCCCTCACAGAACGCGAGTCCGAGGTTCTCGACCGCCTGGCCCGGGGCATGTCCAACCTCGAGATCGCGCAGTCGCTGATCGTGTCCGAGGGCACGGTCAAGGCTCACCTCGGTCGCATCATGTCGAAGTGGCACGTGCGCGATCGCGTGCAGATCCTCGTCACCGCCGCGCACGCGGGGCTCGTCGACTTCCATTGAGCGACAGGTCGGCGCGGCCGGCCGCACCGCTGCCCGACTACCATCGAAGGCATGCCCGTCAGTTCCGCCGCACTCGCCCACGCCTCTGATCTCGCGGACTTCGTCGCCGCCTCTCCGTCGAGCTACCACGCTGCCGAGGAGGTCGCTCGACGGCTTGAGGAGGCAGGATTCACTCGCCTGGAGGAGATCGACGCGTGGCCGTCGCAGCCGGGCGGACGCTTCGTGGTCGTGCGCGACGGCGCCGCGATCGGATGGATCGTGCCGCCGGATGCCGAGGCGATGACACCCGTGCACGTGCTGGGCGCCCACACCGACTCCCCCGGGTTCAAGCTGAAGCCGAAGCCGAGCACCGGTTCGCACGGCTGGCTGCAGGCCGCCGTCGAGGTCTACGGCGGACCGCTGCTGAACTCCTGGCTCGACCGCGAGCTGCGTCTGGCCGGGCGGCTCGCTCTGGCCGACGGCCGGGTCGTGCTGGCTGCGACCGGTCCGCTGCTGCGCCTGCCGCAGCTGGCGATCCACTTGGACCGCGGCGTCAACGATGGGCTCTCCCTCGACAAGCAGACCGGCACGCAGCCCGTCTGGGGCCTCGGCGATGCGGCTTCCGCCGACATCCTCGGCGAGCTCGCCGCGGC
>JBARWR010000172.1:0-2780 GCA_049646915.1 Microbacterium sp.
CAGCTGGACGGCTGGTGGCCGGTGACGCGCGCCCGCCGCGAAGCCGGCACAGCGCACCTCCCGGGTGCACGGGGCGGACATCAGCGATTCAGCTGGATCCACGTCGACGACGTGATCGGCATCATCGACTTCCTGGAGCAGCATCCGGAACTGGACGGACCGGTGAATGCCTCGTCACCGAACCCCGTCGACAACGCCGCGTTCATGGCCGCCGTGCGCCGTGCTCTCGGAGTGCGCTTCGGACCTCCCACCCCGCGCTGGATGCTGGAGCTGGGAGCGATCGGCATCCGCACCGAGACGGAGCTGATCCTGAAGAGCCGATGGGTGCTGCCGGGAAAGCTTGCGGAGGCGGGCTACGTGTTCCGGCATCCGGATCTGGACGAGGCGCTGCGCGCGTCGTTCACCGGCTGAGAGTCACGGGGCCTCTGAGCCGCCTGCCGAGTCGCCGCGCTCGTGCTTGCGCTTCTCGATCTCCTCGCGCAGCCGCCACTCTTCGATCTCCCGGTCGAGGTCCGCGATCTGCTGTTCGGTCGTGCGCGTGTCTCTCGGCGGCATCGGCGCGGTCGGCACCGGCGGTGCTGCGGTACGGGATCTCTTCGGACGTGCGGGGCGTTCCAGACGGATGCCGCCGTCGGGATACTCGCGCCCGAGACCGAACCACAGCACGCTGCCGATGAACGGCAGCAGGACGACCAGCAGCAGCCAGACGAACTTCGGCATGAACTTCACCTGCGCGTCATCACGACGGATGATGTCCACGAGTGCGAACACCATCAACGCCACGACGAGCAGCGAGATCACGTAGGCCATGCCCTTCAGCGTAGACGACGCGGGCCGTCGTCCGGTGGCTTCAGGTGTCGTCGGGAATCCGATCGCAGCACGACTCCGAACAACACTCGACAGCGCCGTCACGGCGCCACGGAGGAGACGAACATGGCGAAGCGGAGCACGGGCAGACCATTCATCGCATGGGCAGCGCTCGCGGGGGTGGTCGGCGGCGCCGTCTTCCTCGCGACCGCGGAGCTGTTCGCGCTGCTGGTGGCGCGAGAGGCCAGTCCCATCCTGGCTGTGGGCGGCTTCGTGATAGACATCGTGCCGCAGCCTTTCAAGGAGTTCGCGATCGCGACGTTCGGCGAATACGACAAGATCGCCCTCCTCGCCGGTCTCGGTCTCGCCGTGGTCATCGCCTCCGCGATCTCCGGCGTCCTGCAGCTCGTGCGCCCGCCGCTCGGTGTGCTCGCCCTCGTCGTCGCCGGTGCCCTGTCCACCGCGGCGGTCGTGACGCGCGCCGGCATCACGCCCCTTGCCTTCCTGCCGCCGGTGCTGGGTGCGCTCGCCGGATCCGTCATCCTCGTCCTGCTCACTCGTCGACTGCGGAGCTGGCGCGACACGGCGACCCGGCCCGTCGCCCCGAAGGCTGCGGCGCCGACGATCGAGGGCGATGCCCGGCGCCCCGGTCTCAGCCGACGTCAGTTCTTCGTGCTGACGGCCATCGCCGGCGCATCTGCTCTCGTCGTCGGAATCGCCTCCCGCACCGTCAGCATGGCTGTCGGCTCCGTCGAGGCCATCCGCGACGCGCTCAAGATCCCCTCGCCACGCACGACCGTCACGGTCCCGAAGGGAGCCGAACTCGACATCCCGGGCCTCAGCGCGTTGTTCACGCCGAACAAGGACTTCTACCGCGTCGACACCGCGCTCACCGTCCCCACCATCGACCCGGAGACCTGGCGTCTCGTGATCGACGGCATGGTCGACGAACGACGGGAATTGAGCTTCCAGGACCTCCTCGACATGGGGCTCGACGAGTATGCGATCACCCTGACGTGCGTCTCGAACGAGGTCGGCGGCGAGCTCGTCGGCAACGCCAAATGGCTCGGCGTACCGGTGCGCGAGGTGCTGAAGAAAGCAGGTGTGCAGTCGGGAGCCGACATGGTCCTCTCGCGCAGCGTCGACGGCTACACGGCGAGCACGCCCCTGTCGGCACTGACCGATGACAACCTCGACGCGATCCTCGCTGTGGCGATGAACGGCGAGCCGCTGCCGCTGGAGCACGGCTTCCCCGTGCGCATGGTCGTGCCGGGGCTGTACGGCTACGTGTCGGCCACCAAGTGGCTGACCGAGCTCAAGGTCACCACCTTCGCCGAGGACGAGGCGTACTGGACCCCTCGCGGATACAGCGCCGAGGCGCCGATCAAGTTCGCCTCGCGCGTCGACACCCCCAAGATCGGCGAGGCTGTGGCTGCAGGGAAGATCCCGATCGCCGGTGTCGCCTGGGCGCAGTCCGTCGGCATCAAGAGCGTCGAGGTGAGCATCGACGACGGGGAATGGACGCCGGCCACGCTGTCCGCGCCGATCAACGAGGACACCTGGGTGCAGTGGGTTCTGGAGTGGGATGCCACGCCCGGGACGCACTACGTGGCGGTGCGCGCGATCGACAGGAACGGCGACCTGCAGATCGAGGAGCGCGCGCCGATCGCGCCGAACGGCTCCTCCGGATGGCAACGCTCGCTCGTCCGCGTCACCTGACCGGCTGCTCGCCGGTCAGTCCTCGGCGCTCAGTCCTCGCCGGTCAGTCCTCGCCGGTCGCGATCGGCAGCCCCGGGGTGTTCGACCACGCACTCCACGAGCCCGGATACACGGTGACGTCCCGCCCAACGATGGCGCCGGCGAGCGCCAACTGCGCGGCGGTGATGCCCGATCCGCAGTATGCCGCGATGGGCATGCTGCCGTCCGCGCCCGCGGCGTCGAGGGCCTTCTCGATCTCGGATGCCGACAGGAAC
>JBARWR010000173.1:0-2518 GCA_049646915.1 Microbacterium sp.
TCGTACGACTACGTGTACCGGTGCGAACGCGAGGCGAACCTCGCGCTGGTGCCGCTGGGATATGCCGACGGCGTCCCCCGGCAGGCTTCTGAGCGCGGGCCCGTTCTCATCAACGGTCGCACCTACCGCGTCGCGGGCCGCATCGCGATGGACCAGTTCGTCGTCGATGTGGGCGACGCACAGGTCGCGGTGGGCGATGAGGTGGTGCTGTTCGGCGATCCGACTCTGGGGCACCCGTCGGCGACGGACTGGGCGGATGCCGCCGGCACCATCAACTACGAGATCGTCACCCGCATCGGCGACCGAGTCCCGCGCAGGACCACCACATGAGCATCGATCCCGCGTTCCTGGGGCGGCAGGAGATCTCCACCTCGGATGCCATGGAGCGGCTCGGCCTGACCATCGGCGAGCAGCTGCAGGCCGGCGATCTGCTCGTGCTGACCGGGCCGCTCGGCGCGGGCAAGACCACGTTCACGCGGGGGCTCGCCGAAGGTCTCGGCGTGCGGGGACCCGTGCAGAGCCCCACCTTCGTGATCGCGCGCACGCATCCCTCGCTCGTCGGCGGTGCGCCGCTGGTGCACGTCGACGCGTACCGGCTGGGTTCGGCAGCGGAACTGGACGATCTCGACATCGACTTCGCCGGCTCGGTTGTCGTGATCGAGTGGGGTCGCAGCATGGCCCCTGCCGTCGCCGACAGCTGGTGGGACATCGAGATCGAGCGTCCCGTCGGGGGCGTTGCGGATCTGGCCGACGAGGATCTGGATGCCGACGCGCCGCGCTTCGTGACGATCGAGCGCGTCGAGAGCTGACACGCACCTGACCAGTTAGGACGACAACATGGCCGAGGAGCACGGGACAGAGCGGTTCGAGATCCACACGGATGCGGAGAGCATCGAGCCGAGCGCGGAGTACGACGGAACGAACCTGACCAGGTTCGTTCTGGCTGGTGCGGCCCGCAGAGGAGTTCTCGAGGACTCGGCGGAACTCGCGGCCTTCGGGTTCGGGGATCGGGCCCGGGACACCGCGGGACGTCGCACCGTATCCGCCCTGATCGACGACGAACTGACGCTTCGCGATGATCGCGCGAGGGGCGACCGGGTCGGAGGCACGGTCAGGGCTGCGTTCGACGAGTCGCGGTTCGGTGCGGCGCTTCAGCAGGAGGAAGCGCGGGATCTCATCGACAGGTACGGGCAGAGCTGGGATGCTGCGGTGGCGCGTCGAGCGGAGTGGCGTCGGCTGAATGACGGCGTCGACGCGTACTTCGCGTTCCTCGTCGCCGGATTGTGCAGTCCACGTGAGAGGGAGTCGATCGCCGCAGCGGTGGCGATCGCGAACACGACCGGACAGCGCGCGCAGTTCCTGACGCACCCGGCCGACACCGGCCTGACCCAGGATGCGGCTCTCGACGGCGACTCGTCGGCACTGAACTGGGACGCGTCATCCTGGCAGGGCTTCAGCACCTTCCGGATCGCCGCGGTACTCCGTCGTGGCGTTCCGCGACACGTCCTCGCGGCCGTGCACGAACTCGCCCGCATCCGCATCGACCTTGCGGTCACATCCGCCGACGCCCTCACGCGAGGGCTCGCGTCTGCTGCCTTCGTCGAACCGTCGGACGATATGCCGGATGCGTACACGGCGCGCGCCGGAGGGCCGGAGCGGCATATCTCGACGATGGTGCACGGGACGGGTGGCTACCGAGGAGACTGGTGGGAGCCTCAGGTTGGTGACCTTCACGGCTGGGTCCATAAGAACCATCGCCCGAACCTGTATGCCGGGACCAGGCCGTACTCGTGGAGCGGCGCGCTGTCACGATCTCAGAGGGCCCAGGCGGCCAGGAGACTGAAGATCTGGACTGCGTCGGAGCGCGGTCTGCATTCCGTGTTCGCGCACAGCTACGGTGCAGAGGTGGTAGCTCGAACCGTCAACCTGGGCACGCACATCGATGAGGTGGTCATGATGAGCGCACCGATCACGCAGCATCACGACGGGATGCTCACGAGCGTCCGACGTGTGATCGACGTGCGACTTCGGGTCGACCCCGTGATCGCGCTCGCCAACATCGCAGATCCGAGAGTTCGGCACAGGTTCACCGGCGCGAACGTGACGCCGTTCCTCCTGCCGCTCGGCTATCTCGATCACCGTGCCACTCACTGCCCATCGGTGTGGGAGGACCTGAAGATCGCGGCGCAGGTCGGGCTCTGACCCACGGGCGCTCATCATCCCGCTGCCGCCGCAGCGTCGGGCACCCGGCGACGACTACCCTGAAAGGGTGATTCTCGCCGTCGACACCTCCCTGGGCACGGCCGTCGCCGTCATCGACGCCGACGGGCGCACCGTCGCCGAAGCATCCGCCTCCGGCCGCCTCGGACACGCCGAGGTGATCGGTGATCTGCTCGCACAGGTCGCCCGCCCCGGCATCACCCACGTGGTCGCCGGAATGGGGCCCGGCCCGTTCACCGGCCTGCGCATCGGCATCGCCGCTGCCCGCACGTTCGCCCTCGGCCGCGGCATCCCGGTC
>JBARWR010000174.1:0-7513 GCA_049646915.1 Microbacterium sp.
AGCGCGGCTGGACTCTGGGCGTGGCCGAATCGCTCACCGGGGGAGCCGTGGCGTCCGAGATCGTCACGGTCGCCGGTGCGTCCGCTGTGCTGTGGGGAGCCGTCGTGGCGTACGCGACTCCCGTCAAGCAGACGCTGCTCGGCGTGGACGCCGATCTGCTCGCCGAGCACGGCCCGGTGCACGCCGAGGTGGCCGTCCAGATGGCCCTGGGGGTGCGTCACGCGGTCGCGGTCGGCGGACGAGCCGCTGATGTGGGGATCTCCACCACAGGCATCGCAGGTCCGGAATCACCCGACGGGCAGCCGGTCGGCACGGTCCACATCGGTGTCGCCACGCCTCTCGGCGCGAGCTCGCGCCTCTTCGTCTTCGCGGGCTCGCGGGATCGTATCCGCACCCAGGCGCGCGATGCGGCCATCGAACTCGCGCTCGAGACCATCCGGGAATAGCCCGTTGCAGCCCAGGGTTGATGGTGGTGTGCTCAACATTCGACACACGACGACGAAACGATCTCTCACAACAGAAGCACAGCGGGAAACAGTAGGTTCGGTGCGAAGCGAACAGGTTAGACTGGCTGTCCATTCGGATCGGCATCCGAGCAAGAACATGGAGAGGAGGTTCCGATGATCCTTGTAAGACAGGAGATCGGCGATGTGCTGCGGGACTTCCGCCTGCAGAAGGGTCGGACCCTCCGGCAGGTCGCGAGCAAGGCATCCGTCGCACTCGGCTACCTCAGCGAGGTGGAGCGCGGTCAGAAGGAGGCCTCGAGCGAGATCCTCGCCTCGGTGGCCGATGCTCTGGACGTCCCCATCTCGACGATCATGCGCGAGGTCGGTGACCGCATCTCGGTGATCGAGGGGCTCAGCAGCTTCCCGGACGTCGTTCCCGACGACCTGGTGGCCTCGGTCGAGCCCGAGCTCTCGCTCCACTGAGCGGCACCGCACACGCATGAGACGCAGCGAATTCCTGCGCGCGGTCGACGACGAGTTCGGTGCAAGAGCCACGTCGCTGACGCATGACCTCGTGCTCGGCGCACTCGGCATGACGGCGCTGGCGGCGCTGGATGCCGGAGTGCCGCCGCGCGACATCTGGCTGGCGCTGTGCGATGAAGCGGATGTCCCCGCCGAGCGCCGCTACGGCGTGGGCCGGCTGGAACCGCGCAGGCGCTGAACGAATCTTCGACGACACGCGACGGCGTGTCGTCGAAGATGTGTTCGATGAGCGCGTATCGTTCTGCACAAGTGGTCTCACTGCGACTGTCATCCACAATCGGTGGCTTCGCCGGCACAATGTCGGTGGCACCTCCTAGCGTGAATGACGTGGCACTGAGCCATGCGCCTTGTCGGAGAGCGACCCCAGTCGGGGTGGCCGCGACAGCCTACAGGCGGCAGCACACGAGCAGAAGGAGCACGTCATGCCATCACCCGCGGACCGCGAGAAGGCCCTGGAATCAGCCCTCGCCCAGATCGACCGCCAGTTCGGAAAGGGCTCGGTCATGCGGCTGGGCAGCGACGAGCGCGCACCGGTCGAAGTCATCCCCACCGGCTCCATCGCCCTCGACGTCGCTCTCGGCGTCGGCGGACTGCCGCGTGGACGCATCGTCGAGATCTACGGACCGGAGTCCTCGGGTAAGACGACCCTGACCCTGCACGCGATCGCCAATGCGCAGCGCGCCGGCGGCATCGCCGCCTTCGTCGACGCCGAGCACGCGCTCGATCCCGACTACGCGGCCAAGCTGGGCGTCGACATCGACGCGCTGCTCGTCTCTCAGCCCGACACGGGTGAGCAGGCGCTCGAGATCGCCGACATGCTCGTGCGCTCCGGCTCCATCGACCTCATCGTCATCGACTCCGTCGCGGCCCTCGTGCCGCGTGCCGAGATCGAGGGCGAGATGGGCGATTCGCACGTGGGACTCCAGGCGCGCCTCATGTCTCAGGCACTGCGCAAGCTCACCGGCGGCCTGAACCAGACCAACACCACGATGATCTTCATCAACCAGCTGCGCGAGAAGATCGGCGTGTTCTTCGGCTCGCCGGAGACCACGGCCGGTGGAAAGGCGCTGAAGTTCTACGCCTCCGTGCGTCTGGACATCCGACGCATCGAGACGTTGAAGGACGGCACCGACGCGGTGGGAAACCGCACGCGCGTGAAGGTCGTCAAGAACAAGATGGCGCCGCCGTTCAAGCAGGCGGAGTTCGACATCCTCTACGGCGTCGGCATCTCTCGGGAGGGCAGCCTGATCGATTTCGGCGTCGAGCACGGGATCGTGAAGAAGTCCGGCTCCTGGTACACCTACGACGGTGATCAGCTCGGCCAGGGCAAGGAGAACGCCCGGAACTTCCTCATCAAGAATGACGACATCGCGCTGGCGATCGAGACTCAGATCAAGCAGAAGCTGGGTATCGGCATGAAGGCGGTCGAAGAGGCGCCGGCCGACCAGCTGGCCGAGCGCCGCCCGGCCTGATCATGACGAACAGCAACGGGGGCGAGGAGCACCTCGCCCCCGTCATCCCCCTCTTCGGCGGACGCGCGACGGAGGATGCGGAGCAGAGCGAGATGCCACGGCGCACCGGCGCTGAGGGCATCTGGCGCTCTGCGCTGGCCGACGATCCGACGGTGTCCGAACCCTTCGTCCCCACTGTCGTCGGCGCCGCGGACGAGCACGAGCAGGCGCCCGAGGTACCGCTCGACGAACTCCGTGAAAAGGCCGAAGAGGTGCTGGTGCGCAAGCTGCGCGCCAAGCAGCTGTCGGTGTCGGAAGCACGCACCGTGCTGCGCTCGAACGATGTGAGCCGCGACACGATCGACGAGATCATCGATGAATTCCTGCATCGCGGCTACCTCGACGACCGCACGCTCGCCTCATTGCTGGTGACGGCCGGCGTCGAGCGCAAGGGTCAGGGGAGGGTCGCGCTCTCCCGTGCTCTGTCGCAGCGGGGCATCCCACGAGACATCATCGACGAGGCGCTCGCGGAGCTTCCGGACGACGATGAGGAGCGGGCGCTGGAGTACGCACGCAGCAAGGCCGGCGCCATGAGCCGTCTGGAGCCCGACACGGCTCTGCGACGGCTGCTGGGCCAGCTCGCCCGACGCGGCTACGGGGGATCTTCCGCGATGAACGCCGCCCGCACGGCGCTTCGCGAAGCGGGCAGCGGACGCTCAGGAGGGCGCTCCGGCGTCCGTTTCGTCGAATCCGACTGACCGCGCGCGGGCGTCCCTTCGCCGGCTCCGCGGGGGCGGCGAGCCCATCATCGGCCGCGGATCGTAGAATGGCTGGATCATGTCTCTTCTCTCCTCCGAACCGACCATCATCGCGCCCTCCGCGGCCGCGATCGATGCCGATGGGCGCCGCCGCTCCTACGAGGTGCGCACCTTCGGCTGTCAGATGAACGTGCACGACTCCGAGCGCCTCTCCGGGTCACTCGAGAGCGCAGGATATGTGCGGGCGGACGACGGCACCGATGCCGACATCGTCATCATCAACACCTGCGCGGTACGCGACAACGCCGCAGGCAAGCTGTACGGCACGCTCGGTCATCTGAAATCCCGCAAGGACAAGCACGAGGGCATGCAGATCGCCGTCGGCGGCTGCCTGGCACAGATGGACCAGCAGGCCGTGCTCGACAAGGCGCCCTGGGTCGACGTGGTCTTCGGCACGCACAACATGGGCTCGCTACCCGGCCTGCTGGAGCGAGCGCGGCACAACGGCGAGGCAGAGCTGGAGATCCTCGAGGCGCTGGAGGTCTTCCCGTCCACGCTGCCGACCAAGCGCGACTCCGCGCACAGCGGCTGGGTGTCGATCTCGGTGGGCTGCAACAACACCTGCACGTTCTGCATCGTGCCGAGCCTGCGCGGCAAGGAGAAGGACCGCCGTCCGGGGGACATCCTCAGCGAGATCCGCCTGCTGGTCGAGGACGGTGCGATCGAGGTCACGCTGCTCGGACAGAATGTGAACTCCTACGGCGTCGAGTTCGGAGACCGGCAGGCCTTCGGCAAGCTGCTGCGCGCGGCCGGCCAGATCGAGGGACTCGAGCGCATCCGCTTCACCAGTCCGCACCCCGCCGCGTTCACCGACGACGTCATCGACGCGATGGCCGAGACGCCGAACGTCATGCCCCAGCTGCACATGCCGCTGCAGTCCGGCAGCGACCGGGTGCTGAAGGCCATGCGCCGCTCGTACCGCAGCTCGCGCTTTCTCGGCATCCTCGACCGGGTGCGCGAGCGCATCCCGAACGCCGCGATCACCACAGACATCATCGTCGGCTTCCCCGGAGAGACCGACGAGGACTTCGAGGACACCATGCGGGTCGTCGAGCAGGCACGGTTCTCCAGCGCGTTCACGTTCCAGTACTCGATCCGCGAGGGCACGCCCGCCGCCACCATGGCGGATCAGGTGCCCAAGGAGGTCGTGCAGGAGCGCTACAACCGCCTCATCGCCCTGCAGGAGCGTATCTCGCTGGAGGAGAACCGGAAGCAGGTCGGACGCGAGGTCGAGGTGCTGGTCTCCGTCGGCGAGGGCAAGAAGGACGCCGAGACGCACCGGCTCACCGGCCGCGCCGAGGACAACCGGCTGGTGCACTTCGAAGTGACCCCGGGCTCGGATCTTCCGCGTCCCGGCGACATCGTCACCGTCACCATCACGCACGGTGCGCCGTTCCACCTGCTCGCAGACGACCCGACCGGCGCACCCCTGCGCATCCGCCGCACCCGTGGTGGGGATGCGTGGGACCGTGCTCAGGCCGCGAGCTGCGCCGTTCCGGCATCAGCCGGTCAGTCCGGTGCTCCGCGCGCGGTGTCTCTCGGCCTGCCGACTCTGCGCACCGGCGTGTGAGCGCACCCGCGCGCGAGCCGCGCCTGTGGGCCGTCGTCGGCGCCACCGGCACAGGCAAGAGCGAGCACGCACTCGACATCGCCGAGCGGCTGCGATCCCTCGGGAACCCTGCGGAGGTCGTCAACGCGGATGCCATGCAGCTGTACCGCGGCATGGACATCGGCACCGCCAAGCTGACCGTCGACGAGCGGCGCGGCATCCCGCATCATCTGTTCGATGTCCGTGAGGTCACCGAAGAGGCGGCTGTCGCCTGGTATCAGCCGCTTGCCCGCGCCGCCGTGCAGGAGATCCATGAGCGCGGCGGCGACGCCATCCTCGTCGGTGGGTCGGGGCTCTACGTCTCCAGTGTGATCTTCGACTTCCGCTTTCCACCGCGGGACGCCGCCGTGCGTGCTCGCCTGGAGGCGGAGCTCGACGATCTCGGGGCGAGTGCCCTGTTCGACCGGCTCCGCGAGAAGGACCCCGTGACGGCCGCGCGGATCGACCCGAAGAACGGCCGTCGCGTCGTGCGAGCGCTCGAGGTGCTCGAGCAGGGCGGCCGGACGCACGGAGCGGCGCTTCCCGACGCACCTGCGCTCTGGCATCCGCGCACCCGCATACTCGGACTGCATGTCGAGCGCCCGACACTGGTCCAGCGGCTGGACCTCCGCGTCGAGAGGATGTGGCAGGCCGGGATGCTGGACGAGGTCGCGCGACTGCGCGAGTCGGGCCTGGAACGCGGTGTGACGGCGTCCCGCGCCATCGGCTACGCGCAGGCGCTCGCCCAGCTGCGCGGCGAGAACTCCGAAGCCGATGCCATCGCCGAGACCCAGTCTCTGACACGCAGATACGCCAGACGACAGGTCTCGTGGTTCAAGCGCTACCCGGGCATCGAATGGCTGGAGCCCGGGGCTGGGCACGTCGAGAGCCTCATCCCCGACGCCTGATGCCCTTGTCGGTGTCGGTGGTCCCGGACACGATGGAGTGATGACCACCCATTACTACACCGCCTCCAGCCTCGACGGCTTCATCGCGACGGCCGACCACTCGCTGGACTGGCTGCTCAGACAGGACATCGACGACGACGGGCCGATGGCCTATCCCGGCTTCCGTGCGGGGCTCGGGGCGATGGCGATGGGCGCGCACACCTTCGAGTGGATCATGGAACACGACGACGACGGCTGGAGCTACACTCTGCCCGCCTGGGTGTTCTCGCATCGGGAACTCGATGTGCCCGCGGGAGCGGACATCCGGTTGACGCAGGCGGATGTCCGTGAGGTGCACGCCGAGTTGACTGCTGCAGCCGAGGGCAAGGACCTGTGGATCGTCGGCGGGGGAGAGCTCGTCGGCCGCTTCGCCGATGCCGGTCTGATCGACGAGGTGTGGATCCAGTACGCGCCGGTCACCCTGGGCTCCGGCGCGCCCGTCCTGCCGCGCGCCCTCGACCTGGAGCTGCTCGACGTCGCGCGCAATCAGAATTTCCTGTGCGGTCGGTATCGTGTCACGAGCCCCCTCATCGACGCACAGAACGGACAGACCGCATGACCGCAGAGATCAGGACGTTCCACCGGGCGGACACCGAAGCCGTCGTCGCGCTCTGGGAGGAGGCCGACCTCACGCGTCCATGGAACGATCCGCGTGCAGACATCGAGCGGATGCTGGCGGTCTGGCCGGACCTGCTGGTTGTCGCCGATGACGACGGCCGCATCGTCGGCACCGTCATGGCCGGCTACGACGGACACCGCGGCTGGATCTACTACCTCGCCAGTGCTCCGGACCGGCGCGGCGAGGGCATCGGCCGGGCGCTCGTGGAGGAAGCGGAGGCCCGCCTGGTCGCACTGGGCTGCCCGAAGGTTCAGCTGATGGTGCGTCCGGGAAACGAGATCGTCTTCGCGTTCTATGACCAGCTCGGCTACGAGCGGTTCGACGTCGGCACGACCGGCAAGCGACTGATCGTCGACGATCGTGTGGAGGCCGTCGTCTGAGCATCCGACTGCCCCGCGCTCCTTAGACTGTTCCCATGGTCGCATTCACCAAGGGACACGGCACCGGCAATGACTTCATCATCATCGAGGACGTCGACGGCGAGCTCGATCTGACACCGAGTCGGGTACAGGCGCTCTGCGACCGCAACTTCGGCGTCGGTGCCGACGGCGTGCTGCGCGTGGTCCGCTCCTCGGCGATCGCCGACGGTGCGGCAGCGCTGGCCGAGGAGCCCGCCGCCGAGTGGTTCATGGACTACCGCAACGCCGACGGCTCCGTCTCCGAGATGTGCGGCAACGGCATCCGGGTGTTCGTGCACTACCTGCTGCGCTCATCGCTGGCGACGCTGGAGCCTGGGTCGACGCTGCCGATCGGAACCCGCGCCGGTGTGCGCGACGTGATGCGCAGTGACAACGGCTATCAGGTCGACCTGGGACGCTGGCATCTCGCCGGGGGTGAGCCGCTGGCCCGTGCCGCCGGTCTCTCCGTGGCGCGGCCCGGCCTGGGCATCGACGTCGGCAACCCGCACGTCGTGGTGGCGCTGGCCTCGGACGAGGAGCTGGCCGGGCTCGACCTGAATCCGACGCCGATCCTGGATCCCTCGCCCGCAGCCGGCGCCAATGTCGAGTTCGTGGTTCCCGGCGAGCCGCTGATGCGCGACGGTGTGGGCCAGCTGCGCATGCGCGTGCACGAGCGCGGCTCCGGCGAGACTCTCAGCTGCGG
>JBARWR010000175.1:0-3087 GCA_049646915.1 Microbacterium sp.
CGACACGGTCTGCGCGACCTCCGCGGTCGACGCGATCGGCCCGACCTCGTCGAGCAGGGCGAGCCCGTCGCGGGTGAGCAGCGCGGCCAGCTCGGATATCTCCACGCCCCCAGCCTACGGATCTGCGTTCGAATCGCTCAAGTTGCTGCATCCGCGGTCAAAATGCAGCAACTTGAGCGATTCGAACACGCGGGGTGGGGCACCCGAGTTGGCACTCGCATTGCATGAGTGCCAATCATCGTCCTAGACTGGAGTTAGCACCCTCGGCATGAGAGTGCTAACCAGTCTTCTGATTCTCAGTCAAGAAAGAAGAGGTACACCGTGTCGGTTTCCATCAAGCCGCTCGAGGACCGGATCGTCATCCAGCAGGTCGAGGCCGAGCAGACCACCGCAAGCGGTCTGGTCATCCCCGACACTGCGAAGGAGAAGCCCCAGGAGGGCGAGGTCGTGGCCGTGGGCCCCGGCCGCATCGACGACAACGGCAACCGCGTTCCGATCGACGTCGCCGTGGGTGACCGCGTGCTCTACAGCAAGTACGGCGGCACCGAGGTGAAGTTCGGCGCCGACGAGTACCTGGTGCTCTCGGCCCGCGACGTGCTGGCGGTCGTCGTCCGCTGACGCGCGTCGACAAGCTCGCGACCATCGGTCGCCGTGAAGGGTCCGGATGCTGAGCATCCGGACCCTTCGTCGTCGCCCGGGCGTCGATGGCCGCCACTAGGCTTGGCCGGTGAGCACGAAGTCCGCCGGCACCCTGTACACGATCGCCGCGTATCTGCTGTGGGGCGTCTTCCCGCTGTACTTCGTCGTGCTCGCGCCCACCGGCCCGTTCGAAGTCGTCGCCTGGCGCCAGCTGCTCACCCTGGTGTTCTGCGTGCTGCTGCTGGTCGTCGCCCGCGGCTGGCACCGCCTGATCACCATCTGGCGCCAGCCCAAGCTGCTCGCGCTCACCGCGCTGGCCAGCATCCTGATCTACGCCAACTGGCAGGTCTTCGTGATCGCCACGATGAACGAGCAGATCATCGAGACGAGCCTGGGCTACTTCATCAACCCGATCTTCACGGTGCTGCTCGGCGTGCTGGTGCTGCACGAGCGAATCCGTATCGCGCAGTGGGTGGCGATCGGCATCGCTGCCGTCGCCGTCGGCGTGATCATCGTGGCCTACGGCTCATTCCCGTGGATCGCGCTGTCGCTGACCGCCTCGTTCGGACTGTACGGACTGGTCAAGAAGAAGATCGGCCCGGCGGTGGATGCCGTCAGCGGTCTCACGCTGGAATCGTTCTGGATGATCCCGATCGCCGTCGTGATCCTCGTCGTCGTCGCCGGGAACGGCGGCATCACGATGGGAACCGTCAGCCCGCTGCACACCGTGCTGCTCTGCTGCGCGGGCATCGCCACCGCCGTGCCGCTGCTGCTGTTCGCCTCGGGCACCCGCCGGGTGGATCTGAGCCTGGTCGGGATGATCCAGTTCATCACCCCGATCATGCAGTTCCTGCTCGGCTGGGCCATCCTCGGCGAGGCGATGCCCGCGGAGCGCTGGATCGGCTTCATCCTCGTGTGGATCGCGATCGCGGTGTTCGTCGGCGACCTCGTGCTGCACAAGGGCCGTGGCAGGCGCGCCGCACCGCCCGCACTGGTCTGAGCCGATCGGGGTCAGGGGCCTGAACAGGCTGGCGACCGCCGGATCGTTAAGGGACCGATACCCGCCCTGCATCTGAGCGTGCGTCCCAGCCCATAGGCTAAGAGATACCCGAAAGTGGGAATCCACGTTCAGTTACGCAAGGGAGCAACATGAACGCTATGAAGGGCTCGCGACCCGCGAGAATCTTCGCAGGGATCGCGCTGGTCAGCGCGACCGCACTGGTCATCGCCGGCTGCAGCAGCACACCGGCCGACCAGCCGTCCGACAAGCCGGGCGGCGACAAGCCGGCGGCGGTCGATGTCACCCTCAAGCTCGGATCGCTGCTGCCCAAGACCGGCAGCCTCGCGTTCCTCGGCGCTCCGATGGAGGCGGGTGTTCAGCTGGCAGTATCGCAGGTGAACGAGGCGAAGGCGGGCGTCACCATCGAGCTCAGCCAGGAGGATGAGGGCGACACCGACACCAAGGCGTACGAGACGTCGATCGAGAAGCTGCGCAGCGGCGGTGTGACCGCTCTCGTGGGCGCCGCATCGTCCAGCGTCACCAAGCTCATTCTCGACGGCAACGTCGGTGCCGGTATGGTCACCGTCTCGCCGTCGAACACCTCGGCTGACTTCACCGGGCTCGACCCGCTGTACTTCCGTACCGCACCCAGTGACAGCCTGCAGGGCGAGGTCCTCGGCAACGAGGTCGCCGAGGACGGCGCGAAGACGCTCGGAATCCTGTACCAGAACGACGGTTACGGCACGGGCCTGTTCGAGGCGATCAAGTCCACGTTCGAGGCGAACGGTGGAAAGGTCGTCGCGGAGGCGTCGTACAACGTCGGTGACGGTCAGTACGACGCACAGGTGTCGACGATCGCCGCATCGAAGCCGGATGCTGTCGCCGTGGTCTCCTACGACCAGTTCAAGACGATCGCACCGCTGCTCGGCAACGCCGGCATCGATACCGGCAAGCTGTACATGGTCGACGGCAACCTCTCGAACTACGCCAAGGACAACCTCGGTGTCAACCTCGAAGGCTCCAAGGGCACGCGCGCGGGCGCTGAGCTGCCGGAGGACTTCCTGACGCAGCTGAACGAGGTCTGGACCGCCGCGGGCAACGACCCGATCAACGACGTCACCTACTCGGCTGAGGCCTACGACGCCGTCATCCTCATCTCGCTCGCGACGCTCGCGTCGGGATCGACCTCGGGTGCTGACATTGCCAGCAAGATGCGTGAGGTCTCGGGCGGTGAAGGCGACGGCGAGAAGTGCACCACGTTCGCCGAGTGCGCTGAGATCATCAACGGCGGCGGAACGATCGACTACGACGGTCTGTCCGGCGAGGTCACGTTCGACGAGAACAACGACCCGGCTGGAGCAGCCATCGGTGTCTACCACTACGGCGCGGACAACAACAACTCGCGGATCAAGTAAGCCGCACAGAGAAGAGGTCCCGGATGCGAATGC
>JBARWR010000176.1:0-3239 GCA_049646915.1 Microbacterium sp.
GAGACAGAGTTGAGGCAACCTACACGGTGAAGAATACCGGCGCTGCTACAGCAACCGTGAAGCTTCTCACGATTGACGGTGTGGCGGTAGACGCTCACGGCGCGCAGGTCTACCTGCGGGGCTACAAGGATGGCGCCGGGAACCCCTTCTTTGATCAGGACGTACGTATGGGCGCCACTACAACGCCCAGGTCGGAGACGTTCGAGCTCGCTCCCGGTGCGAGCGCAACGGTGAAGATGATCTTCGGGAAGCAGGGGCCGGGCGCCCCGGTGCCGTACTCGGCAACGTACGACCTGAAGTTCGACTTCGTCACCAAGAAGTAGTTGTGATCAGCCGGAAGGAGGGAGAACCGAGCGTCTCCCTCCTCCCGGCAATCCTCGTTCCTTTTGCCGGCGACCTGCGAGATATGCGCGTGCTGCCGGCCCTGACACATCGAGTATCGAATGCCTCTTCTTACATCCGCGGTTCTTGCTGCGGCACTGGTGGCACCTCTAGCCCCCTCGTCTGCAGTATCGCCGCTGGACGACTGCATCACATTCGTAGGCGCACCATTGAACCTCACAATCTCCACAGGCGTGGAGGCCGACACGAAGACAGCGGTCATCACTAACACGTGCAACGTTGACGTGGTGGCGAAGATTCGCCTTGAACCGACAAACATGACAGCGGATCAGGAAACGGCCAGGCGGCTACGAACCGTCTTCTCAAGCACCACAGGTGTACTGCATGAGGCCTCTTGGGACACGAGCTCTGCCTCGGAGGCGCAGGTCGTTCTTCCACGAGACTCGTCCGTCGAGCTCCGCATTCATAGCTTCCTCGCCCCCGGCGGGCCGCACCCGACCGCGGGAGCGTACAGGGCGGACTTCGCTATCGATTGGGTCCCCACCCAGCCCGAGCCCCCGAACCCGAACGGGGTCCTTGCCCTCACGGGAACCGACCCCACAGCCGCCCTAGCCCTGAGCGCCGGAATTGGTGCCGCCGGGCTGCTGCTTCTCACCGCCCGCAGACGTCACCACCCCGAGAACTAGACCCACCTCGACCGTGAGGACCGCAAGCGATCTGGCCCGGGCAGACGACCGGATAGTCACCTCTTCCAACAATCTTTCAACTCCTAAGGACGATCTTGCAGCCTTATTCCTCCCCGCGCCCTCGTCACAAGAGTCGCTACTTGGCCGTGCTAGGGCTGTCAGCCTTCGTGGCCAGTGGCGGGGCCATTGGCGCAACCGTCACTGCGGAATCCACAATCGCGAACAACACGATCACCGTCACCCAAGCCCAGGCGGAGGTCTTCGTCATCGGCGATCCGATGACTATCGAGTGGTCGACCGTGCAGACAAATGAGACGTCGGGTGCGTACACGGTCACGAACAAGGGGAAGGCGGTGGCGACTGTGAAGCTCTCACCGGTCACCGGCGTCGCGGTGCCGTCCAGGGACGGCACAATCGTTGAGATGAAGGGATATCTCAACGGAAGCGACTTCTCCTTCTTCCGGCAGGACCTACAGGACGGTGCGACGGACCCTGGAATGTCGTTCCCGTTTGATCTCAATCCGGGTGAGTCCGTTGTTGTGGACATTCGGGTCAAGCGGCGGGGGCTGAGCACTCCCCTGCCGTACTCGGCAACCTTCGATCTCGCGTTTGACTACGTAACAAAGGGATAGGGGCGCCGTACGGTCTTGCGTGCTCTGATCTCTCACTCACCACAGCGATGACAGTTCTCCTCGTACCTCAGCGCCACGCCGCAGGTCGGCCTGAGGGCCGATTCCATCGGAGCGGACTTTCGGCATCGTTGAAGTATCGGAAGCGACCGTGGCCTCGCACGAGGACGCGAAAGCAGGCAGCGCCTTCAGCGCACCGCCTCCGTACCGTGCCTCAATCGCACGGAACCCGCAACTATAAGGAGAACGATGATGCGTAAGGCTCTTTTTGTCAGCGTACGTGCCCTGGTGTACGCAATCTTGATCGCTGTCTCGGTGCCTTTTGTCTGGCAACTGACAACCGGCGGATCCAGCATGGTCGTCACCGGGACATCCATGAAGCCGACCTACGAGCGCGGCGACGTTGTGTTCGTCCAAAAGGCCACTGACCTCGGCCCCGGCTTCTGGCAAGAAGGGGAAATCGTCGCCGTGGCGTTCTCCCCGTCGAATCCCGAAGAGAACCGATATATTCACCGCGTCGAACAAGTGCTGGACGACGGCCAGGCAGTTCTGAAGGGTGACGGCAACCCAGAAGTCGATGTGTCGCCTGTCAGCCTGGACCAGGTGATCGGTGTCCCTGTCGGCGCGCTCCACGGAGCCAACGCACAGATCTACATCTTCACCCAGCAATGGTCTGGCCGACTGCTGATCTTCGGGCTCGGCATCCTCATCCTGGTCCTGATAGAAATGCTTGCTCAGCGTGACAAGCGGCGGCGTGCGCTGCGAACGGGCCGCGCTGGCTCGTTGCCGGAGGCGGAAGGCAACGAGACGGCAGCCGAGGGACAAGAATGCTGAAGTCTCACTGATGCAGTCCATCCCACGTAACTTCGAGAGATGGGTGCCGTGAATAGCGAGAATACAGCGCAATACCGATCAGAGGCCGGGGCGGAGTGGCAGCGATGACAGTTAGCGTGTCGCCGAAGCACTATGAATCGGCCTGAGTTTCGTTCCTATCGGGAGCCGTGTCCGGCAGGTGCCGGTTGGGCTGATTCTTGGTCAGCGTAGTACGCGTCCTCGACCTCGATGGGGGTGTGCATGTCGAGCTCGCCGTACAGGCGCTGGTTGTTCCACCACCACACCCACTCGAGCGTCGCCAGCTCGACCTGCTCAACGGTCCGTCAGGGACCGCGTTGCCGGATCAGCTCGGGCTTGAAGAGGTTGTTGACCGCCTCGGCCATCGCATTATCGAAGCTGTCGCCGACTGTCCCCGTGGAGGGGACGGCGCCGAATTCGACGATGCGGTCGGTGTAGACCATCGTCATGTAGTTCGAGCCGTGGTCCGAATGATGCGTCAGCCCCGTCAGATCGTCGCCGGCGTGCCACGCCGCCATGTACAGCGCCTGCATCGGCAGAATCTCCGCCCGAAGCGTGGCCGCGACGGTCCAGCCCACGATGCGCCTGGAGTAGATGTCGGTGACGAACGCGACGTAAGCGAAGCCGGACCAGGTCGCGACGTAGGTCACGTTGCGGACCCAGAGCCGGCGGGGGCTCTCGGCGGTGAACCGGCGATTGACGAGATCGGTCGGTCGCTGCAGGGCGGGAT
>JBARWR010000177.1:0-2431 GCA_049646915.1 Microbacterium sp.
GTGCGGTGCAGGCCGCCGGCCATCCCGGCGAGCCCGTCAGTGGTGATCGCGCGGGCGCGCACAGCGATGTCTGCGCGCAGCATCCGCTCCAGCTGCGTCCATACTGGCGCAAGCACGGCATCCCATACCTGTTCCCACGCGTGCGCGACCAGCGTGCGCGTCCGTGTGGGATCCTCGCGCATCTGCTGCAGTTCGGCTCGCAGAGTGCCGCTGGAGCGCGCGATGCGCTTGTTCAGATCGACCAGGATGCCTGGAATCGGCGCGGCGACGAGCGCGGCGAGCTCGTCGGCCGGCGTCATGTCCCAGCGTGCGTCCGCGGTCAGGAAGTCCGGCATGTAGCCGTCGGCTCCGATGACCTGTGCGAGCAGGGCCAGCGGCTCGCGTGGGACGCGGTCGCGCACCTGCCGCAGCCAACCCCACTGCAGAGGATGCTGCTCGGGTCGCAGCAGGATGCGCACGGCGTGCGTGAGCTCGTGGCCCGGTGAGATTCCGAAGCGCACGGCCTGGATGTCGCCGGGGCTCAAGCGGAAGTCGACGCGGTGGTCGGGATGATCCAGGCCTTCGATCGGGGCTCGCATTCCGTCGGAGTTTCGATGCACATCGAAACTCTAGGGGTTCGCCATTCCGCACGGAAGGGTGAGAGCACACATCGAGCAGGAATGAGGAACGACGATGGAGACACTGGCGGAGCCGACCCGGGTGAGGGCGGTCGAGATCCCGATCGGGACGGGGGCGAGCAGACGGTTCGAAGGGCGGGACCACGGGGCAGCGGTGTCGTACTTCTACATCGACAACCAGCCCGGGCAGGGTTCGGGGCTGCACTGGCATCCGTATCCCGAGACCTGGGTGCTGCTGGAAGGCGAGGCCACCTTCGAAGTGGGCGACGAGCGGATCAGCGCCACAGCCGGCGACACCGTCACCGGGCCCGCGTTCGCGCCGCACCGATACACGAACACCGGCACCGGTACGATGCGTCTGATCTGCATCCACGCCTCGCCCGTCATGATCCAGACCGACCTCGATTGAAGGGAATCGAACCATGTCTTTCCAGGCATATCTCGACAACATCGAGGCCAAGACCGGTCTCACTCCGCGCCAGTTCATCGAGCTGGCGAGCGAGCGCGGGTTCGGCCCTGACACGAAGGCCACGCCGATCCTGGAGTGGCTGAAGGCCGATCACGATCTGTCCCGAGGCTACGGGATGGCGCTCGTGCACGTGATCACGAAGGGCCCGCAGATCAGCACGAAGCATGTCGGAAAGGGCGGCGCGCACGGCGACGCCTCTGACACGCTGTGGCTGGACGGCAGATCCACCAACCCCGACTACGCCTGAGCAGACGCGCATGGCAGCTTCTGGCGCTGATCCGCGCCGGCTGCCGTCAGCCGGCGCAACCGGCTGCGGTCACTCGTTCGTGGAGTCTTCGACGGCGTCATCCTCGACGGACTCATCCGACGCGCTGCGCTGACGCCGCTCGTAGAGGTCGCGCGACGTCTGCGAGAGCGGGGTGCGCAGGAAGAGCAGGGAGATGCTCATGCCGATCAGTGCGGCGAACAGCGCGGCGAGCCACCAGAACTCGCGGAAGATCGGGAAGAAGAGCCACATGATCGCCAGGGGCACGAGGAACGCCAGCAACCGCAGCACGGTGTAGACGAGGAGGGGTGGCAACTTCTTCACGGCCTCAGTCTAGGAGGGGTGATTAGGCGCCGGCTGTGCGGTTCCGACGGCATCGGTAAGTGGATGTCGGATGCCGTACCCAGGCCGCTCACCGGGGGGCGGACCTACACTGGAATCATGGCACGTGTTCTGATCGTCGGCGGATTCCTCGCCGTCGTGTTCTGGGTGTACAGCATCGTCGACTGCGCTGCGCAGCCGACGACGCGGCACCGGGGTGTCTCGAAGGCCGTCTGGGTGCTCATCGTCGTGCTGCTTCCCGTCATCGGCGGCATCCTCTGGTTCACCCTCGGCCGCCTGCGCCGAGGCGAGGTCGACACCGGGTACGTGGTTCCTCCGGACGATGACCCGCAGATTCTGCGACGCATGGGCAACGCCGAGCAGGATGCCCGCATTCGTGAGCTGGAAGCGGAGCTCGCCCGGCTCGACGACGAGTCCGACGGCGCGGATCCGCGCTCGTGACGACGTCGCCGGCGAGTGACGCGGCGGCCGTGCTCCTCACCGAGCTGATGGAGAACGGCGTGCGCGACCTCGTGCTCTCGCCGGGATCGCGCTCGCAGGCGATCGCACTCGCCGCTATGGAGCTTTCACGCAGCGGCGCTCTGCGCGTGCACGTGCGCATCGACGAGCGGATCGCCGGGTTCACCGCGCTCGGGATCGCCCGTGAGTCGGGTCTGCCGGTGCCCGTGGTCTGCACCTCCGGCACGGCGGCCGGCAATCTGCTGCCGGCGGCGATGGAGGCGTTCCACTCCGGTATCC
>JBARWR010000178.1:0-7731 GCA_049646915.1 Microbacterium sp.
GACCAGCACGCCGGAGAGCGCCCCTGTGCGCAGTTCGCCCAGCATCGCTCGTGTCAGCAGGTCCCACTCCGCCGCGGTTGCGCGAGCGGCCAGGTCGGAGAGCAGCTCTTGGCGCGCCGCGGCGGAGCCTGTTCCGGATGCCGCGGCGAGGGAGTCCAGAGTGCGATCGACGTCGGCGATCGTCAGCTGAGCTTCGGGTACGTGCTCGACTTCCAGCCCGGTCAGGGTGCGCCAACCCACGCCGAGGCGCCCCTGACGGGGAGACGCGAGCAGCAGGCCGGTGAGCGGCAGGATCTCGTCGGGCTCGGCGCGCTCCAGCAGGCTCGCGAGCGCGTCGATCTTCGCCAGGCGCGATGCCGTCGCCGTGACCTCATCTGTCGTGGACACCAGCTCCGAGAGCATCATCCCGGCATTCTCGCACCGGCCGCCGACATCGTGGTGGGCTTGCGCGCCAGAATCCGTCCGCGTCAGAACCCGTCTGTGGGGCGCAAACGCTCACTTCCCGGTCCATGACAGGTGCATTCTCGCCCCATAGACGGGCTTGTCAGTGGCCGTGGAACTCGGGCTTGCGCTTCTCCTGGAACGCGGCGAAGCCCTCGCGGTAGTCGTCCGTGTCGCACAGCGCTGCCTGTGCAGCGTTCTCGATCTCGACCGATTCCCACAAAGCCAGACGCTCGTCCCGGATGCGGGCGATGAGCTGCTTGCTGGCCAGGAACGCCGCGGTGGCGCCCCGGGACGCCGTGGCGGCAGCACCCGTCGTCGCCTGCACCACCTCGTCGTCGGGGAAGACGCGGGAGAACAGGCCGGATGCCACGGCCTCGGTGCCCGACATCAGCCGTCCCGTGTAGATGAGGTCGAGCGTGCGGTGCGCGCCGAGACGATCTAGGAACAGGGCGTGTCCGCCGGAATCGAGCGTCGCGCCGAGCGCAGCAAACGGGGAGCCGATCTTCGCCGACTCCGCGACGTAGACGACATCCGTGGCGATCAGCAGCCCCAGCCCGACGCCGAGGCAGGCGCCGTGTGCGACCGCGAACGTCGGCGCGGGGAACGCCGACATGCGCCGCAGCAGCGGGGTCACCAGACCGCCCAGATATCCGATCACGTCGTCGTCGCGCGGGTCGACACCGGAGATGTCGCGGCCGGCGCAGAACGCACGGCCCTCGCCGCGCAGCACCAGGGCGCGCACTCCGGCATGCTCGGCCTCGTCGTAGGCGGCATGCAGTTCGTGCAGCGGCTGCTCGTCGAGGGAGTTCAGCTTGGCCGGTGCGTTCAGGGTGACGTGCGCGACGTCGTCTGCGATGGTCAGGTCGATCATGGCGGCTCCTGGCTGAGGGTCAGACGTCGTAGTCGACGACGATGCGGTCGCTGGTGGGGTGGGATTGGCAGGTCAGGACGTAGCCGCGCTCGAGCTCGTCGGGTTCGAGCGCATAGTTCTCGGTCATGGTCACGCTGCCCTCCAGCACGCGCGCGCGGCAGGTGCCGCACACACCGCCCGAGCAGGCGAACGGCGCATCCGGACGCACCCGCAGTGCTGCGTTGAGCACCGACTCGTGCGCGTCGACCGGACTCTCGACGGTCGAGGAGACCCCGTCGAGATTGATCTCGATCCGGTACGCCTTCTGACCCTGACGCACCTCCACCCGGCGCGGGCCGCGCTCGGCGGGGGCATCGCCGGTGGTGAACAGCTCGAAGCGGATGCTGTCGCGCGGCACGCCGATGTCGGCGAGCACCTCGCGGCACAGATCCACCAGGGCGAACGGCCCGCACAGGAACCACTCGTCGACCGTGGCCGGCAGGATCAGCGAGTCCAGGATCGTGCGCAGTCGCTCCTCGTCGATGCGGCCCGAGAGCACCGGCGCGGTGCGCTGCTCGCGGGACAGCACGTGGTGCAGCACGAGGCGGGTCGGGTAGCGGTCCTTGAGGTCGGCGAGATCCTCCAGGAACATGACGTCGCTGGTGGACCGGTTGGTGTACAGCAGCGTGAACCGGGTGGAATCGGATGCCGTCAGCAGGTCGCGCGCGAGCGCCATCATCGGTGTGATGCCGGAGCCTGCGGCGATGCCGACGACGTGCGTGCCCGCCAGCTCCGTGAGCCCTGAAGTGAAGGTGCCCTGTGGGCTCATCACCTCGATCTCGAATCCTGCGGTCAGCTGTGTCTGCGCCCACGTGGAGAACTGGCCGCCTTCGTCGCGCTTGACTGCGACGCTGAGGCTCGCCCCGCCGTCGGGTGTCCGCGCGGGCGGCCGGCACAGCGAGTATGAGCGGCGCAGCTCGGCGCCGTCGAGGTGCACCCGCAGCGCCACGTACTGCCCGGGAAGGTAGTCGTACTCGTCGGCGAGATCGGAGGGAACGGCGAAGGTGACCTCGACTGCGTCATCCGTGAGGTGTCGCACCTCCGACACCGTGAGCGTGTGGAAACGTGCGCGGTGTCGGTCGGCCGCGCCACGACGGGTCGCTGCGGGCGCGGTATTGACATCCGGCATCCGGAACAGCGACATCAGATCACCTTGAAATGGTCGAAGGGCTCCAGGCATGCGTGGCATTCGTAGAGCGCTTTGCAGGAGGTGGAGCCGAAGCGGGAGACCTCGCGGGTGTCCAGTGATCCGCACTGCGGGCACCGCACGCTCAGCGCGAGCCGGATCGGGCCCTGGCCGTGTGCGGCGCGGCCGGACGGCGGCGCGATGCCGTACTCGGCCAGCTTGCGCTTGCCGTCCTCGCTCATCCAGTCGGTGCTCCAGGCGGGGGAGAGCACGAGTCGCACGTCGACCTCGTCGAAACCCTCGACGGTGAGGGCGAGGATGATGTCGTCGCGGATCGCATCCATGGCGGGGCAGCCGCTGTAGGTCGGCGTGATCTCCACGGTGACGCGCCCGTCGGCATCCGCTCGGACATCGCGCAGCACACCGAGATCCTCGATGGTGAGAACGGGGATCTCGGGGTCGGCCACGCGCGCGGCGATTTCGCGGGCGCGGGACGCTGTGTCGATGGTCATGATGCTCACCAGGTCGCTCCCGGATGCCGTCGGGCGAGCACCTGCATCTCGGCGAGCAGGTGACCCATCGGCGTCGCGTGGGAACCGTGGCGTCCGCCGGCGCGGGAGGGCGCCGCTGCCGGGATCTCCAGCTCGGCCTCGGCGAACACCGTGTCGATGACGGCGTCGAAGCCCGCGCGCAGGGTCGAGGGGCGTGCAGCCGCGTCACCCAGGCGGTCGATGAGCGGGTCGTCGCGGAACAGCTCGTCGGCGTACGGCCACACATCGTGCAGGGCGCGGACGATCTTCTCGCGCGACAGAGCGGTCCCGCCCGCCAGACGCAGCATCCACTGCACGGCGTGGTCGCGGTGGTAGTCGACCTCCTTGAGCGATTTCTCCGCGATGGCAGCGAGGGTCTCATCGGTCGAGGCGCGCAGCGCCGAGTACAGCTCGAACATGTAGGCGGATGCGATGAGCTGGCGCGCGATGGTCTGCGCGAAGTCGCCGTTGGGCTGCTCCATGATCCAGGCGCTGCGGAACTCGGGCTCGTCGCGGAAATACGCCAGATCGTCCTCGCTGCGGCCATCCCACGAGCCGGCATAGCGCAGCAGTGAGCGAGCGTGGCCGAGCAGGTCGAGCGCGATGTTGCCGAGCGCCACGTCCTCCTCCAGCGCGGGTGCACGCGAGATCCAGGCACCCAGCTGCTGGGACAGGATCAGCGCATCGTCGGCCAGCCACAGCGCGTATTCGGCGATGTCGGGCGAGCTCGCGCGGGCCTCGCCGCCGGAGAGCTCGGATGCCAGCTGCAGTTCGTCGACGGAGATATGGACGTCGCTGTGTGCGGTGCTCACAGGTGCGGCACCCCCTCGGATGCCGTGTAGTACACAGCATGACGGTAGTTCTTACCCGCGGGGCTCTCGAAGAACGCGCCCTTGTCATCCGGATCGCTGGTGGTGATGGCATCCGCCGGCGCGACCCAGATCGACACGCCCTCGCCGCGACGCGTGTACAGGTCGCGGGCGTTGCGCACGGCCATGCTCGCGTCCGGGGCGTGCAACGAGCCGACATGCACGTGGTTCAGGCCGCGGTTCGCGCGGACGAAGACCTCCCACAGGGGCCAGGTCTCGGGGCCCTGAGTCTCGGGGCTGGTCGATGCTCCCGGAGTCGCCATCACGCCACCTGCCCTTCCGTGCGCGCGGCCTGCTTCCGGGCGTACTCGGCTGCGGCCTCGCGCACCCAGGCGCCCTCTTCGTGGGCGGTGCGGCGCCGCTCGAGGCGCTCGGCGTTGCACGGGCCGTTGCCGCGCAGTACCTCGAAGAACTCGTCCCAGTCGATCTCGCCCATGTCGTAGGCGCCGGTCTCCTCGTTCCACTTCAGATCGGGGTCGGGCAGGGTGATGCCGAGGATCTCGGCCTGAGGCACCAGCATCCCGACGAAGCGCTGACGCAGGTCGTCGTTCGAGAAGCGCTTGATCTTCCACTTCATCGACTGAGCGGAGTTGGGGGACTGGTCATCCGGCGGACCGAACATCGCCAGGCTCGGCCAGTACCAGCGGTTCACGGCATCCTGCGCCATCTCGCGCTGCTCCTCGGTGCCCTGCATCAGGGTCAGCAGAATCTCGAACCCCTGGCGCTGGTGGAAGGACTCCTCCTTGCAGACCCGCACCATCGCCCGGCCGTACGGGCCGTAAGACGCGCGGCACAGCGGCACCTGGTTGACGATCGCAGCGCCGTCGACCAGCCAGCCGATCGCGCCCATGTCGGCCCAGGTGGGGGTGGGGTAGTTGAAGATCGAGGAGTATTTGGCCTTGCCGCTGATGAGCTGATCCATCATCGTGTCGCGGGTGGCGCCCAGGGTCTGCGCGGCCGAGTAGAGATAGAGGCCGTGGCCCGCCTCATCCTGCACCTTGGCCATCAGGATGGCCTTGCGCTTCAGGCTCGGCGCGCGAGTGATCCAGTTGCCCTCCGGCTGCATGCCGATGATCTCGGAGTGCGCGTGCTGCGAGATCTGACGGATCAGGGTCTTGCGGTACGCCTCGGGCATCCAGTCGCGCGGTTCGATGCGCTGTTCGTGGGCGACGAGGTCGTCGAAGCGCGCCAGGGCATCGGCATCGTCATCGACGAGAGTCAGGTCTGCGGGGGCGGTCATCTGCGACTCCTCACGTCCGGGGCATCTTTACTAACCGATCGTTCTGTAATTGTCGCACAGATCGTGTCAGAATGCACCGGGCCCGCAGGCCCAGGTCTCACTGAGCGCGGCGCAGCAGGGCCAGCAGAGCCCTTCCGTATGCCTCGGAGGGATCCGGATGCTCGAAGGCGAGCTCCTCGCCGAGGACCTCGATCTCCACGACGAAGCCGTCGTGTTCTCGCCGCAGCATCCGGAAGGTGCCTCCCAGCAGTGTGCGCAGCTGCTCCTCGTGGGGAAGCCAGAGTGCATCGCCGAGGGTGACGGAATCGAGCGCCCATTCGGTCGTGCCGTTGAAGGCGAGAAGCGTTCCGGTGGGCGTGCTCCGCGCCTCGATGGTCAGATCGCTCACCACGAAGACGTCCGCCTCGACTTCGAGTTCGACCTCGTCCGTCAGGTCGAGCTGGAAGCGGTCTGCGGCGGCCGGATGCCAGACGAGTCCGGCATCCCTCAGCTCTCGTGCGAGTTCGCGGGTGATCATGTGTCCACGCTATGCCCCGGTGGGGTGGCGAGGCGCTGTCAGTGGCATCGGGCAGAGTGGGAGCATGACCTCCTCATCGACCACGCACGAGGCCGCCCTCGTCGCCCTGCGCGATCTCGTCGGGCGTGCGGATGCCGGCTTCCACGATGGACAGTACGAGGCGATCGAGGCGCTGGTCGAGGGTCGCCGTCGGGCGCTGGTCGTGCAGCGCACCGGCTGGGGCAAGTCTGCGGTGTACTTCGTCGCAACACTGCTGCTGCGCCGTCAGGGCGCCGGTCCCACCGTGCTCGTCTCGCCGCTGCTGGCACTCATGCGCGACCAGATCGCGGCCGCCGAGCGCGCGGGAGTGCGTGCGGTGGCGATCAACTCCACCAACGTGCACGAGTGGGAGGACGTGCTCGCGCAGCTGGACCGCGACGAGGTCGACGTGCTGCTGGTGTCGCCGGAGCGGCTGAACAACCCCGCGTTCCGTGAGCAGCGGTTGCCTGCGTTGGTGAAGCGCATCGGGATGCTGGTTGTCGACGAGGCGCACTGCATCAGCGACTGGGGGCATGACTTCCGCCCCGACTACCGGCGGCTGCGCGAGCTGATCGCCGGGATGCCGGATGGCGTCCCGGTGCTCGCCACCACCGCCACCGCGAACAGTCGCGTGGTCGCCGACGTCGCCGAGCAGCTGGGGTCGGGGGGAGGGGAGGTGCTGACGATTCGCGGACCGCTCGCACGCGCGTCGCTGCGCCTCGGCGTGCTGCAGCTGCCGAACTCTGCGAGCCGGCTCGCCTGGTTGCTCAGTCATCTCGATGAGCTGCCTGGCTCAGGCATCATCTACACGCTCACGGTTGCCGCTGCGGTCGACACCGCGCGGATGCTGCGCGAGCACGGGCATGAGGTGCGTGCCTACACCGGGCAGACGGATGCCGAGGAGCGCGAGGAATCCGAGCGGATGCTCAAGCGCAACGAGGTGAAGGCGCTCGTCGCCACGAGTGCCCTGGGGATGGGCTTCGACAAGCCGGATCTCGGATTCGTGCTGCACCTGGGCGCACCCTCCTCGCCCGTGGCGTATTACCAGCAGGTCGGTCGTGCCGGGCGTGCCAGCGACAGTGCGGACGTGCTGCTGCTGCCCGGCGTCGAGGACCGCGACATCTGGCACTACTTCGCGACCGCGTCGATGCCTGATCAGGAGAGGGCCGAGCGCGTGATCGCGGCGCTCGGCGACGCCCCGATCTCCACGCCCGCGCTGGAGGCGATGGTCGACATCCGCCGCACCCCGCTCGAGCTGCTGCTGAAGGTGCTCGACGTCGACGGGGCGGTCCGGCGCGTGCAGGGCGGCTGGGTCGCGACCGGTCAGCCCTGGATCTACGATGCCGAGCGGTACGAGCGCATCGCGGCCGAGCGCCGCGCCGAGCAGCAGCACATGCTCGAATATCAGCAGACCGACGGATGCCGGATGGAGTTCCTGCAGCGCTCGCTGGACGACGACACGGCCGCCCCCTGCGGCCGGTGCGACAACTGCGCCGGTGTCTGGTTCCCTCAGGAGATCGCCGCGACGGCAGCGACCACGGCTGCCGAATCGCTCGACCGCGTGGGGGTGCCGATCGAACCGCGCAAACAGTGGCCGACGGGTGCCGATCGGCTCGGTGCTCCCGTCAAGGGCCGGATCGGCGCGGAGGAGCAGCCCGCCGAAGGGCGGGCGCTGGCCCGGCTGACCGATCTGGGCTGGGGCGGAACGCTGCGCGAGATCTTCGCTGCCGGTGCGCCGGATGCTCCTGTGTCATCGCAGGTGCTGGGTGCCTGCGTGCGTGTGCTCGCCGGGTGGGGCTGGGACGAGCGTCCGGTCGCCGTGGTCGGGATGCCCTCGCGCTCGCGGCCGCAACTGGTCGACACGCTGGCACGCGGCATCGCCGAGATCGGGAAGCTGCCCTATGTCGGCGCGCTCGGGTTCGCGAACGGAGGTCCCAGTGGAGGTCCGGGCGGCAACAGCGCCTTCCGACTGGCGGGCCTGTGGGATCGGTTCACCGCCGAAGGGCTGGAGATCCCGGAGGGGCCCGTGCTGCTGGTCGATGACCTGGCCGACAGTCGCTGGACCCTCACGGTCGCC
>JBARWR010000179.1:0-7208 GCA_049646915.1 Microbacterium sp.
CTGCCTGGCGGTGTCGCAGGGCGAGCCGGCACCCGAGCGGGCGCGGGAATCGCTCGACGAGCTGCCGGGGCTGATGCAGCAGTCCGGTCAGCGCGCCTCTCAGCTCAACGCCGACACGCTGAACACCGTGGAGGCCGCCCTGCTGCATCCGCTGGTCGGCACGAGCATCGACGCGACGGTGATCGAACTGCGCGGCGAGGACCGCGCAGCCGTGCAGATCGCCGAGCCGGCCGTGACGGCATCCGCTCCCGTGCCCGTCGGCACTGCGCCGGGCGAGACCGTGACGCTCACCCTGGAACGCGTCGACATCGCCAAGCACGAGATCGAATTCGCCGGGTGAGCGGATGCTGGGTCCGACGTCCGTCTACGACGGCGTGCTTTCAGGCGGGCGCCGCGGTCGTCGTCATCACCAGCAGCTGAGGGTCGCTCAGGTCCAGTGAGACGGTGATCGAGGAGAACTCGGTCAGTGAGCGCACGTGCGTGCCGCCGCACAGGAATCCGACCTCGCCCTCGGGCAGGGCGCAGCGCCAGGTTCGACGGTCGACGATGCTCGGACCATCGACCTCGATGCGGCTCTCGCCACCGGATGACACCCAGCCCGCCAGCACCTCGTTGATCCGCGCCTCGCGCTCGGCAAAGGAGTCCGCGAAGCCCGCCGAATCGAACCCGGCCTTGCGCAGGCTCTTGCCGAGCCGATACTCGTCGACGCTGCCGTCCGGATGGATGCGGCTGGACTGATTGGCGCGGCTCTCGAAATCAGGGCTGCCCAACGGGTCGATGCCGATCTCCTTGCGCCACAGATCCGCCACCGCGGCATCCAGCGCCAGGGATGCCAGATGGCAGGCGGTGTGTCCGCGGCTGAGCGCCGACCGGCGATCCGCATCCACATCCATCACGGCATGTGCACCCACCGCGACGTCGGCGGGCAGGTCGCCGGCGATCCGATGCGCGACCAGCCATGTCCACCCCTCTGCACCGCGCTTGGCGGGGATGTCGCCGCCCACGAAGAGCGCCCCCTCATCGTCCACGGCCGCCATCACGGCCTCGGAGACCTCGAGACGGCTGCCTCCCAGGGAGATCGTCCCGGAATCGCCCGGCTGATCCGGCCAGGTGTGATCCACCGGGTGGAAGGGTGTGGCATCGACGATCAGAACCGAGGAATCCCGGTCGACGATCAGCACCTCCCCCTCGCCTGTGAGAGAACCGTCAGGGAACGATACGCGCGTGGACTGCATGGGAGTCAGGCGGTGACGACCTGTGCGGTGCCGAGCGGGGCGTCCACACCCATCTCGTCGGCGATGCGGTTGGCCTCTTCGATCAGGGTCGCCACGATGTCGGCCTCGGGGACGGTCTTGATGACCTGACCCTTGACGAAGATCTGCCCCTTGCCGTTGCCGGACGCCACGCCGAGGTCGGCTTCGCGCGCCTCGCCGGGGCCGTTGACGACGCAGCCCATGACGGCCACGCGCAACGGCACGGTCATGTCCTTCAGGCCCTCGGTGACGGCATCCGCCAACGAGTAGACGTCCACCTGGGCGCGCCCGCACGACGGGCACGACACGATCTCGAGCTTGCGCTCGCGCAGGTTCAACGACTGCAGGATCTGGTGGCCGACCTTGACCTCCTCCGCGGGCGGCGCCGACAGTGAGACGCGGATCGTGTCGCCGATGCCCTCGCCCAGGAGGATGCCGAACGCCGTGGCGCTCTTGATGGTGCCCTGGAACGCGGGCCCGGCCTCGGTGACGCCGAGGTGCAGCGGCCAGTCACCGCGCTCGGCCAGCAGCCGGTATGCCTTGACCATCACGACGGGATCGTTGTGCTTGACCGAGATCTTGAAGTCGTGGAAGTCGTGCTCCTCGAACAGCGACGCCTCCCACACAGCGCTCTCCACGAGCGCCTCCGGAGTCGCCTTGCCGTACTTCTCCAGCAGCCGCGGGTCGAGCGACCCGGCGTTCACCCCGATGCGCAGCGAGACGCCGGCGGCCTGAGCCGCCTTCGCGATGGCGCCGACCTGGTCATCGAACTTGCGGATGTTGCCCGGGTTGACGCGCACGGCCGCGCAGCCGGCGTCGATCGCCTGGAACACGTACTTCGGCTGGAAGTGAATGTCGGCGATCACCGGGATCTGGCTCTTGCCCGCGATGATGTGCAGCACATCCGCATCATCCTGCGACGGGACGGCGACGCGCACGATCTCGCAGCCGGATGCGGTCAACTCCGCGATCTGCTGCAGCGTTCCGTTGATGTCGGTGGTCTTCGTGGTCGTCATCGATTGGACGCTCACGGGGGCATTGCCACCGACGAGCACCTTGCCGACCCGGATCTGGCGGGACTTGCGGCGAGGCGCGAGGACTTCGGGGACGCGCGGCATCCCAAGATTCACTGCTGGCACCCTTCCAGGCTACCGCCGCTGGATCGGTGAGTGCTGGATGCGCGGGCAGTCGAGCTTGTGACCCACTGCTGGACAGCCGGCAGGGGGAAAAGCAGACTGGTACGAACACGAGGGGGCGATGTGACTCGAACGGAACTGCTGGATGGCTGGCGATCGGCATCGATTCCGCAGGGCACCGGCTGGGACTTCTCGGCGCTCAGCGAAGTGATGGCCGAGGACACGGTGCCATGGGATCTCGATGCGGAGTACCGCACCGCGCTGAAGGCGGCCGCACACGTTCTCGACATGGGAACAGGCGGCGGTGAGCACCTGCTGCGCTACGCGGAGCTGCTGCCGGCCGACACCGTCGCCACCGAGGGCTGGGCACCGAACGTGCCCGTGGCGCGCCGGGCGCTCGAAGCCTGCGGCGTGCAGGTGGTCGATTTCGGTGCGCCCGATGACGACCCGGACTCGGTGCGCATGCCGTTCGACAACGCTCGATTCGATCTGGTGCTCAACCGCCAGGAGAGCTATTCCCCTCGCGAGGTCTCGCGAGTGCTGATGCCCGGCGGAGTGCTGCTCACCCAGCAGGTCGGCAGCGGAGAACTTGCCGAGCTGCACGCCCTGATGGGCTGGCAGCCGGTTGATCTCGGTGTGACATTGGAGCGCTTCGCCGCCGAAGCGGAATCGGCGGGCCTGGTGATCGAGCGCGCAGACCGGTTCGAGGGCCACTACCGTTTCGCCGACGTGCGCGCAGTGATCCAGTACGTCAGCCGAGTGCCGTGGAGCGTGCCGGAGGACTTCTCGGTCGACCGCTATGCCGACGCGCTGATCCGGCTGCATGATCTCTCCGGCGGAGGCCCGGTCGCGATGACCATGAAGCGCTTCCGCCTGCTGGCCCGTCGGCCGGACTGACCGGAGGCATCGTTCGTCATCCGGCTCATCATCTCAGGGCGGTTATGGTACTTTCACGGTATGTCCGCGACCCGCATCTGGTGGCCCGCCTTCTAGGCGGTGATTCGCGTACCCACGAGATCACGACCGCCTTCCGGGCGGTCTTTGTTTTCTCCGCACCGGAATCCCCGACCTGGAGACACCGATGACCGCTCTGCCTGATCGCATCCGCGAGCTCACTGCCGATCCCTCCGCATCCTTCGTCCTGATCGCCCGTGACGGCGGCGTCGAACTCCTCACCGGTGACGTCCTCGACGTCGAGGCGCTGGCGGACATTCCGCTCGACGGCGTCGACGGCGCCCGTGAAGTGTTCGCGATGGTCCCGTACCACCAGGTGCGCGAGCGCGGCTTCGCGGCGCAGGATGACGGAACACCGCTGCGCTGCCTGCTGGTCGCCGAGCACGAGAGGCTGAACGCGGCAGAACTGATGGCATCCCTCCCCTCGGACCCCATCGCCCTCACCGAGGGCGGGTTCGACATCTCGGACGAGGACTACGCCGCGGTCGTGGAGCGCGTCATCGCCGACGAGATCGGCCGGGGCGAGGGCGCGAACTTCGTCATCCGCCGCGACTACCGCGCCTCCTTCGACGCGGATGACCGCACCGCCGCCTTGACTTGGTTCCGCGCCCTGCTGGAGCACGAACGCGGGGCCTACTGGACGTTCGCGGTGATCACCCCCGGACAGATCGCGGTGGGCGCGAGTCCCGAGGCGCACGTCGTCGCCCGCGAGGGTATCGTCACGATGAACCCGATCTCGGGCACCTTCCGCCACCCCGCAGGCGGTGCCACCGCCGAGTCGCTGACCGAGTTCCTCTCCTCCACGAAAGAGACCGAGGAACTGTTCATGGTCGTCGACGAAGAGCTGAAGATGATGAGCCAGGTGTGCTCAGACGGCGGGCGCATCACCGGCCCGCACCTGAAGGAGATGTCCCGGCTCACCCACACCGAGTACATGCTGCGCGGGCGCAGCCGGCTCGACCCGCGCGACATCCTGCGCGAGACGATGTTCGCCCCCACCGTGACCGGCTCGCCGATGCAGAACGCGTGCACCGTGATCGCCCGTCACGAACGCGAACCCCGTGGCTACTACTCGGGCGTGGCCGCACTGTTCACCCCGAACGACGAAGGCGGGCATGACCTGGACGCCCCCATCCTGATCCGCACGGTCTATCTCGACGGCGGACGCCTGCGTGTGCCGGTCGGCGCGACCCTCGTGCGTCACTCCGACCCGACGGGCGAGGTCAGCGAGACCCACGGCAAGGCAGCCGGCGTGCTCGGCGCCATCGGTGCCATCGAGCGCGACCACGTCGCCGAATCGCGCGACGACGACGCCCCGGCTCCTGCACGGCTGGCCGATGATCCGGCGATCGCCGAACTGCTGGAATCGCGCAACACGCGCCTGGCGGACTTCTGGATGCAGCCGCAGGGTTCCGCATCCGTCGACCGCTTCTTCGGCACACGGGCGCTGGTCGTGGATGCGGAGGACCGCTTCACGACCATGCTCGCCCATCAGCTGCGTCACCTCGGGCTCGACGTGCAGATCGTCGGATGGGATGCGGTGACCGACGACGAGATCGACGCCGCCGATCTCGTCGTCTCCGGCCCCGGCCCCGGCGACCCGAGGGATGCCGGGTCGCCCCGCATCACACGCATGCAGCAGGTGGTCGCGCGACGTCGCACTGCCGGTGCCCCTCTGCTCGCCGTGTGCCTGAGCCACCAGATCCTCGCCGACGAGCTCGGCATCGACCTGGTGCCGCTGGATTCTCCGCACCAGGGCGTGCAGAAGATCGTTCCCGTGTTCGAGAACGACGCATCGATCGGCTTCTACAACACCTTCACCGCCCGCGTCGCGCCCGGCACGACGCGGGTCGGCGACGCCGAGGTGTCTGCGGATGCCGTGAGCGGCGACGTCTACGCGCTGCGCGGTAGCCGGTTCGCATCCATCCAGGGTCACCTGGAGTCGATCCTCTCCCGCGACGGCATCGCCACGCTGGATCGCCTGGTCGCTCACGCCCTGGTCTGACGGCGATCGTGCAGTTCAGCCGAGCAGATTCATCGGCTTGACGAGGTCGGCGATGATCAGCAGTGCGCCCATGCCGATCAGCAGCACCGCGACCACCACCGTGATCGGCACGAGCCTCGTCGCATCCACGGGTCCGGGCTGCGGTCGTCCGGCGAGCTTCGCCCACATCCGCTTGATCCCCTCCCACAGCGCCACGACGACGTGTCCGCCGTCGAGCGGCAGCAGCGGGATCAGATTGAAGACGAACAGCGCCACGTTCAGCGCCGCCAGCAGGTTCAGCAGCACCGCCACACGGTTGAGGACCGGTGCATCGGCGGCCGCGACCTCGCCCGCGATCCTGCCCACGCCGACGACGCTCAGCGGGCCGTTGGGATCGCGCTCGGATCCTGTCACCAGCGAGACGCCGACGTTCCACAGCTTGGCGGGAAGATTGATGATCAGTGCGGTCACTCCCCCGACCTGCTGCATCGTCATCTCGGCCCCGGTGCCGAGCGGCTGCCGTGCGTACTCGAACTGCGCGGTGATGCCGGCGTAGCCGACGCTGTGCGTGACCTGCGCTCCGGACTCGTCGAGGACTGCCCTGCCGTTCGAGTCGACCTCGCCGCGCTGCGCGGCGACCGGCGTCAGGCGCAGGGTGACGTCGGCACCGCTGCGGCGCACGACGACATCCAGGCTGCGGCCGGGTGAATCCTGGATGATCTGCGATGCCTGCGCGAACGTGGTCACCGCAGTGCCGTCCACGCTGACCAGCGTGTCGCCCGGCTTGAAGCCGGCCTCGGCGGCCGGTGCGATGGGATCGGATGCCGTGCACTCGTCCTGGGCGACGCCGGCAGGCACCACGCACGCACTGACGGAGGAGATGGTGGTGCTGGCCTGCTGGATGCCGATACCCGAGGCCATCAGCATGAACAGCAGCAGCGCGAGGATGAGGTTCATCACCGGGCCGCCGAGCATCACGATGACGCGCTTGTAGACCGGCAGCCGGTAGAACACGCGCTCCTCAGCGCCCTCGGCGATCGTCTCGTCGTTGGCCGTGCGGGCGTCCTGCACGAGAGAGCCGAAGACGCCGGTCGCGGGCCCGGTGCGACTCGATGGCGGGTACATGCCCGACATGGAGATGAAACCGCCCACGGGCAGCGCCTTGAAGCCGTACTCGGTCTCTCCGATGCGTTTGGACCACAGTCGCGGACCGAAGCCGATCATGTACTGGCCGACGCGCACGCCGAACAGCTTGGCCGGCACCAGATGGCCCACCTCGTGCAACCCGATAGACACGCCGAGTCCGACGAGCATGAACAGGATGCCGCCCAGATACAGCAGAATCTCCACCCGATCACGCTAGCGCCTGCTCCTACGAATCAGCCGTCCGCCGACCGATAGGGTGGAAGGCGTGTCGATCCGCCAGCTGCGTCTCCTGCGCGGTGCCTCGGCATCCACCGTCGCGACGATGATCGCGGCGCTGTCGCACACCTTCGGCGGCGGATCCCTTCCTCATCCGCTGCTCATGCTCACCGTGTCCGTGCTGCTGACCCCGGTCGCCGCTCTCCTCGTCGGCGCTCGCGTGCGTCTGCCCGGTCTGGCGGCGGCGGTGACGGCGACGCAGGTCGTCTTCCACGGCGTCTTCGAGCTCGTCGGAGGAATCACCCCCAGCGGCCTCGCACTGGGCGGCCATCAGCACGGCGCCATCATCATGAACATCGTGCCCAATGCCGCCGATCCGTCTCTGCTGAACGCCTCGCCGGGCATGCTCGCAGCCCACGCGGCCGCGGCCGCACTCACCATCATGCTGCTGTGGCGCGGCGAGCTGCTGGTTCAGACGATCGCACGCTGGGTGCGTGCGCTGCTGCGCACCCCGCAGCC
>JBARWR010000180.1:0-9625 GCA_049646915.1 Microbacterium sp.
GGCGGGGCCATGGTCGCGGCCTACGGGTCGCTCTCTCGTCAGGGGTCCCTGGCGAAGGCGAACGCGGCATCCGCTCGCCGCTGGGGTGCGGGCTTCCTGCTCGTGTCCACCGCGCTGCTGGTGCTGCAGCTGGCACTGTCGGTGCCGCGTCTGTTCGGCACGCCCGAGCCGGTCGGCTTCCTGCCGCTCGGCATCCCGATCGTCCTGTATGTGCTCGTGTGCGTCGTGCATCTCGTGGTCGTCGTGCGGGGCACGCTGCAGGCTCGGCGGGGTGAGCTCGTGCGTCTTCCGTTCCTGAGGCGTGCGGCGTGATCGTGAAGGTCGAGCTGCCGTCGGGCGAGGTCACGGTGTCTGCGGCGTGGGAGGAACCCGCGCAGCAGTCCCGCGGGGTCGTCGCGATCGCGCACGGCGCCGGCGCCGGGATGGATCATCCGTTTCTCGTGGGCTTCGCTGCGGCTCTGCGTGCCGAGGGCTTCACGACGGTGCGCTTCAACTTCCCGTACGTCGAGGCCGGTCGGCGGATGCCAGGACCTGCGGCGCACGCGATCCTCACCTGGCGTGCTGTCATCTCCTCGATTCGCGCGAAGGCACCGGATGCCGCTGTGTGGGCGTGCGGCAAGTCGTACGGCGGTCGGATGGCGTCGATGGCTGCTGCCGAGGGCCTCGAGGTGGACGGACTCGTGTATCTGGGCTATCCGCTGCATCCGCCGGGCAAGCCGGAGAAGCCGCGCCTCGAGCACCTGCCCGCCGTGCGCCCGCCGCAGCTGTTCGTGGAGGGCACCAACGACCCGTTCGTGCAGCCGCGGTCGCAGCTGGAGCAGGCTGTGGCGTCATGTCAGGATGCCCGGATCGCCTGGTTCGAGGGCGGCGGGCACTCGTTCGAAGTGAAGGGCCGCAAGCGTCCGGCGGACGAGGTCGGCGGCTCGGTGGCACCGGTGGTGGCGGAGTTCCTGGCTGAGATCGGGAGCCGCTGAGCGATGCCTGGTCTGCATCACGTGGAGGTGTGGATCGCTGACGAGCAGCTTCTCGACACGTCCTGGCGTTGGCTGCTCACCGAGCTGGGCTTCGAGTCCGCGCAGCGCTGGGAGGGCGGGGAGTCGTGGTCGGCGGGCGGGAGCTATCTCACGCTGACGACATCGCCGAACCTCTCATCGACGGATCATGATCGACGACGGCCGGGTGTGAATCACCTCGCGTTCCGCGGTGGGCCCTCCGCCGCCGTCGACGCGCTCATGGCGGCCGCGGTCGATCAGGGCTGGAGCCCGCTCTATGGCGATCGGTACCCGCACGCGGGTGGTGCGGATCACTACGCGGGCTGGCTCGAGGACGCACGCGGATTCAAGGTCGAGGTCGTCGCGGAGATCTGATTGACGTCGCGGCCTGCGTGATCATTCCTGCGTGATCATTCCTGCGTGCGGGAGGCTGCGCGCCACGCGCCGGAAAGCTGTGACTGCACCGCGCGCAGGGCTGCGAGGATCTTCAGTACCGGAGTCTCTCCGAAGCGATGCTCGGCGCCGCGCACCAGGCGCTCGGCGAGGTCGGGCCGCTGCTGCCAGAGGATCTGGCGGCCCAGCTCGGCATGCGGCGCGTTGGAGACGATCTTGATCGTGGCGGCATGCTCGATGAACGGGATCGCGTGATCGATGTTCTCCCAGGTCGATCGGCTGGTGCTGTCGAGGACGATGCTGCCCGCGTAGTGGAGTTCGGTTCGGGCGTAGTGCTCCATGAGGACGGCTTCGGAGACTCTGCCGCCGACGGCACCGCCGCAGAGCACGAGGACGTTCGCTGCGGCATCCGGGTCGAGTGAGCGGATGCCCGCGCGCACCCGGAAGCGATTCACGACGTTGATCCGGTCGCCGCGGTTGCGGTATCCGAGTACGACGACCGCGTTGATGAGTTGCGCAGGTTGTGCTCCGGATCGGTCGTGGCCGGCCACCGCGCGGTCTGGCGGGAGAGTGCCGAGGCATCTTCGGCTGGCTCTCTCGTCGACGAACTCCGCCCACAGCCACACCCCGACAGCCGCGAGCGGAATGCTCGCGATCACAGCGGATCGTCGGAAGGTCATGTGAGCCACCTTAGGCGCGTCGGTCACGGCGGACAGATCGGTCACGGCGGATAGGACAAGCGTCTTGGATGGGCGCGTCACCTTGAGCGATTCGGCCCGGCTGTCATCGTCATGCGGCCGGCCTGAAGCGTTTCGCGGGCGGAGCTATGCCATCCCAGGCGTATCGCAGCGCGAGCCGGGGTCGAAGCGGGACAGGTGGCGCGCCTCCGGGCGGGTGAAGCAGGAAATCCGCTTTGCCCGCTCGCGTGATGCGCCACCCGCCGTGATGCAATTGCATGTGGTGATATCGACAGAGCAGGATGCCTCGATCGATATCGGTTCTGCCATGATCGGCATGCCACTCATCGATGTGATGTGCCTCGCAATAGGAGGCGGGCCGGTCGCATCCGTGCCAACGGCACCCACCGTCGCGGATCGCGAGCGCGGTGCGTTGCCGCGGCGTGAACAGTCGGTGCTCACGACCGACATCCAGCGGATTCCCGCAGCTGTCGACTGTGACGTCCACGGTCGATGTGTCACAGATGCGCTGATCGATGAGGGCGGCGGGCAGGTGCACGAGTCCATCCTCGGTGTGTCCACCATTCGTGTCACCCTGCACGTGCATGAGCCTGACTCCGGCCTGCCGTGTGCCGAACACGGTCGCGGCATCTGCCAGGGATCCAGCACGCAGCAGGTCGATGATCAGGTCGTACGTGAGTTGATCGTTGTTGCGCGGGTCGTCGACGAGTTCTCCCGCGCTCTTCTTCTCATCGGGGTCGACGAACCTTGGGCCACCGAGGCGAGGCCGCATGGCGGCATCCACCATGCTGCGTACCCACTCGTAGGCTTCATCGTCGAAGTCGATACGGGCGTGCTTCCTGCCGTCGGCATCAGACCAGGTGCGGAACGATCGTTGTTCGTAGCGTTCGTGGAATCGACGCGCTGCTCCTTCCGGATCCAACCGGTCGCGGATCGTGCGCGCCTGCTGGCCGAGTTCTTCGACGGTCCGAGCAGATGCCTCTTCGATGAGCTGCTCGGCAGCGCGGCGCCATGCTTCACGGATGGCTGCTGCGACAGCATCCGATTCCTCTTTCGCCGACGGATCCCCCTCGGAAGCGGGAGGTTCGCCGAGGCCCCGGAGGATCGCCGCGTGCTGAGTCTTGGTCAGCTTCCCTGCCATCAGAGCATCCGACAGCGGAGCGTGCCAAGGGCGTGGCGGAGCGGGCTGATCCCGCGACTCGTCATCGCGCACATCATCATCCGCCGTGTCGTTCTGAGATCCTCCGCCGGTGGCACCGAGCAGCGCTTCGCCGACGCGGATCTCCTTCGCGGCGTCCGAGCGGGAGGAGCCGGTCATCTCCTGGATGAGCGATGCAGTACTGCGGTGGCCGTTCTTCTGCGCGAGGCCCGCGTGACCGGCCGCACGCTTCGAGCGGGTGGACACGACGCCGGACGCGACGATCCGCACCCGCTCGGCTCCCCGCATCAGTCTGTCGGCCTGCCGCAGAAGGTTCAGCACCTGATCGTCATCGAGATCCATCACGGTGCCCGGCAGCTCCTCGGCGCACACCTCGTCGCCGAGCAGGCTGGTCAGAGTGGTGACCTGCTCCTGAAGCTCCGCTGCGATTGCCATACCTCCATGATGCCGATGGCCTCCGACATTCGAAGAGATGTTCGGTCTGATTTCTGGGCTCGAATGTCACAGAACGATAACGGAACCGCCCGCAGTCCGGTCGTCGGCATGGTCCGAGGCTAGCCGATTCTGCCCACGCGGCTCACGAACTCGTGGACTCAGCACAGTCCCGTATGCTCGGATGCCGCCGAACCCGACGCCCGAGGAGCGAGTGACCTGTGATCGAACGCCTGGATCTCCCATTCACCGCCAGCGCACGCGGCAGGGACGTCGTCATCCGCAGGGCCACGCGCGACGATCTGAATCCGATCATGCATCTCCTCTCGGACGACCCGATCAGCGCCGGCCGCGGAGACGTCGCGAGCGCCGAGGATGCTGACGCGTACGCCGCCGCCCTGGATCGGATCATCGGCGATCCGAGCAACGAGCTCATCGTGGTGCAGGACCAAGCGGGCGCCGTGGTCGGGACGCTGCAGCTGACGGTCATCCCCGGCATGGCGCGTCGGGGAAGCACCCGGCTGCTGGTCGAGGCCGTCCGGGTCATGAGCGCGGAGCGCTCGTCGGGGATCGGCAGCGCGCTGATGCGCTGGGTGATGGAACAGGCCGCGGTCGAGCTGGACGCGCCACTGGTGCAGCTCACCTCCGACGCTGCCCGCTCAGACGCGCACCGCTTCTACACGCGCCTGGGGTTCGTTGACTCCCACATCGGCTTCAAATACTCCGTCGCCCCGGCAGATCCGGTGCGGACCGAGCGATGATCGACACGGTCCTGTTCGACCTCGACGGTGTGATCCGACACTTCGACCCGGAGCTCACCGCGATGACCGAGCGGAGGCATGGGATCGCACCAGGCACCATTGCACAGATCGCGTTCGCGGGATCCCTGCTCGAACGCCTCACGACGGGCCGGCTCCGCCGTGCGGACTGGATCACCGGGGTCGGTGAGGAGCTCGGCAGTCAGGAGGCCGCAGAGGAGTGGGGAAGGCAGCGCGCGCGGGTCGATCCCGCGATGCTCGCGCTCGCCGGGGAGCTCGCGGCCGCCGGCATCCGCACCGCCATCCTCACCAACGGCACCGACACGATTCCCACGGAAGTAGCCGAACTCGGCCTCGACAGCCACTTCGACCCGATCTTCAACACCGCCGAGATCGGATTCGCGAAGCCGGATGCCAGGGCATTCGCCCATGTGCTGGAGGCCCTCGGATGCGAGCCCGGCACGGTGCTGTTCACCGATGACTCCCGCGTGAACATCCACGGCGCCGCGGAGCTCGGCATCCACTCCCACCACTTCCGAGACGCGGCGTCGCTGCGCGCGGAGCTGCAGACGCGGGGCATCCTGGCGTGATCAGGTGACGCGCTCCCGCACGAACCGCACGACCTCCGCGACGTACTGCTCGGGCTGCTCCACGAAGGCGAAGTGGCCTGCGCCGGGAACCACGTGCACATCAGCGCTGGTCGCCTGTCGGTAGTCGTCTCGAACGACCGGCGCAGCGACCATGTCCGACTCGCCGACGATCATCATCGAGGGCAGGGTGAGTCCGCCCAGGCCCGGCCGCCTGTCCTGGTACATGCTGGGCATCAGTGCCAGGTGGGATATCCCGCGGGACCAGTCCAGATCCTGCGGCGCCGAGCTCATCAGCTGCTCATAGCGCGAACGCGATTCCGCGTCGTGCAGGAAGAGATCGAGATAGCGGTCGCCGAGCGGCAGCATCGCCTCCCAGGTGCGGTCATCGGCCGTGAGCCGACGATCCAGCCCCGCCAGGCGCCGGCACTCCCGCGCCTCGGAGGACATCCCGGCGGCGTCCAGCAGTTCAGCCGCCACGGGAAGCCGATACCGGTCCGTGGCGTCCGCATCGAGCGCGGGGCAGTCCAGGATGAGCGCGGTGATGCGGTCGGGATGCCTCGGCGCGTACTCGAGCGCGTAGGCCGCACCGGCGGAGTGCCCGATGACCGTCCAGCTCTCGATCCCCAGACTCCGGCGGATCTCCTCGAAATCGTCGACGATCTGATCGACGGTGGGCGCCGTGTCCGCCGGCAGGGCGTCCGAGCGCAGTACGCCGCGCTGATCCACGCCGATCACGCGGATCCCCTCGTCGGCGATCAGATCGCCGACCGACGACATGAAGTCCCAGCACGAGTTGCCCGGTCCGCCATGGATGAACAGCAGGGGAGACCCGTCAGCCGGTCCGCGCTCGTCCACGAAGAGCCGGGCGCCGTCGATGTCGAGAAGGGAATCCACCTCGGCATCATATGGGCGGCTTCGAGGCGCGTCCACACCTCTTGTACTTCAGCCCTGCAGTCGCGCGATCCACGCCTCGACGTCGTCGGCGGTCCGCGGGATGTCTGCGGAGAGGTTCACGGGTCCGTCCTGGGTCATCAGGATATCGTCCTCGATGCGCACGCCGATGCCGCGCAGCTCCTCCGGAACCGTGAGGTCGTCGATCTGGAAGTACAGGCCGGGCTCGATGGTGAACACCATGCCCGCCTCGAGGATGCCGTCGTAGTACATCTCGCGACGCGCCTGCGCGCAGTCGTGCACGTCGATGCCCAGGTGGTGGCTGGTGCCGTGCACCATGTAGCGGCGCTGCTGCCCGCCCTTATCGGCATCCAATGCCTCCTCGGCGGTGACCGGCAGCAGGCCCCACTCGGCGGTGCGCTTGGCGATGACCGCCATCGCGGCCTCGTGCACGTTGCGGAAGCGGACGCCGGGCTTCGCGGCGGCGAATGCCGCGTCCGCCGCTTCGAGGACGGTCTCGTAGACGCGACGCTGCACGTCGGAGAACTTCCCGTTCACGGGCAGGGTGCGCGTGATGTCGGCGGTGTACTGGCTGTCGACCTCGACGCCCGCGTCGATGAGGATCAGATCCCCGGGCACGACGGAGCCGTCGTTGCGCGTCCAGTGCAGGTAGCAGGCGTGCGGACCGGATGCCGCGATCGTGTCGTAGCCCTCCCAGTTGCCGTCGCTGCGGGCGCGCTGGTGGAAGATGCCCTCGACGATGCGCTCGCCGCGGGGGTGCGCGACCGCGCGCTCCAGGTCGCGGATGATGTCGTCGAAACCGGATGCGGTGACGGCCACCGCGGTGCGCATCTCGGCAACCTCGAACTCGTCCTTGACCAGACGAAGCTCCGAGACGAAACGGGTGAGGTCAGCATCCGCCTCGACGACGAGGTCGGCGTCACCGGCGACGAACGAGTCGACGTGTGCGGTCTCGACCGCGAGGTCGGCCGCGACACCGGCCAGCGAGGGGCGCGGGCCGATCCAGAACTCGCCGATCGTGGCATCCGAGTAGAACTCGCTGGTGCTGCGGTCGGCGCGCTCGCGGAAGTACAGCGTGACGTCGTGGCCGGCATCGGTGGGCTCGAAGACCAGCAGCGAATCGGGCTGGGCGTCGGTCTCCCAGCCGGTCAGGTGCAGGAAGGCGGAATGCGCGCGGAACGGGTAGTCGGTGTCGTTGCTGCGCTGCTTGAACGAGCCGGCGGGAACGACGAGGCGCTTGCCGGGAAATGCGGCGGAGACCTTCGCACGGCGCGCGGCGGCGAATTCCGCCTGGGCGCGCGGCGCCGGCATCGACTCGGGTCGGTCGGCCCACCCGGTTGAGATCGTGTCGAGGAAGCCCTTCGGGAAGGGCTGCTTGCGGGGGTTCTTGGCCTCTTCGACAGCCTCGGCGGGGGTCTCGACGGCGGTGTCGTTGTCTGCAGTGCTCATGGGGTCCATTGTCTCATCCTCGCTTCGGCATCAGATGAGAGCCTTCGGGCCAGGTGGGTGATGCCCAGGGCGCGCGGCTGAGCCTCAGCCGACGGGCTCCAGCTGCGCGACCAGGGCGCGGTGGTCGCTGCCGCCGGCGTCGTCCAGGACGACCGAACCCGTCGCCCGCCAGTTCTCGCTGACCATGATGTGGTCGATCGGCGCGCCCAGCAGTGCCGGAACGGATGCCGGCCAGGTGCCCATCATGCCGTTGCCCGTGCTGCTGGCAGCGTCGTGGCACCGGCCCATCGTGCCGCCCTCACTGCTGAAGGAGGACATGTGGTCGAGCGTCGCGTTGAAATCGCCGGCGAGGATGAAATCGCCCTCCGGGCACTGATCGGCGATCCACGCCAGATCCGAACGCCAGCGGGCCATCGCCTCCTGACGCGGTGCGACGGCGTGCACGGCGACGATCGTCGGACCCGTGCCGTCCACCGGCATGGCGACGGCGCTCGGCACCGAGCTCGTGTTGCTGGATCCATCGCGCGAGGATGCGATCACCGAGTACTCGCCGAGTTTCGCCGAGATGAGGATCGTCGTCTGCCAGGCCTGCGGCCCGTTCTGCACGTCGGGGCGGATGTTCACGTGGTGCACCCACATCGGATCTCCCGCATCCCGCATCCGGATCGCGATCTGCTCTCCGACCCGCTCGGACGTCTCCGGCAGCGCGACGATGTCGACATCCTGCTCGGCGATGACCTTCGCGATCTGCTCGGCCGAGACGGCGGCACCGTTGGTGTTCCAGGTGAGCACGCGCAGCGCGGCATCCGTCTTCTCCGGCAGCGACCCGGTGCCCAACCCTCTCGTCGCGCCGACGAACCCCGTCGCTGCCGCACCGATCAGCGCGACGATGAGGATGGATGCCGCGAACCCGCGCAACGGTCGGGCGATCAGCATCAGCAGGGCGAGCACGATGATGACCACGAACCCGGCGAGCACGAGCGCACGCGAAGCGATGATCTGCGCGAGGGGGAACGTCGTCTCGAGCTGGAAGAACTGCGGCCAGACGAGTACGGCGGTCGCGATCGCGAAGAGCACGGTGAGAAGGATTCCGAGCAGACGTAGCATCGCGGGAAAGCCTAGAGGAGGCTCCTGTGACGGCCCTGGCGGTACGCTCTGAGGATGACCCAGGGCACGCACTCGCCGTTCACCGGGCCGAGTGACCTGCACCTGCACTCCAACCACTCCGACGGCACCGAGTCCCCCGCGGAAGTGGTCCGGCAGGCGCACACCCACGGCATCCGCACGCTCGCGCTCACCGACCACGACCGCACCACCGGCTGGGTCGAGGCGGGAGACGCCGCGGTGGCCCTGGGCATGACCTTCCTGCCCGGTATCGAGTTCTCCGCCCGGCACGACTGGCGCAGCGTGCATGTGCTCGGCTACCTCTTCGACCCCGCCGATCCTGCGCTGGTCGCCGAGACCGACCGCATCCGTGTCGACCGATTGGGGCGCGCCGAGCGCATCGTCCGCAGCATCTCCCGCGACTACGCGCTGGACTGGCTCGATGTGCTCGCGCAGACGACCCCGGATGCCACAATCGGACGCCCGCACATCGCCGACGCGCTGGTGGCCCGCGGCATCGTCCGCGACCGAACCGAGGCGTTCGACGGCATCCTGCACCCGCGGGCGGGCTACTACGAGCCGCACTACGCGCCCGACCCCCTCACCGTGGTGCGCCTGATCACACGCGCGGGGGGAGTGGCGGTGATCGCGCATCCGGTGACCATGGGACGCGATCGGATGATGCCCGTCTCGTACCTGGAGCGGCTGATCGCCGAGGGGCTCGGCGGGTTCGAGATCGATCACCGTGAGAACACCGAGGACGGCAAGCGGATGCTGCGCGAGATCGCTGCGCGGCACGACCTCATCGTGACCGGGTCCAGCGACTATCACGGCGCGGGCAAGCCCAACCGTCCCGGCGAGAACACCACCTCCGACGAGATGGTCGCCCGCATCATGGACCGCGCGTCGGGCACGGCTCCGCGCTTCCCGTAGCCTGCGATCAGCCCGCGTGCCGGAGCGCCCTCTTCGCGACCGGTGGACTCGACGGTGAAAAGGAGCCATCTGTCGATCATCAGGCCGCAGAACCGCCTTCCGGCTCCTTCCGAGAAGGAGGTGAGGGCTTCCGGATGCAGAACAGCCGCGCGACCCGTGGGAACGGACCGCGCGGCTGAAGAGCTGAGTCAGGCGCCGGTGGGCG
>JBARWR010000181.1:0-2251 GCA_049646915.1 Microbacterium sp.
GTGCAGCCGCGACCTGCACGGCAGGCGGCGGCCAGGTGATCTCGCCGTCGCGCACCACCGTGACAGAGCGCTGCACCACGTCGTCGAAGTCGAGGGCGAGCACGCCGTCCTTGCCGGGCGTGAGCAGCGCGACGAGATTGGCGACGTTCGTGCCGTACAGCTGCGAGGCCTGGGCCGCCAGCCGGGAGGCGAGGTCGGTGTACCCGAGGATGATCACGCCGTTCGCGCTGACCACCCGCTGCCCCGCGACCGATCCCTCGACGTTGCCGCCCTGGGCTGCCGCCATGTCGACGATCACGCTGCCGGGCTTCATGAGAGCGACATCGGATGCCGTGATCAGCCGGGGCGCTGCGCGTCCGGGGATGAGTGCGGTGGTGATGATGATGTCGACGTCCGCCGCCTGCTCGGAGTAGATCTCCGCCGCGCGGCGGTCGTAGTCGGCGCTGGTGGCCTTGGCGTAGCCGTCGGCGGATGCCGCGACCTCGACATCGACGGGCAGGTACGTGCCGCCGACGGAGTACACCTGGTCGGCGACTTCGGCACGCGGGTCGGTGGCGCGGACGATCGCACCCAGACTCGATGCCGCACCGATCGCGGCGAGCCCTGCGACGCCGGCGCCCGCGATGAGCACCTTGGCCGGAGGAACTTTGCCCGCCGCCGTCACCTGGCCGGTGAAGAAGCGCCCGAACTCGTTCGCGGCCTCGACCACCGCACGGTAGCCCGCGATGTTCGCCATCGAGCTGAGGACGTCCATCGACTGCGCTCGAGAGATGCGCGGCACGGCGTCGAGCGCGAGGGCGGTGATGCCTCGCTGCGCGAGGGACTGCACCAGCTCCGGCCGCAGCGCCGGCGAGAGCAGCGCGATCAGGGTCGCGCCGTCCGACAGGGCGGCGATCTCGGCATCCGTCGGTGGGTTCACCTTCAGTACGACCGCGCTGGCCCAGGCATCCGCTGTCGGGATGACCTGCGCCCCCGCCTGCCGGTACTCCTCGTCGGGGCACGAGGAGCGCCCTCCGGCGCCCTCTTCGACGGCCACTTCGTAGCCGAGCTTCACCAAGGTCTGCACGGTGGCCGGGGTCGCGGCGACCCGCGCCTCATCCGGCCCTTCCCGCACGATTCCGATCTGCGTCACTGCGATCCTTCCGTCCCGGCGTCTGTGCCGGCCTCCGTCAGGTTACTGATCGGATGCGATGGATTGCGAGGATCCGCGGTTCATGACCGCTCAACATTCGACGTTCTTGCCGAAAAGGGAAAGAGCGACGGATCAGCGCCCGGATACCTGTCCGAACAGCTTCGCGATCGGGGCGATGACGAGCGGACGTGCGGCGAACCAGCCACCCGCGATCACGGCCATCGCGAGCACGAAGACCCCGAAGCCGGTCCAGTTCGCGGCGTACTGCACGCCGTCGACGGAGCCCTGCGAGGCGAACATGTGGTTCAGGTTGCGCAGTGCCCCGGTGAGGAACACGAGCGCCACGTGCACGATGATGAACGCCACGAAGTAGAGCATGGTCGGGAAGTGCAGGGCTCGGGCCCATTCGACGGGGTACGCCTTCGACAGCTTCTCGGCCTTCTTCGGCCACAGTCCCGACATCCGGACCCCGGTGACGACGGCCACAGGTGCCGCGAGGAACACGGTCGTGAAGTAGGCCAGCTGCTGCAGGCTGTTGTAGTTCACCCAGCCGTTGTCGAGCGGCCAGTCGAAGGAGACGTACTGGAGACCTGCCGACAGCGCGTTCGGGAAGACCTCCCAGCTGGTGGGCACGATGCGCGCCCAGTGGCCCGTGGTGATGATCAGCACGACGAAGATGATGCCGTTGATGATCCAGAGCAGATCGAGCGCCTGGTGGAACCACAGGGTGAGGCTGATCTTGGTCTTGGCCCTGCCGCGCGCGGTCCAGAACGCGGTCGGGCGCTTCTCGGAGCGCACTCGCAGACCGGAGCGGATGATCAGCACCATCAGGAACATGTTGAAGAAGTGCTGCCATCCGACCCACGGTGCGAAACCGGGCTGGACGTCGACGGCCGGATGGTACTCGCCCGGGTAGGTGGTGAGGAAGTCCTGCATGAACGACAGGCTGAGGAACGCGCGGATCAGGAAGACGCCGGCGACCGCGACCAGCCCCAGTGCGGCCAGGCCCAGCAGCCCGCCGATCGCCTGCGGCCACGACGGACGCAGCTTCGAGGGCTCGCGCTCGGGCTCCGTCGCGTGGCGCGGGGTCGTGCCCTGCCACACAGTGCGGGTGAATGG
>JBARWR010000182.1:0-9115 GCA_049646915.1 Microbacterium sp.
GTGCACCCCGAAGTCCGGGGCGGAGTACTTCCCGAACCCGGAACTGGTCGCGACCACCACAACCGTCCACCCGCCGATCCACGCAGCCGTCCGCCCGAGAGGCCACCGATCACCCCGACGGTGCAGCGTACGCACGGCGACCAGGTAGACGATGATCGCCGCGGCGGCGATACCCAGGAACAGCAGGTTGGGACGCCACTGCCCGAACAACACACCGAGCGTTGGCGCATCGGGGACCTCGAAGCCCATGAAGACCTGCTCGATGCTGGTCGGCACGAAGTACTGCGGCGGCGGCTGCCTCGTCATCGCGACACCGATCCCGGTCCATCCCCCCACCGCCACGGCCGCGAGTGAGAGGAGCCCGGTGATGTGCCCGGCTCGTAGCTTTCCTCGCCGGGCGAGGATCGCGGCGACGACGAACACCGTCGCGGTGACGACCATGCAGGCGAAGCCGGCGAGGATCAGCCACCCGGTCAGCGAGGCGGTGATGCTGCTACCTGCGAGCTTGAACACGGCGATGATCACATCGGAGACGACGATGACGGGGAGTGCGACGGCTCCGATCCGGAACAGTCGCCGCAGAGCGAGCGGTGAGACAAGCCGCCCGGCGAGCACGCGCAGGACGGCGACCAGCACCGCTCCGAAGAACGCGTTCACGGCGATGGTCTGGAAGATCGCGGCGTCGCTGCCGAAGTCATGGTCGGGTCCCACGAGCACCTGACCGGACACGACAGGGGCGAGCACCGCGATCCCTGTCGCCCACAACGGGATGAGCAGGCCCGTCCACCGATCTGCGAAGAAGGAGACGAAGAAGACGATCAACGCCGCCAGGAAACTGATCGTCCACGCCTTCGGCGCGTAGCTCGCCTCCCACAGATACGGCAACGCCCCGGGAGTAGCCAGTCGCGCCAACGGAGTGCCGTTGGAGTCGAGCGCTTCGAAGACCACGAGCGCGCCCGCGCAGGTGGCCCATACGCCTGAGGCGACGCGCAGCACCGAGATCTCGAGACCATCCTCAAGATACCTCGCCTTGCGCGCAGGAGACTCTCGCAAGAACAACACATGCACGAGAGCCCCGCTGGTGACCAGGGTTCCGAACTGGGCACCTGAGAGCAGGATCGTGGTGACTGCGGCTACATCGACGCCGGGATACCCGACGAAGAGCCGGTCGTAGGGTTCTTCGCCGAGCATGACCGCCACGACGACCGGGAAGACGACAAGGGTGAGGGCGGCTCCGCCGATCAGGATCGCGGCCACCGCGCTCCCCGGTTTGCGGATTCGAGGGTCCGGGATGGGCGCGGGTGCCGCTGTGGGGGTGGTGGTGGCGTCAGGCATTCGTGGTTGTGGGCCAGGACCGCACCGTGTAGCCGGCGTCCTCGACGGCCGACTCCACCGCGTTCAGATCGAGGGGTGCGTCGTGATCCAGGTGGACACGACCGGTGGCGGCATCGACCTGGACGTCGGCGATGCCGGGAACGGCGGAGAGCTCAGCGGTGACCGCACGCTCGCAGTGCTCGCAAGTCATCCCGTTCACCCAGAACTCGCACTCGGACATGACCACTCCTCTTTACGCCGGACCACTTCCCTAACTCTACATCGTGTCGTAGACGGGTTTGGTGGGAAGGAGGGGACGGGGTCAGGCGCGTGCGAGTGCTGCGGTGCGCTGGCTTCGTGGCGTCTTCCAGCGGCGGAGTGTGAGCCGGTCTGCGCGAAGCTCGAGCCCGGGATCGCCTGTGGTGCGCCCCATGATCGCGAGGGCGTTCGCGAGGTGGACGGCACCGGCGCGGCGGGCGGCGGCGTCGTCTGCGATGAGTTCGATCAGCAGCAGCGTGGCCCGTTTCAGGGCGCGACCGGCTGGGAACCGGCGAGGAAGGCAGAGCGCGTTGATCTCGGCGATCCGCACCGCCCACCCGTGATGCTGTCGCAGATGAGCGCGCTCATGCTCGATCACCGCCCGAAGCTGCGGGCCACTGAGCAGTTCCTTGAGGGCCGTGGAGAGGAAGATCTCCGGCTCTCCGGACGGAACGGCGCATGCGACCGGCTCTTCGGACGCGAACCAGACCAGGGTCGCACCGTCCGAGTCCTCGCGGGACACCGCGACCGGTGCGAAGCGACCGACCGCTTCCCGCCACGAGTCGGCGAGCGGTTCCGCGGATGCGGAGACGAAGGCGATCACGGCGGCGAGCACCCCGAGACTCAACCAGCCCGCGATCGTCAAGAGCAGGCCTTCGACGGGGCCGTGCACCTCTCCGACCTCGACGCAGCACATCAGCGCCGTCGCGGCAGAGGCGACCGCGCATCCGATGCCGGCGAAGAGGGCGCTGAACCACAGCGCCAGTGCGGTGCGGGGGTGGCGCACCTGCCATCTTCCGGCGGTCAGCAGGAGAGGCGCGAGCAGCAGGATCAGCGCTGCTGCGGCGAGGAAGGAACCCGTGGCGATCACTTGATCACCTGCGCTTGCGTGAGGTCTTGCCAGTGAGCGCGCTGCGGAGCAGGTCGAGGTCTTCCTCGGCGAGGTTTCCGGCGAACTGCAGCAGCGCAGCCTGCCGGTCTCCGGCGCCATTCAGGGCGGTCATCATGGACCGTCCGACATGCTCGTCGCCGCTTCGCGCCGCATGGAAGCGGACCTTGCGCGGGGAATCTCCCGAGCGGACGACATCGCCCTTCTTCTGCAACCTCTCCAGTGCCGTCATCAACGTCGTGTAGGCCGGGACGTGACCGGTGAACACGGCCTGGATATCGCGGGCGCTCAAAGGTTCGGATGCCTCCCAGAGGATGCGCATGACCTCGCCTTCGAGTTCTCCTCGTTCACGCGTGCGCTCACCCGCCATTCGACACCTCCACCGCTCAGTCTACCCAGACTCAAATCTACATGATGTCGTAGACTTGCGGGCATTCTGCACGGCATCGACAGCGAGGAACTTCTCACGTGGCTCTCTCCCTTTTTCGCTCTCGCCGCTCCAATGCGAAGGATCGCGCCGCATCCGCACCTTCGGCGTCCTCACCGGTGACCCGCCAACATGTCCGCGTGCTCCGGAAGGAACCGGTGTCCGATCGTGCCGTGCTGCTGGAGTTGCATGCCGCGGATGGCGCCGCTCTGGAGCCGTTCGCCGCGGGTGCGCACATCGACCTGCACATCGCCCCGGGGCTCATCCGGCAGTACTCGCTCGTCGACCTGGGACGAACCGATGGTGCCTACGCGATCTGCGTGCAGCGAGAGGAGGGTGGGCGTGGCGGCTCCGTCGCGGTCCACGATCGGCTCCGCGAGGGCGACATCCTGACGATCTCCTCACCCCGGAACACGTTCGGGATGAAACAGGCGAAGGGTCCTGTCCTTCTCCTTGCGGCCGGGGTGGGCATCACGCCGCTGGTGTCGATGGCCGCTGACCTTCACCGGGTCGGCGCGGACTTCAAGTTCCATACGTACACGCGCTCGCTGAGTGCGCTGCCGCTGCGCGATCACCTCGAATCCGCACCGTACCGGGACCGCGTGCTCGTGCACGACAGCAGCCGGGGCGATTCGTTCCGCACTTCCGCCCCCAGTCTCCTCGAACGTCCCGCCGACGGCGGGGCGGTGTACGCCTGTGGGCCGGAGGCCTTCGTGACGCTCGCGCGCGAGCGTGCGAGCGATGCGGGCTGGCGTCCGGGGCAGTTTCACAGTGAGCGATTCGCGCCTGCGCCCCCTGCGCCAGACGGTTCCGCCCCGTTCACGGTCATCGCCGCATCCACCGGTGAGGAGATGGCCGTCGCGTCTGACGAGTCGATCGCGGACGTTCTGGAGCGACACGGGTACGAGACCTATCGCTCGTGCGGACAGGGCTACTGCGGCTCCTGCGTGACCCGCGTTATCTCAGGGGTCCCGGATCATCGAGACGATACGCAGAGTGCCGAGGAGCGCGCGCGCAATTCCCACATCAACGTGTGCTGCTCCCGGTCCCTCACCGCCGTGCTCGAACTGGATGTGTGACGGCAAGAAACATGCGGCAGGTGGTCAGAGGTTCATCAGCCAGAGCATGGTCCCCATGCCCGCGGCCATCAGAGCGTGACACAGCGCGTGCATTCGATGCCCTCGGGCTGCGGCCGCGCGATACAGCCACCACAATGCACCCACGGTGCAGGCGACGATGCAGGCCGCGTTGACGACGTCGGCCCATACGGGAGTCGCCATCAGCGCCATCTCATCACCGCCGCCGTGGTGTCCGGCGTGCGCGGACCCTTCGTCGCCGCCCATGTCCATCCCGGCCATCAGGAGCGGCATCGCTGCGAGCATCCAGATCATCGCCGCGTTCAGCACGATGTGCCCGACCAGCTCCGCGCGATGCGGGAACCCGTGGGCTCGGGTCAGCGCGGGCAGGAGTGCGAGGGCGAAGATCGCGAACAGAGCGATTTGCGCCCATGTCACCGCATCCAGCACCGCGACCCAGGTCATGAGGATCATCGCGACGCTCATCACTGCATGGTTGATGTCGATCAGCTCCTCATCCGCCAAGCCCTCCGTGCGCATGGGGCGGCCGATGCGCCGTGCGATGAGGTCGCCGAGGCAGATGAGGCCGGTGACGAGGAAGACGACGGTGAGGATGAGGTCCCAGGGCGATGCGATCACACCACCATCTTACTACTACAATATGTAGAGATAATTCGTTTCAGCTTCGAGAGGCCTCCCGATGACCGCCGTCCACACCGACACCGCAGACACATCGCCCCACGCTGCGCCGTCACCGAAACGACGCAAAACGAACTGGTACGGCGCGTTATGGCGCTGGCACTTCTACGGCTCCCTGATCGTCATCCCCGTGCTGTTCGTCCTCGCGGTGACCGGCATGACCTACATGTTCCGCGCGGAAGTGGATGCCTTCACCCACCCGGGAGTCCTCACGGTGACCGTGCCCGAGGGAGCGGAACGGCAAGAGCTGTCCGCGCAGGAAGACGCCGTCCGCGACGCATTCCCGGACCGGCCGATCCTCTCCGTCGTCGACCAGACCGGCGACCGGGCGACGGTATTCGTCACCGAACGTGCGGACGGGGTCAACGCCAACGTCTACGTCGACCCGTACACGGCGACGGTGACTGGGGAGTTGACGGCGGATCAGCTGATCTCCGACTGGGCGGAGCGCATCCACGGCGACCTGCTGATCGGCGAGGAGGGCATCGGCGACCGTATCGTCGAGCTGGGCGGCAGCTGGGCGATCGTGCTCACCATAACCGGGTTCATCATCTTCTTCCTTGGACACCGGCCCCGCAAAGCCGCACAGGCGAAGGGGGCTAAGGGTGCGCGCATTCGCGGATGGCACGCGATCGTCGGCCTGCCCGTCGGTCTGGGCATCCTCATGCTCGTCGTCTCCGGCCTACCCTGGACCGGCGTATGGGGATCGGTCGCACAGCAGATCGCCTCAGACAACGGCTCGTCCCTGTGGGGCGAAGACCCGGGCGCAGAATCCACGATCGACGAGCTCATCGAAAGCACCAGCGGCACCAACGCCGAAGCCGGCTGGGCCATCGGCAACGGCCCGACCGGCACCAGCACGAGCACCGGCACGACACCGATCTCCATCGACGACGCCGTCGCCGCTGCCCGTGCCGAGGGAGCCCCCGAACCGTACTCGATCATCTACCCCGACGGGGAGACAGGTGTGTTCAGCGTCATGTCGAGCCAGTGGAACGACAACGGCAACCCCGCCGAATCCGAGGTAAGCCTCGAACGCACCATCCACATCGATCAGTACAGCGGAGAGATCGTCGGGACCTACGGATACGACGACTACAGCATTACCGCACAGGTCGTCTCACAAGGCATCGCCGTCCACGAGGGACGCCGCCTCGGCGTGGTCAACACGATCCTGTCGACCCTGTTCTGCCTCGCCGTGATGTTCATGTGCGTATCCGCACCGATCATGTGGTGGACCAGGCGAGGCACCGCATCCGGCATAGCCGCGCCCCGTGCGAAGCTGCCCGTTTGGGGGAACTGGCTACTCGTCGTCGTGATGATCGGTCTCGGGATCTTCCTGCCCCTGTTCGGCTTGTCCCTCATCGTCATCCTCGCCCTCGACCAGCTGCTGATCCGCCGCGTGCCCCGGATGAAGAAGTACTTCGGCAGCGTCTGAGTCGCGAAGACTTGGCAGGGCGCCGGATAGCGCCGACACAGATGCGGCGGGCCTGTGTGACGACTGGCCCGCCGCGTATTCTGTTTTCGCGAATAACGCAACATCATGTAGAGATCACTGTGGCGCTCTCTGCCCGAGGATGGCCCCCCGCGAAGAGGCGCCGATAGTCGCGGGGAGTGGTCCCCGTGACGCGGCGGAAGTGCTGACGGAAGTTCGCGGGGCTGCCGAGGCCGCACAGTCTGCTGATGTGTTCGATCGTCGCCTCGGTGGACTCCAAGAGCTCGCGAGCGCGGTCGACCCGGGCGCTATTGAGCCATCGGATGGGCGTGGCGCCCAGTTCTTCGGCAAACCGCCGCTCGAAGGTCCGCCGCGGAATCCGCGCGTGGGCGGCGAGCTCGGCGACGGTCAGCGGCTCGTGTGAGTATTAGCGTTTCTGAGCGCCACCGGTATTGCGGGTGAGCACCGCATGATCGTTGACGTGATCTCGTCTTTGAGCGCCATCGAATATTCGGCTTCAGCACCACTTGCCTAAGCTCCTTCTGCCGTGTGGCCAATCACGCGGCAGAAGGAGTAGTTCGGATGGTACGCAAGATCAAGGCGAAGCTGGTGCTCAGGCTTCGCGCGGACGGGTTCTCGGCACGACAGATCGAGGCGCAGGGCATGTCGCGGCACTCGGTTATCGCGGTCATTGACGCCGCAGACCGGGCAGGTATCGACTACGCCGCTGTCGCCGATCTCGACGACGCGGAGGTGTATTCGCGTCTTTTCCCCGGGCGCGGTGAGCATGAGAGTGTCCATGCGCAGCCGGACTGGGATCGGGTGCACAAGGAGCTGGCGAAGGTCGGGGTGACACTCAAGCTGCTGCACGGTGAGTATCTCGATGCGTGCCGGGCGGAGCGGTCACCAGCGATGGGTTACGACCGGTTCTGCAAGACCTACGGGCGGCACGTCCTGATCTCCGGCGCCGCGTCTCGCGTCGGCCACAAGGCAGGCCAGTCGGTGGAGGTGGACTGGTCGGGCAAGACGATGCAGTTGATCGACCCCGTCACCGGCCAGGCGACGCGAGTGTTCTTGTTCGTCGGGTGTCTGCCGTTCTCGAGGTTCGCGTTCGTCGAACCGACTCTGGACATGAAGCAGGACACCTGGCTGCGCGCTCACGTGTCGATGTTCGACTGGTTCGCAGGCAGTGTCCCGCGGATCGTTCCCGACAATCTCAAGACCGGGGTACTCAAGCACCCCGCGGAGGGTGAGGTGGTGCTCAACGACGCGTATCGGGAGCTCGCCGCGCACTACTCCGCGGCGGTGCTGCCGGGGCGGGTGCGCAAGCCGAAGGACAAGGCGAGCGTCGAGAACACGGTCGGCAACATCGCCACCTGGGTGATCGCCTCTCTGCGCGAGCGGTCCTTCGCGAGCCTGCCGCAGTTGCGGGCTGCGATCTATGAACGCGTCGCCGCTTACAACGCGGAACCGTTCCAGAAGCGGCAGGGCTCCAGGTTGGGTGTGTTCGAAGCGGAGGAGAAACCGCTGCTGCGGCCATTGCCCGCCGTCCCGTTCGAGATCTCCCGATGGATCTATCGACGTCGTGTTCAGCGCAACGGACACGTGGTGTTCGAGCGGAACTTCTACTCCGTCCCCTACGCCCACATCGGCCGGGCCGTCGACCTGCGCATCACCGACAGCACCGTCGAGGTATTCGCCGGTGACGAGCGACTGACCAGTCACCTGCTCGCGCCCGCGGGGATGGTGAACGAGTATCGCACGCACGACAGCGACCTGCCAGGCGGAGCCCGCTACCGACAATGGGACGCCGAGCGTGTCAGGGCGTGGGCGGGCCGGATCGGGGTGAACACGACGACGGTCGTGAACCGGATCTTCGAGTCCGTCGCGGTCGATGAGCAGGGCCTGGACGCCGCACTGGCGGTGCTGCGGTTGACGCGCCGCTACTCCGCCACCCGGGTCGAGGCCGCCGCCGAGATCGTGCTCTCATCACGAGTGCGTTCGCCGCGTTACGCGCATCTGCGACCCATCCTCGAGACGAATCAGGACCAGCTCGGCAGCCGTGACGCTTGGTCGACGCCGGGGACGACAATCGAGCCGGTGGGGTATGTCCGCGGCGCGGACTACTACGCGGGAGGTGCTCGATGAGCGTCCTCGACTCCGAGACCAAACGCAAACTCCGCGAGATGGGGGTCGGATCTCTGGTCGACGCGCTCGACGTTCAGGACGACACTCTGACGCTCGGGATGGTGTTCGAGGAGCGTGTGAAGCTCGCCGTCGACGACGCTCACGCCGCGTTCACGCACTCCAAGGTCGAGGGGCTGATCCGTCGGGCAGGGCTACGCTACCCGAACGCGGACCTGCGCCGCCTGGACCTGCTCGAACAGCGCGGTCTGGACCGCGGTCTGATCGCACAGCTCGGCACCTGCCAGTTCATCACCCGGCAACAGACCGTCGTATTCCAAGGCTTCACCGGGTCGGGGAAGTCCTACCTCGGATCCGCGCTCGCGAAGCAGGCCTGCCAGCACCGCTACCGGGCGCACTACGTCCGCATGCCCGACCTCGAAGAATCCTGGGCTGCGGCACGCGACAAGCCCGGAGGGAAGGAGAAATGGCTGCGCAAGTACTCATCGTTCACACTCCTCGTGATCGACGAGTGGCTCCTCGACCCACCCGGCGATGACATCCGAAGCATGCTCCTCGAACTCCTCGAACGCCGCTACGACGCCGCCTCCACAGTGTTCTGCACCCAATACGCGAAGAAGGACTGGCACCAGCGTCTCGGCTCCGGAGTCCACGCCGACGCGATCATGGACCGCATCGTCCACAACACCATCTGGATCGAGACCGGCGAGGTGAACATGCGCGAACACACCGCCACGACGGCCTAAACAATCGTCGGTGAGCGCCACCCAGACCCCGGTGGCGCTCGCCGACAATACTCAGTGGTGCTCAACCGCAATATCACCCGGTGCTCAACCTCAATAATCAGCGGTGCTCAACCCTCCGAATACTCA
>JBARWR010000183.1:0-4998 GCA_049646915.1 Microbacterium sp.
GCTTGAGGCGGAAGGCGTTGAGGATGATCTGCACGGTCGCGACGCCCGGGCGCGCGATCGCGGCCAGCGCCTCGTCGACCGTCTCGACGCTCACGCCGTAGTTCGCGATCGCGCCGTCGTCGACGAGCGTGTCGAGTGCGTCGAATACGGCGTCGTCGGAGTACACCGCGGTCAGCGGGCAGTGCAGCTGCACGAGGTCGAGCGTGTCCACGCCGAGGTTGCGCCGGCTGCGGTCGGTCCAGGCGCGGAAGTTGTCCAGGTTGTAGTTCTCCGGGATCTGATCCACGCGGCGCCCCATCTTGGTGGCGACGGTGAGTTCGGCATCCGGATTCTCGCGCCGCCAGGCGCCGATCAGCGACTCGCTGCGTCCGTCGCCGTAGACGTCCGCGGTATCGAAGAACGTGACGCCGGCTGCTGCACTCGCGTCCAGGACCGCTCGCGCATCGGCTTCGCTGACATCACCCCAGTCCGCGCCGAGCTGCCAGGTTCCGAGGCCGATCAGAGACACGTCGCGGCCGGTGCGGCCCAGGGAGCGATGCTGCATGGCACCAGCCTAAGGGGCCGGAACGCCGCGAGCTCCGGCCCCCACTGCACCTCACGCGGACTGAAGGACCTCGAGGAACGCCTTCATCCAGGTTCCGTTGTCGGGCCACGCCCGCGCGGTGACGAGGTTGCCGTCGACCACGGCCCCGCCGTTCTCGAAGACACCGCCGGCTGTGGTGACATCCACCGCGAGCTCCGGATACGCAGACGACGTTCGTCCTGCGAGCACACCGGATGCCGCCAGAAGCAGCGGACCGTGGCAGGTGGCCGCCACCGGGGCGTTCTTCTCGAAGAAGTGCCGCACGAGGCGCTGCGCGTCGGCGTTGTTGCGCAGGTACTCCGGTGCGCGTCCGCCTGGGACGACGACCGCGACATAGTCGTCGGGGTCGACGTCGGCGAGCGCGACGTCGACGTCGCAGGTGTGCCCGAGCTTCTCGGTGTAGGTGTCGAATCCGTCGACGAAGTCGTGCACGACGAACTGCAGTTTGCGCTTCTCGGGAGCCCCGATGTGCACCTCGTATCCGGCCTCCTGCAGCCGGTGGTAGGGGTAGTACACCTCGAGGGTCTCGGCAGCGTCGCCGGTGATGATCAGAATCTTGTCGGCCATGATGGCTCCTCTCGTCCGAACCCAGCATCCGCGCGATCGGCCACCGCCGCCAGCACCGTTCTCACCCTGTGCGAATCCACCTCGAACAACCGCCCCCGCCGGCCGGAGATCCTGCCTACGATGAAGCATGACCATCGTCGGCGCCGGGGACGCGGGGCTGATCCGCTCTGCGGATCGTGCGCTGCAGCTGCTGGATGCCGTGGGCTCGTCCCCGGACGGTCTGACCGCGGGTGAGCTCGCCGAGCGGCTCGCCCTGTCGAGCGCGACGGTCTACCGCCTTCTCGGCACCCTCGCCGAGCGTGATTTCCTCGTGCGCACCGAGGCGGCCCGCTACATCCTGGGCCGCGCGATCGACGACCTCGGGAGGGCGGTGCGCACACAGCTGGTCGTGACCTCCGAGGTGCGGGCGATCCTCGCCGGAATGCACGAGGCCGCCCACGCGCCCGCCTATCTCACGGTGTTCCGCGGCGACGACATCGCCGTGGCGCACGTCGCCGACTCTCCGCAGCACCCGCGCATCGGCCAGCTGCATGTCGGCTTCGCGGATGCCGCGCACGTCACCGCGTTCGGAAAGATCATGCTGGCAGAGCGCGATGATGCCGCGCTGAGCCGCTACCTCGACCGACACGGTGCCGCGCGGATCGGGCCCAGAGCCGTCACCAGCGAAGCGGGCCTGCGGGTCCAGCTCGACGAGGTGCGCGCCCAGCAGGTGGCCATCGAAGTCGACGAGTACATGCCGCAGCTGGCGTGCATCGCCGCTCCCGTGCGCTCGCGCTCCGGTCGCACGGTCGGGGCCGTGTCGCTGTCGACCGGCACCGACGACTTCACGTCTCGAGCGCACGAACTCGAGGAGATCGTGCGTCGCGGCGCCTGGCACGTCTCCAGCAGCATGCCCGTGTAACCTGACGCCGGATCCTGCGCTGCGGCTCATCCACCGGGCCGCGGGCCGCCACCCAGGCCGCGGTCTTGCGCTCAGCATCCGCATCTCCTATTCTTGAAACGATTCACACGTTCGATCGACGGAGCTCCCATGACCAACCCCACCGCCGCCGCTCTCCTCGCGCGCTCGAATCGCCTCGGCGCCGACCCGAAGAACACCAACTACGCCGGCGGCAACACCTCGGCCAAGGGCGCCGAGACCGACCCCGTGACCGGACAGCCCGTCGAGCTGCTGTGGGTCAAGGGGTCCGGCGGAGACCTCGGCACACTGACGGAGCCGGGGCTGGCCGTGCTGCGCCTGGATCGGATGCGCGCGCTCGTGGACGTCTACCCGGGCCTGGATCGTGAAGACGAGATGGTCGCCGCCTTCGACTACTGCCTGCACGGCAAGGGCGGCGCGGCGCCGTCGATCGACACCGCGATGCACGGCCTGGTCGACGCCGCCCACGTCGATCACCTGCACCCCGACTCCGGCATCGCCATCGCGACCGCTGCCGACGGGCCCGAGCTGACCGCGAAGATCTTCGGCGAGAAGGTCGTGTGGGTGCCGTGGCGGCGCCCGGGCTTCCAGCTGGGCCTGGACATCGCCGAGATCAAGGCCGAGAACCCGGATGCCATCGGCTGCATCCTCGGCGGCCATGGCATCACCGCCTGGGGCGAGACGAGCGAGGAGTCCGAGGCCAACTCGCTGTGGATCATCGACACCGCAGCGGAGTACATCGAGACGAACGGCAAGACGGCCCCGTTCGGCGGCATCCGCCCCGGTTTCCAGGCCCTTCCCGATACCGAGCGCCGCGCTCGTGCCGCCGCCCTCGCCGCGACCATCCGCGGCATCGCCTCGCACGACAAGCCCATGGTCGGGCACTTCACCGACGCCGACGTGGTGACCGACTTCCTGGCATCCGAGAAGGCGCCGGAGCTGGCAGCCCTGGGCACGAGCTGCCCGGATCACTTCCTGCGCACCAAGGTCAAGCCGCTGATCCTCGATCTGCCGGCCACGGCATCCCTTGACGAGCAGATCGCCCGCCTGCACGAGCTGCACGCCGAGTACCGCGCCGACTACCAGGCGTACTACGACGCCCACGCGAGCGCCGACTCCCCCGCGATCCGCGGCGCCGACCCGCTGATCGTCCTGATCCCGGGCGTGGGCATGTTCTCCTATGGGGCGAACAAGCAGACCGCCCGCGTCGCCGGCGAGTTCTACGTCAACGCCATCAACGTGATGCGCGGCGCCGAGGCGCTGTCGACCTACGCCCCCATCTCGGATGCCGAGAAGTTCCGCATCGAGTACTGGGCGCTCGAAGAGGCCAAGCTGCAGCGGATGCCGAAGCCCAAGTCGCACCAGGGCCGCATCGCCTTCGTCACCGGGGCGGCATCCGGCATCGGCAAGGCCATCGCCACCCGCCTGGCTGCCGAGGGCGCCTGCGTGATCGTCGCCGACCTGGATCTGGAGAAGGCGCAGGCCGCGGCTGCAGAGCTCGGAAGCACGGATGTCGCCATCGGCGTCGCGGCGAACGTCGCGGATGCGGATGCCGTGCAGGCCGCGCTCGACGAGGCCGTGCTGGCGTTCGGAGGCGTGGATCTGGTGGTCAACAACGCCGGACTCTCGCTGTCTCGGCCGCTGCTGGAGACCACCGAGAAGGACTGGGACCTGCAGCACGATGTGATGGCGAAGGGCTCGTTCCTCGTCTCGAAGGCCGCCGCGAAGATCCTCATCGAGCAGAAGCTCGGCGGCGACATCATCTACATCTCCTCGAAGAACTCCGTCTTCGCCGGCCCGAACAACATCGCCTACTCGGCCACGAAGGCCGACCAGGCCCACCAGGTGCGCCTGCTGGCCGTCGAGCTCGGCGAGCACGGCATCCGCGTCAACGGCATCAACCCCGACGGCGTCGTGCGCGGCTCGGGAATCTTCGCCTCGGGCTGGGGCGCGAACCGCGCCGCCACCTACGGCGTGGCCGAGGAAGACCTGGGCCAGTTCTACGCCAACCGCACCATCCTCAAGCGCGAGGTCGTGCCCGAGAACGTCGCCGACGCCGTGTTCGTCCTGACGGGCCCCGAGCTGTCCCGCACCACGGGCCTGCACATCCCGGTCGACTCCGGCGTGGCCGCTGCCTTCCTGCGATGACTGCTCCCGCACTCGCCACCTCCCACCCTCGAGAGCACGTCCGGTTCCTGAGCGAGTGCGCGAGCCGAAGGGCGCCGAGTGCACGGGGCGTTCACGCGAACAGGTCGTGCGCTCGGCAGTATCCGGTGCACTCGACGGTCGGATGCCGCGCATGAGCGCGCGCGCGTTCGCCGCCGTCGACTTGGGTGCCACCAGCGGCCGGGTCATGATCGGCCGAGTCCGTGAAACGGGCATCGAGCTGGAGCTCGTCACGCGCTTCCCCAACGGACCCGTCGAACGCGAGGACGGGTTGCACTGGGACTTCGACGCGCTCTACGAGAACGTGGTGACCGGGCTCGCCGAGGCCGTGCGCCGCGAACCCGGGATCGAGAGCATCGGCATCGACTCGTGGGCGGTCGACTACGGCCTGCTGCGCGACGGGATGCTGCTCGCGCAGCCCTTCCACTACCGCGACGACCGCACCACGCGGGGTGTCGAGGAGGTGCACGCGATCGTCCCGTTCGCTGAGCTGTACGCCCGCAACGGATTGCAGTTCCTGCCGTTCAACACGCTCTACCAGTACCGTGTGGACGGGCGACTGGCCGAAGCGGATGCCGCTCTGCTCATCCCCGATCTGATCGCGTTCCTGCTCACCGGGCAGCAGGTCGCGGAGCGCACCAACGCGTCGACGACCGGACTGCTCGAGGTCCGCACCTCCGAGTGGGATGCCGAACTGGCGGGCCGCCTCGATCTGCCCGCGCCCGTGCTGCCGCGGCTGGTGGATCCCGGCACGGTGATCGGC
>JBARWR010000184.1:0-10464 GCA_049646915.1 Microbacterium sp.
TCCAGCGGGGCCCCACCGCGCAGGAGGCTCCGCCCGCCGCTTCACCGCCCCGCGTGAGGGACCTCCGCGACGAGCGGCGGGTGGAGGGCGCGGTGGGGACGCACCCCGTGGTGAGACGACCTGCCAGGCGAGCCGCGCCAGCGGCGAGACGCCCCAAGCTCTCCCCGCGATGCCGCGAAGCGGCGAGCACTGCCCTACCCACGCGATGCCGCGAAGCGGCGAGCAATCCAGCTCTCCCCGCGACGCCGCGAAGCGGCGAGCCCCAGTCCCACCCATCCGCGACGCCGCGAAGCGGCGAGCTTCCCGTCCCGCACCCCTCCCCCACAGCCACCCTCGGATACCCTGGACTCATCATGACTACCCCTCGCCTGGTCGCCTTCGACCTCGATGACACGCTTGCGCCCTCGAAGGGCCGGATCGACGCACGTATCGCCGACCTGCTGCTGGCTCTGCTGCAGCGCGTGGAGGTGGCGATCATCTCCGGCGGCAACGAAGACCAGTTCCGGACTCAGGTGATCTCACAGCTGACCGACGCGGCAGCATCCGATCTGTCCCGGCTGCACCTGCTGCCCACCTGCGGCACGCGCTACCTGCGTCACGACGGCAGCGACTTCACCGCGGTCTACGCCCATGACCTCGCGGACGAGGAGAAGACCGCCGCTCTCACAGCTCTGCGCGAAGAAGCCCAGCGGCTGGGCCTCTGGGAGAGCGAACCCTGGGGTGAGATCCTCGAGGACCGCGGATCGCAGATCACCTTCTCGGCCCTTGGCCAGCGTGCTCCGCGCGAGGCGAAGCACGCCTGGGATCCGGACGGCGCGAAGCGGGGTCTGCTGCGCGATGCCGTCGCCGCACGTCTGCCCGGGCTGGAGGTGCGCTCCGGTGGTTCCACGTCGATCGACATCACCCGCGCGGGCATCGACAAGGCGTTCGGCATGCGCGAGCTCGCTGAGCACACCGGCATTCCGTTGGAGGACATGCTCTTCTACGGCGACCGCCTCGACGAGGGCGGCAACGACTACCCGGTTCTCGCGATCGGCGTGCCCTCCGTGGCCGTCGAGGGCTGGCAGGACACCGCCGACAAGCTCGACGCCCTGCTGGAGACCCTGCCGGCCCCGGTCGTCGGCTGACGGCATCCGCCCCCGCCCCGCCCCCGCTCGGGGGGCATGTCCCAGAAGGTGCGGGTTCGATGAGCATCCACCCGCCATATCTGAGACACGCTCGGCGCGCCGTCCCGTCAACGGCGGGTGCACTACGGCGCAACCCGCCGTTGATGGGACACGGCAACGACGAGACTGTCAGCGCACGACGGCCTCGGAAGCTGCGCCGGCTACGGGGACCAGCCGCGCGAGCTGCGTGACGTGCGATGGCTCCAGCTCGGCGAGCGACGACACTCCGAGCAGGCGCATGGTGCGCTCGATCTCCGTGCGCAGGATCGCGATCGTGCGGTCCACACCCTCGCGACCGCCGGCCATCAGGCCGTACAGGTACGCGCGTCCGATCAGCGTGAAGTCGGCGCCGAGCGCAACGGATGCCACGATGTCGGCGCCGTTCATGATGCCGGTGTCGACCATGACCGTGAAGTCGTCGCCGACGGCCCTGCGCACGTGCGGCAGCAGGCGGAACGGGATCGGCGCGCGGTCGAGTTGGCGTCCGCCGTGGTTGGAGAGCACGATGCCATCGACGCCGGCGTCCTTCAGGCGCACCGAGTCCTCGACGTTCTGCACGCCCTTGATGACGATCTTTCCGGGCCAGATGTCGCGGATGACGGCCAGGTCGTCGTAGCTGATCGTGGGGTCCATGGCGGCGTCCAGCAGCTCGCCGACGGTGCCGCCGGTGGTGCTGAGCGAGGCGAACTCGAGCTTGGGGGTGGTGAGGAAGTCGTACCACCACCAGGGCCGAGGTATGGCGTTGATGATCGTGCCGAGCGTCAGCTGCGGCGGGATGCTGAAGCCGTTGCGCTTGTCGCGCAGGCGGGCGCCGGCGACCGGGGTGTCGACGGTGAACTGCAAGGTGTCGAAGCCGGATGCCGCGGCACGCCGGGCGAGCTCGTAGGAGATCTCGCGATCGCGCATCACATACAGCTGGAACCAGTTCCTGCCGTGCGGGTTGGCCGCCTTCACGCCCTCGATCGAGGTCGTTCCGAGCGTGGACAGGGTGAACGGGATGCCGGCGGCGGCCGCGGCTCCCGCACCTGCGGTCTCGCCCTCGGTCTGCATGAGGCGGGTGAAGCCGGTGGGCGCGATGCCGAATGGCAACGCCGACGGTCCGCCGAGGATCTCGACGGACGTGTCGACCGTCGGCGCCGGCTTGAGGATGCCGGGATGGAACTCCACGTCCTCGAACGCCTGCCGCGCGCGAGCCAGCGACAGCTCTCCCTCGGCGGCGCCGTCGGTGTAGTCGAAAGCGGCCTTCGGAGTGCGGCGCTTGGCGATCGTGCGCAGATCGTAGATCGTGAGCGCGGCGTCGAGGCGGCGTTTGCGTCCGTTGAGCTCGGGCTTCTTGAACTTCATCAGCTCGAGCAGCTCGGCGGGGTTGGGTAGCTGGCGCTGGACCATGTGCGTTCCTCTCTGGTGGGTCGTGTCAGGGCGCACCGGGCACGAGCCCGGCGGCGGTGTAGTAGCCGGTGATGTGGGTGCGGACGAGCTCGCGGGCGGCATCCGTTCTGCCCGTCTCGATCGCGTCGACGATGTCGTGGTGCTCCGCGCGCAGGCGGGATGCCATGGCATCCCAGTCATCGATGCGCGCGGATCCCTCCAGCACGTACGACTCGATGGCGGTGCGCAGCCCCGCCATCATCGCCGTGATGACCGTGTTGCCGGACGCCTCGGCCAGCGCGTAGTGCAGTTCGGCGTCGAGGACGAGGAATTCCGGTGCCGTCAGGTCGTCGGCATCCATCGCGTTCAAGATGCCGCGGACGCCGGCCAGGTCTCGCTGCGGATCGGCGCTCAGCCGGGCGGCCACAGCATCCTCCAGCACGAGGCGGGTCTGCACCACATCGGCGATGGGGAAGCCCTGTGCGGCCACCTGCAGCCGCAGCAGTGTCGACATGCCTCCGGAAGGCGCGGCGATCACTATGGCGCCCGCCTGAGGTCCTGATCCGGTCGCGGTGCGGATCAAGCCCATGACTTCGAGCACGCGCAGTGCCTCGCGCACGCTGGAGCGGCCGACGCTGAGATCGGCCGCAAGGTCGCGCTCAGAGGGAAGCCGGTCTCCCAGACCCAGTGTGCCGTCGAGCAGGTCGCTCTCGATGCGCGCGAGCACGGTGCGCCAGGCCCGCTGGGTGGCTATCGCTTCCGGCATCCGTCCTCCTGTGGTCTGACCACAGGTTATCCGGTGTGGTCAGACCACGCAAGACAGCTCAGCCCAGCACGCCGCCGGACTCCTCGAGATAGCAGTTGCCGCACAGCGACTCGTAGGTGACGGCGACCCCGTCGATGGCCACCTGATCGCCGTCGAAGACGAAGCGGCCGCCGACCTTGCGGCCGTTGAAGACCGCCTTGCGCCCGCACCGGCAGATGGTCTTCAGCTCTTCCAGGGAGTGCGCGATCGCCAGCAGGCGCGCGGATCCCGGGAAGACATGGGTGCGGAAGTCGTTTCGGATGCCGTATGCCATCACCGGGATGCCGTCGAGCACCGCGATGCGGAACAGGTCATCGATCTGCTCGGCTGTGAGGAACTGCGCCTCATCGATCAGCAGGCAGGCGACATCTCTCGGCGCTTCAGCGGGGAGAAGCTCGTCGTCGCCCTCGCGACGCACATGCTCGCGGTGCGTCGTGAACAGCGCCCTGGCGTCATCGTCCGCACCGATCAGGAAGTCCACCTCGCGGGTCATGCCGAGCCGGCTCTCCACCTGCGAGGCGCCCTTGGTGTCGATCTCGGGCTTGGCCAGCAGCACGCGCTGGCCGCGCTCCTCGTAGTTGTACGCGGCCTGCAGCAGTGCGGTCGACTTGCCGGAGTTCATCGCGCCGTAGCGGAAGTAGAGCTTCGCCACGGTGGTTCCGTCAGGCCGTGAGCGACAGCGTCGCGGCGGTCTCGCTCATCGACTCTTCGGCGGCCTCGGGCCGGTCGTTGAGGGTCTGCCCCAGCGTGGGAATCAGCTCCTTCAGCGCCGGCTGCCAGGCCGGGAACTGCTCAGGGAAGCAGCGCTCCAGCAGACCGAGCATGATCGGCACCGCCGTGGATGCCCCGGGCGAGGCGCCGAGCAGGCCGGAGATCGAGCCGTCCTCCGAGGCGATGACCTCGGTGCCGAACTGCAGCACGCCGCCCTTCTTGGCATCCTTCTTCATCACCTGGGCGCGCTGGCCGGCCTGGATCAGCGTCCAGTCCTCGTCCTGCGCGGTCGGCATGAAGGTGCGCAGGCTGTCCACCTTCTTGCCGTGGGTCTTCACCAGCTCGCTGAGCAGGTAGGTGATGAGGTCGGGGTTCGCCACTGCCACCCGCAGCATCGGCCAGAGATTGTGGGCGCGCACCTGCGAGACGATGTCGAACATCGACCCGTTCTTGAGGAACTTCGGGCTGAACGTCGCGAACGGCCCGAACAGCAGCGAGGACTCGCCGTCGACGACACGCGCATCCAAGTGCGGAACCGACATCGGCGGAGCACCGACGGATGCCTGCGAGTACACCTTCGCCTTGTGCTGGGCGACCACGGCGGGATTGCTGGTCTTCAGGAACTGTCCGCCGATCGGGAAGACGCCGTACCCCTCGATCTCGGGGATGCCGCTGCGCTGCAGCAGCTTGAGCGCCCAGCCGCCGGCGCCGACGAAGACGAACCTCGCCTTGACCTCGCCGGGCGTGCGTCCGAGGCTGCGGCGGTACTTGACCAGCCAGGTGCCGTCCTTCTGACGCTTGAGGCTCTTCACCTCGTGGTTGGTCCGCACCTGCACGCCGGAATCGGCGAGGTGCGCGAAGAGCTGGTGGGTGAGGGCGCCGAAGTCGACATCCGTACCGGCGACCACGCGCGTGGCGGCGAACGGCTCGCCCTTGACGCGCTTCTGCATGAGCAGCGGCGCCCACTGGTTGATGACGCGGGAGTCCTCGCTGTACTCGATGCTCGAGAACAGCGGCTGCTCCTTGAGCACCTCGTAGCGCGCCTTCAGGAACGCGACGTCCTTCTCACCGCGTACGAATGTCATGTGGGGCGTGGAGTTGATGAACGTGGACGGCGCGTCCAGCACACCGCGCTCGACCAGCGAGGACCAGAGCTGGCGGCTCTGCTGGAACTGCTCGTTGATCGAGATCGCCTTGGCCGGGTCCATCGATCCGTCGGGCGCCTGCGGCATGTAGTTCAGCTCGCACATCGCGGCATGGCCGGTGCCGGCGTTGTTCCAGGGGTTGGAGCTCTCCTGTGCGACGTCGCTCAGTCGCTCGTAGGCGACGATCTTCCAGTCCGGCTGCAGTTCGTGCAGCAGGGTACCCAGAGTGGCGGACATGATGCCCCCACCGATCAGAACGACATCGACGGTTTCAGTCACCAGACAAGTCTAGCCGTCAGCATCCGTGCCCTTTCCCAGCCCGACAAGCCCGTCTGTGGGTCACAGAAGTCGGCTTCCGGAACGCGGAGGCAAGCATTTGCACCCCACAGACGGGTTCTGGGTCAGACGGATGCGGGAGTGAGGCGCCTGGTGAGCTCCTCGGCGATCTGCACGGCGTTCAGCGCCGCACCCTTGCGCAGGTTGTCGTTGCTGATGAACAGCACCAGCCCCTTGCCCTCGGGGGCGGACTGGTCGGCGCGGATGCGGCCGACGAAACTGGGGTCCTTGCCCGCCGCGTGCAGCGGGGTGGGCACGTCCTCGACGACGACGCCGGGAGCGGATGCCAGCACCTCACGCGCACGAGCGGGGGTGATGTCGTCGGTGAACTCGGCGTGGATCGAGAGCGAGTGCCCGGTGAAGACCGGAACGCGCACGCAGGTGCCCGCCACGCGCAGGTCGGGCAGGCCGAGGATCTTGCGGCTCTCGTTGCGGAGCTTCTTCTCCTCGTCGGTCTCGTTGTCGCCGTCTTCGACCAGGTTGCCGGCGAACGGGATGACGTCGAACGCGATGGGGGCGACGTAGTTGTTCGGGGCGGGGAATTCGATCGCCGAGCCGTCGTGCACGAGACGCAGGGTGTCGCCCTGGGCGAGCACCCCCTCGACCTGACCGAGAAGCTCCTGGGCGCCGGAGAGCCCGGAGCCGGAGACGGCCTGGTAGGTGCTGACGATCAGACGCTCCAGGCCCGCCTCGGCGTGCAGCGCCTTGACCACGGGCATCGCGGCCATCGTGGTGCAGTTCGGGTTGGCGATGATTCCCTTGGGTCGCTCGTCCATGGCATCCGGGTTGACCTCGCTGACCACCAGCGGCACCTCGGGATCCATCCGCCAGGCGCTGGAGTTGTCGACGACCACGGCGCCGGCCGCAGCGAACCTCTCCGCGTACGCGCGGCTCGCAGTCGCGCCGGCCGAGAAGAGGGCGATCTCGATGCCCGTGGCATCCGCGGTCTCGACGTCCTCGACGATCACCGGGGTGCCGTCGAAGTCGATGCTCTTCCCGGCGGAGCGCGCGGAGGAGAACAGGCGCAGCTCGCGGATCGGGAACGAGCGCTCCAGAAGGATGTCGCGCATCACGGTGCCGACCTGTCCGGTCGCGCCGACGATGGCGATCGAGAATCCTGAGTCGGAGATACGGGTCATGAGCGGGTCCTTGGCGTGAAGACGATGCGCCAGGCTCAGCACCGGGTTGCGGATGCTGCGCCCGGCGCCGATGTCAGGGTTGCGGCGAGTCTACCCGCTCACCGTCGGGGGCGGATCGGTCGTGACCGAACGGCTGCGGGCGGTCGCTGTCAGACCGGGTCGACGTAGGTGTGGAACGGGGCGCGGATCGCGACCCGGTCATACAGGCGCTGCGCAGCGGTGTTGGCGTAGGACGTGATCCAGCGGACCTCCAGCAGGTTCTCGTCCTGAGCGATGTCGTGCAGGCGCGCCAGGAGGGCTCGGCCCGTTCCCCCGCCGCGGACGTGCGGAAAGACGAACAGGTCGTCGAGGAAGATGCCCGTCCCTCCGCGCGAAGGTCGAGCGAAGCGCCGCCAGTGCGCGATGCCGATCAGGGCGCCGTCGCGGACGGCGACCAATCCGTTCAGCTCGTGCGCGGAATCCGTCAGCCAGCCCCAGACGGTCTCGATGACCGTCTCGTCGTGCGGGAGGTCGTAGAAGTCGCGGTAGCCGCGGAACAACTCAGCCCAGGCGTCGCGATCGGCTGGTTCCACGGCGCGGATGAGCGCCGCATCCGCTCTGCTCTGCGTCATCCGTCGATCGTATCGGCGGGATGCGGCTGTCAGCGGCCCGTGCCGGCGTGAACGACGGCTTCGATCTCGCTGTCGAGGCCATAGGCGGCGTGCACCGTGCGCGCGGCATCGGCGAGGTCGGAGCCGCGCAGGACGACCGAGATGCGGATCTCGGAGGTGGAGATCATCTCGATGTTGATCCCGCCCTCGCTGAGCGCCTCGAAGAGGATCGCCGAGACGCCGGAGTGCGTGCGCATGCCGGCGCCGACCACCGAGAGCTTGCCGATCTGGTCATCGTGCAGCAGGTTCTCGAAGCCGACCTCGGACTGCTCGGCGGCGAGCGCCTTGAGAGTCGCGGTGGCGTCGGCCTTCGGCAGCGTGAACGAGATGTCGGTGCGGCCCGTCGAGGCGGCCGACACGTTCTGCACGATCATGTCGACATTCGCACCCGACTTGGAGACGATCCTGAAGATCTCGGCGGCCTTGCCGGGAACATCGGGAACACCGGCGACGGTGATCTTGGCCTGGCTCAGGTCGGTGGCGACGCCGGCGACGATCGGTTCTTCCATGGCTGCTCCCTCGGATACGCGCGGGTTCTTCATGCCCTCGCCCAGAACATAGGTGCCCTCGGCCGACGAGAAGGTCGAGCGGGCGTGGATGAGGACGCCCTGACGGCGTGCGTACTCGACGGCGCGGATGTAGAGCACCTTGGCGCCGTTCGCGGCGAGCTCGAGCATCTCCTCGCTGGAGACGTGATCGAGCTTGCGTGCCAACGGGATCACGCGCGGGTCAGCGGTGTAGATGCCGTCGACGTCGCTGTAGATCTCGCAGACATCGGCCTTGAGCGCCGCGGCCAGCGCGACGGCGGTGGTGTCGGAGCCGCCGCGGCCGAGCGTGGTGATGTCGCGGGTGTCGCGGTTGAAACCCTGGAATCCGGCGACGATGACGATCGCGCCCTCATCCAGTGCCTCGCGCAGACGCACCGGAGTGACGTCGACGATGCGAGCCTTGCCGTGGTGCGAGTCGGTGATCATGCCGGCCTGGCTGCCGGTGAACGAGCGCGCTTCGAAGCCCATCGAGTGGATGGTCATCGCCAGCAGCGCCATGGAGATGCGCTCACCGCTGGAGAGCAGCATGTCCAGCTCCCGCGGTGCGGGGATCGGGGCGACCTCGTGCGCGAGGTCGAGCAGCTCGTCGGTGGTGTCGCCCATGGCGCTCACTGCGACCACGACGTCGTGCCCGGCACGGCGGGTGTCGACGATCCGCTTCGCGACGCGCTTGATGCTCTCTGCGTCGGCGACGGACGAGCCGCCGTACTTCTGCACGATCAGGGCCACGATCACTCCCGGGGACGGTGGGCGGGTTCACCCACGCACATTCTACGGATGCCGCTCATGCCGGGCGGGGCATGTGTCGGGTGCGCGGCTCTGGGCATGCCCCACCCATCCGGCTGAAGGACGTCGGCGCTTCTGAAGGTGATTCTGGGCGACAGCATCCTTCAGACCTGCAATCGTCCTTCAGACGTGCGGTGTGGTCGGGACGGCGCGGGGCCTGAGCCGCCCGCCGGTGGCGGCGAACCAGCAACCGGCCAGCACGAGCGGGAACCCCAGGATCAGGCCGGGGGTGACGTGCTCGGCGAGCACCACCGCACCCAGCGCGATGGCCACGATCGGGTTGACATAGGTGAACAGCGGCGCGCGCACCGGCCCGACCTCGCGGATGAGCGCGAAGAACGCGACGAATGCGAGGGCCGTGCAGACGACGCCCAGCAGGCCCAGCGAGACCGTTGATCGCAGGGTGGGCACCTCGTGCTGGGTGAGCAGTGCCGCGGGAAGGTAGGCGAGCCCGATGGCGAAAAGCGCCAGAGTGATCGTGCCCATCGAAGGGACCGAGGCGAGCTTGTGGGCGATGATGAACGGCGCGATCGCGTACATCACGGCGGTGAGCATGATCTCGCCGATGGCGACGATGCTCGCCGGTCCGTGCGGGAACAGCCCCGGTCCTGCCACGACGACCGCCACGCCGATGAAGCCGAGGATCAGACCCCCCAGGCGCACGGGCGCCAGTACCGAGCGGTCGCCGCGCAGCAGCGCGATGATGACGGCGAACAGCGGCACCGTGGCGACGAGCAGGCCGGTCAGTCCCGATGGCAGCTGCGTCTCGGCGTGGCTGAGCAGCAGGAAAGGCCCTGCCATCTCGACCACCCCGAAGGCGAGCACCCACGGCCAGTACCGCCACGCGGCCTTGAGCGCACCGCTGCGGATCGCGAACGGCAGCAGCACCAGTCCGCCCAGCAGGGTGCGCCCGGCGACGACCGCGGGCGGCGAGAACGAGTCCACCGCCTCTTTGATGAACAGATAGGTGATGCCCCATACGAACGCCATGACGGCGAACAGGACCCAGCCCTTGCGGCTGAACCCGGCGTGCTGCGCGTTCACAGGCGGCGACGGCCTTCGAAGGCGCGCCCCAACGTCACCTCGTCCGCGTACTCGAGGTCGCCGCCGACGGGCAGACCGGATGCCAGGCGCGAGACCGTGATCTCCATGCTGGTGAGCAGCCGGCTGAGGTAGCTGGCGGTCGCCTCGCCTTCGAGGTTGGGATTCGTGGCGAGGATCACCTCCTGCACGGTGCCGTCGGCAAGGCGCGACATCAGCTGAGCGATGCGCAGGTCGTCCGGTCCGACGCCGGAGAGCGGGCTGATCACGCCGCCCAGCACCTGGTACAGGCCGCGGAATTCCCGGGTGCGCTCGATCGCCGAGACGTCCTTGGCGTCCTCGACCACGCAGATCAGTGAGGGGTCGCGTCGGGGGTCGCGGCAGATCGCGCAGCGATCCTGCTCGGACACGTTGCCGCAGACCTCGCAGAAACGCACCCGCGCGCGCACCTCGGTGAGCAGTTCGGCGAGGCGCGCGACGTCGAATGAGGGGGTCTGCAGGATGTGGAAGGTGATGCGCTGCGCCGACTTCGGTCCGATTCCGGGGAGCCGGCCGAACTCGTCGATCAGCTCCTGGACGATGCCGTCGTACATCAGTTGAACCTCGTCGGGGGCTGGTAGGGCTCTTCGCGCAGGAACTTCGCGCCGAGCACCTGGCGGATCACGGCCTCGCCGCGGCGCTCGACGCCCTCAGGCCCTGCGGACCGTGTGCGGACGGCCGGAGCCGATCTCTCCGGTTCCCCTGTCGCCGCCCGCGGTGCGGACTTCGG
>JBARWR010000185.1:0-22945 GCA_049646915.1 Microbacterium sp.
GGCAGCCGTGCAGCTGGCGCCGCGGCGAATGCACCGCACCTTCACGGTGCGCGAGTTCGCCCGCCTGGCGGCGACACTCGATGACGGTGTGCTGCGGAGCATCGCGCACGGCAGCGGAAACGCGCGCTCGCGATTCAATACCCTCGTGCGGGCCGTCGCCGATCAGCGAGGCGTGGCGCCGCGCGCCACCGGCGATGAGGACGTCGTCGACCCATACCGTCAGTCGGCCGAGGTGTACGCAAGGTCCGAAGCGCAGTTGATCCCGGCACTGGCGCAGGTCGAGCGGGTCGTCCGGATCGCACTGTAGGCCGAGGCCCAGGCTCGTCTCTCAGCGCGAGCCGCGCGCGTAGCGCCAGAGGGCGATGGCTCCGCGCCTCCAGCGCAGCAGGCGATGCGACCAGGCCTCGCCGATCGTCGGCATCCGGTTCACGTCGTTGCGCGGAATATCGACGCGCGAGATCCACAGTGCCCGGAAGAGCACTGTGGGCTTGCGATGCAGCGGGGCGGCCTTCAGCATGCTCAGCCACGACACGGCTGCGCCGTCCTCGACGGTGGCGCGATTCGTGTTCCACAGTTCCTGCTGTCGAGGATTCACGTCGACCTCGTAGGGCTGGTCGATCAGCTCGAACAGCTCACGCAGGACCCATTGCGCATGCCCAGCGCGCGCGACATCCACGAACTCCTGGCGCTCGGCATCCGAGAACTCGTCGGTGAGCAGGTGCGCGATCTGCTCCAGCTCCCCCGCATGCCGCGCCGACTTCGTGTACCGCACCGCGTGCAGGGCCGCGATGACCGCGCTCGCACCGCGCGACGGGACGGTGATCTCGTTATGCGCGGCCTCCATTGCGGTCCTCGTCTGCCAGAGTCGCTCGAACACCGTGCCGTCGTCAGCGAAGAACCCGGGAAACCGCACATGCGCGTCGATATCGTTCGGCCAGTCGTCACGAATGAAGGTGACCGAGTGCGGACCGAGCAGGGAAGGCACCTCCCGCTCCACGCGCACGTGCCAGCCTCGCGTCGTCAGCAGTCGGCAGTACTCGTCGAACCGGGAGGGCTCGATGATCACATCGGCGTCGGCGGCCACCCGGGGCTTGCGCAGTCCGTAGTTGTCGGCGACCATGCCCTTGATGGAGAGGGTGCGGATGCCGTGCTCCCGACCTACCCGCGCCAGCAGAGCGTGAGCGAGCGCATTCGCCTCGTTGAGTGAGAAGCTCGTCAGTCGCTGCTCCACAGCATCCCTTCCCTGTACTCTCCGTGTCCGATCACGATGCTCATACGGCCAGCAGCTGGCGTTCGATCAGCTGCTGGACCAGCGACCCGACGCCGTCGCGGATATCATCGACGTCCTTGCCGAACACGGCCGACAGACGCTGCAGCAGCACGTCTGCCTCGATGGGGCCGTCGTCGGCGATCTCCGACCAGATCACCGCGGCGCTGGCCTCCAGAACAAGGGGCGTGGCGCCCGGCTCAGCAAGGTCCATCGCGATGACGCGCGAGTCGGTAGATGTCCACGCGACATCGTCGGCGATGCTCACGCGTGTATCCCCCCACCCACTCACGATTGGTAGCCTAGCGAGTGTTCGCCGCTCCCCAGCTCTTCGCGACGAATACGACACCTCTTCACCTCCCCGCACATATGGCACGTTCGAGCGTCGCATCTCTCATCTCCGCACATCTGGGTCTGCCCACGCATGTCTCGGGGCTCGTCGCCACGCGTTCGTTCCGGTCGATCCGGGTGACGTACCACCGCGTGCGCGAGACCACCTGGAACTGGGAGCCGACCGGAGCCACGGCACGAAGCACCGTCGTACTGTTCCCCGCGGAGGGAACCCCGGTCCCGTCCGTCGAGGTCACGCCGCCGAACCCCGCGCCGATGGGGCTTTTTCTGCCGCCGGACGAGACCAGAGTCCTGGCCTGGGAAGCCGAGGCCGAGGTGCTCGCCGTCTGGGTTCCGGAGCTGTTGCTGCAGGAGTTCATCGAGGGAGAGACTCCATCGGCCGCGCCGCTGTTCGCCTCGCCGCTCACGATCGGTTTCCGGACGTTCGCGCAAGCCGTCGTCCGCCATGGGGACGAGGGCTCCTCGATGTCGCAGTACGCGATCGAGCGGCTGCTCGCCGAGATGACCTTCGGAGCGCTGGTGGAGCAGCAGTCGGTGGAGACCGGGCACCGCGCCAGCTCTCTTCTGGAGCGAGCGCGATCAGTCATGCTGATGCGCCGTGAAGATCCGCATTTCTCGACGCCGCAGCTCGCCGCCGAGCTGCATATCTCGCCGCGGCAGCTGCAGCGCGCCTTCGCACGCGCGGGCATCAGACCGGGCGATCTGCTGCGACGGATGCGGGTGGAACTGGCAGAGTCGATGCTGCGGAACCCGCTGTACTCCGGGCTGACCGTGGATGAGGTCTCGCGCTATGCGGGATTCACCTCGGCCCTGCAGTTGCGCCGAGCACTCCGGGCGGAGGGTTCTCCCTCCCCCACTGCCCTGCGCAAGGCGGAGTGACCGGGCAGAACCCTGGGTACCGTCAACGCGCCGCGGTCAACGCCGGCGCAGCACCCCTGCTTCGATGAGGTCATCGATGGCGTGCTCGACCAGGGTCGCCGCGTCGCCCTCCGGCGGAGCACCGAACTCTGCGACCACTGCGGCGATGATGGCGTCGAGGTCGTCTCCCCGTGCACAGGCGACCCAGATCACCGGCGCGATGCCGTCGAGCACGTGCAGGGTGGCCCCGGCCATGACGATCACGAATCCGTCAGTCAGGATCGCATCGTCCGCGACATCCACGAGATACGGGCCAGTGGCTTCAGCGTCAGAGACCGGCTGCCAGGTTGAGGCGGAACCGGACGAGATCATCAGCTCGGGCAGAAGCGCGGGAACGGTGGTGGAGTCGGGGTAGCGCAGACGACGGATGCCGCCGACGGCGTCGCTGAGCGCAGCGATCGCCTGCAGCGGCTTGTCCTGATCTCGCAGGTAGCTCATCTGCGGCACGAGTTCTGGCAGAGCGTCGGTCAGCGCGACCGGGACGATCTCCGGCTGAGCCAGGTCGGCGTCGCGCTCCATCAGCACGAGAGCGCTCAGGCGCAGATCGCTGTCGGGCAACTCCCGCAGACCGGCATCCACCGGCGACACCTGATGTTTCGGGGCGCCCTCGCGCACCAGCGACAGCGGCTTGCGATACGGGTGCACGCGCAATCCGCCGTCGACCGCCACCGTCTCGTCGGACACATAGGCGCGGTGCCGACTGAGCTCGCGGCTGAGCGTGGTCTTGCCGCGTCCGGATGGCCCTACGAAGGCTGCCACGTTCCCGTCCTCGTCGGCGACGCCGGCGGCGTGGAACATCAGCACATCGCCACGCAGCGCGTCGAGCGCGGCCAGGGTGACCTCCACCGTGAGCCGCTCCATCGCGCGGTCGAAGTCCGCTCCTGCGGCGAACGGCAGGGTCAGATCGGGCTCGCCCTGGCTCGAGAGGGTCGCTCCGGACCAGGCCTGACGCACCTCATCTCGCTGCTGATCCGTCAGATCATCGCTGAGCACCACCCGCACCCGCAAGCCGAGCACGTCGAGGTCGAGGAACGCCGTCACGACGGCCGGTGCGTGGTGCGCCGACGAGGCTGGTCATCGCTCTCATCGGGTTCGAATGCAGAGAGACCCGTGATCTTCGCCACGGGCAGCTCCTCCTCGGTCTCGGCCCGGTAATAGTCGCCGTGGTACTGGTAGCCGTAGTAGGCGGCTCCACTTCCGCGACGCGGTACACGGTTGAGCACGATTCCCAGCGGACGCGCGTCCGCACGCTCGAGGTTGGAGAGTGCCTTGCCGAGCACCTCGAAGGTGGTCTTGCCGACGGTGGCGACCACGATGGCGCCGTCCGTGCTGTGCGCCAGCACCGCGGCATCCGTCACCGGAATCAGCGGTGGCGCGTCGATCAGCACGATCGCCTCACGGGCGATGGCCGCGAGCAGCTCCTTCATGCGCGCCGAGCCGAGCACTTCGCTGGGGTTCGGCGGGATCTTTCCCGCACCGATCACCAGCAGGCGACCGTTGCCGCCGACCCGGTGCGCGACGTCGGCGAGCTCGGCGCGGCCGGCAAGCACGTCCGAGAGGCCTGCACCCTCGGGTAGACCGAAGATGGTGCCGATCATCGGACGGCGCAGGTCGCCGTCGATCAGGACGACCTTCTGGCCGCTCGATGCCAGGGTGATGGCGAGGTTGGATGCCGTGGTCGACTTGCCGTCTCCCGGCAAGGGACTCGTGACGACCATCACACGCGGAGGGTTGTCGACGTCCATGAACTGGATGTTGGTGCGCAGTTCGCGCATCGCCTCAGCGATGGCGAAGAGGTGCGATTTGGAGCTGTTCACCGAATTGCCGCCGTCGAACGGGATCAGGCGGTCGTCTGTGGTGAAACTCTTCTCCTCGGGAACCGTGCCGACGACGGCGACGCCCGTCTCGCGTTCGACGGCATCGACCGAGCGGATGCGACGATCGAGCGTGTAACGCAGCAGCCCGTATCCGACGGCAGCAGCCAGTCCGATCAGACCGCCGATCGCGAGGGCGAGCTTGGTGTTCGGGGAGGAGGGGCTGCTGGGCAGCCGTGCGGAATCGATGGGACGAAGGAAGACCGCACCCTGCTTGGTGGCATCGCCCGACTCGATGTCATTGACCTCGGCGGCCATGCCGCGCACCCAGGCTTCGGCGATGTCGCGCGCCTTCTCGGGCGTTGACGCGCTGGCGGTCACCCGCAGAGATGTCGTGTCGAGAGGGTTGGTGACGTTGATCGACGAGACGAGGGCGTCCGGAGACTCCTCGAGCGAGAGTTCCTCGATCACCCGTCCGGCGACGCTTCGCGAGCTGCCGAGCTCAACGTAGGTCTTGACCTTCTGGTTCGCAACGTTGTTGCCGAGTGATTGCATCCCGAGGTCGTTCGACTCGGAATGCGCCTGAACGATCGCCGTGGAGTCCGCGGAGTAGACCTTGGGCTGCGTCAGCGTCCACCCGAGGGCGATGACCACGCCCGCGACGATGATGGTGAGCATGCCCAGCCAGTGCGCCCGAAAGATGCGCAGATAATCCCTCAACTCCATGTGCGTGTGCACCCCTCAGTCTCACCGACGCAACAGTCCCGTCGAATCTAGCAGTCGTGTCGTGAGCAGCCGCATCGGAATACGGTCCGCCGTCTGGGACCTGCTCGACCGCGTCGCTCTCAACGCCCGCCGGATCGGAGTCGGTAAGCGGCGGGCTGTCGCCGCTCTGCGCGGGTCGCCCACACCGGATCGAGCACCGCATGCGTGAAGATGGAGGCGTGACCTCCGACGACACCGCCACCGCTCCGCGCCCGCTCTGGCGGCGCATCACCGGCAGCACGTGGTTCCACCTGATCGCCGCCTTCGTGGTCGTCGGCGCGCTGCTCTCCTTCGTGGCGAAGCCGTACTACGTGCCGTCCGGCTCGATGGAGCAGACACTTCTGCCCGGTGACCGGGTGCTGGTGAACCGACTGGCCTTCGTCGGCTCGGAGCCCAGCACGGGCGACATCGTCGTCTTCGACGCAGACGAGACCTGGGGACCGGACGGTTCGTCCGATGACGGACCGCTGAAGGCTGCGCTGCGCTGGATCGGCGAGGTCACCGGCTTCGGGCCGTCCGGCTCGCATACCCTCATCAAACGCGTCATCGCGAGCCCCGGGCAGACCGTCTCGTGCTGCGATGCCCAGGGCAGGATGCTCGTCGACGGCGTGCCGCTCGATGAGCCGTACATCTTCGAAGACCTCCCGTTCACCGCCGGATCATCGGACTGCAGCACCGAACCCGCGTCCCCAAGATGCCTGCCCGAGGTGACGGTGCCGGAGGGCTCGTATCTGGTGATGGGAGATCACCGTGCGGCATCCGCCGACGGTGCCTACGAATGCCGCATGCCGGGGGCTGATCCGGTCGGATGCTGGCGCTGGGCCAAGCGCGATCAGATCGTCGGCAAGGCGGTCGTCGTGCTGTGGCCGATCGGACGTTGGACAGGTCTCTGACGGGATCGACGACTGTCGATCACATTCCGTCGCTCTTCGATCACCCAGCGACACACGTCGAATCGGTTCGCGTCCTCTCCGCCAGTCTCGGAGATGTCGTCACGGCGACGGGTCGCTCCCCCCGAGCGACGTCCCTCTTCTTCGTAGGCACACAGCCCCCGAATTCCCCAGGAGAAACATGACCATCGAAAACACCGAACTCTCGCGCCGCTCGCTCGTCAAGGGCGCCGCCTGGTCGCTGCCCGTCATCGCCGTCGCCGCTGCGACCCCGATGGCTGCCGCGTCGCTCACCAACGCAACCGTCGACTTCGACGGCTCCACAACGAATCTTGCGACGATTGGCCTGCTCGACAGTAGTGGCGTGCTCACCGCTTCCGTGCTGCCAACGTTCCCGAATAACGTCGTGATCGACAATGGCCCGGGCACCCTGGATGGTCCGCTCACTGGTCTCGTGACGATCACATGGGCGTCTGGCGTGCCTCTCACCTTGCTCAGCAGCGGCGTCTCTCGCGGCTTCGGTGTTCTCGATATCCCGGGCACCACGCTTGGCACCCGCACGATCACCGAGAACACGATCCTGGATCTCGCCCCGATCGCCACGCTGGGCGTGTACGAGACGTCGCAGCCGTTCACCATCACCGACGCCAGCATTGCCGGTGACGCGCAGAAGGTGCTCGGCCAGATCGTCTACGGTGCAACTTCCCGCACCGGCGTGAGCGTCGATCTGCTCATGACCTTCACGGTCACGGTCACGATCTTCTCGAACGGCACGGTCGTCGATTCCCCGGCTGCTGCAACGATCACGATTCCGCTCGGCGCAGGCGTCCTCTGAGTTCAGCTCTCTTCGAAAGGCGCGTCTCCTTCGGGAGGCGCGCCTTTCGCTTATGCCCCGGCAACTCCACGCACCCGGATAGGGAATGATGGAGACAGGGTCTTGGGGAGGATATTTCATGCGTCTTTCGGTCATCGGCTGCGGCTATCTCGGTGCGGTCCATGCTGCGGCGATGGCTTCCATCGGTCACGAGGTCGTCGGCATTGATGTCGATCCGCGCAAGATCGAGTCGCTCGCCAGAGGCGAGGCGCCGTTCTTCGAGCCCGGCCTGCAGGACATCCTCGCCGAGGGGATCTCATCCGGACGCCTGTCCTTCACCACTGACATCTCCGCAGCGGCCGGTGCCCGCGTGCACTTCGTCGGCGTCGGCACGCCCCAGCAGGCCGGCGGGTATGCCGCCGACCTCACGTATGTGAACGCGGCGATCGACTCGCTGCTGCCGCATCTTTCAGAAGGCGATGTCGTCGCCGGCAAGTCGACTGTTCCGGTCGGCACCGCGGCAGAGCTCGCGCCGCGGGTCGCCGCGACTGGCGCCACGCTCGTCTGGAACCCCGAGTTCCTCCGCGAGGGCTGGGCGGTGCAGGACACCATCGACCCCGACCGCCTGGTGGCCGGGGTGCCGTCAGGCATAGAAGGTGAACGCGCCGCCGAGATCCTGCGCGAGGTCTACGCCCCCGCTGTGGCGAAGGGCACGCCGTTCATCGTCACGGATTACGCAACAGCCGAGTTGGTGAAGGTGTCGGCGAATGCGTTTCTCGCCACGAAGATCTCGTTCATCAACGCGATGGCCGAGATCGCCGAGGTGACGGGCGCCGACGTCACCCAGCTCGCCGACGCGATCGGCCACGATGCACGCATCGGGCGCAAGTTCCTCGGCGCCGGTATCGGCTTCGGAGGTGGGTGCCTGCCCAAGGACATCCGCGCCTTCGCCGCGCGGGCGGAAGAATTGGGTGTCGGCGAATCGGTGACCTTCCTGCGGGAGGTGGATGCCATCAACCTCCGTCGCCGCGACCGCGCCGTACAACTCGTCGTGGACGGGCTCGGCGGCAGCGTCTTCGGTAAAAAGGTGGCAGTTCTCGGTGCCGCCTTCAAGCCGCACAGTGACGATGTGCGCGACTCCCCCGCACTGGATGTGGCCGTCCGCCTCAACGGACTCGGCGCGAACGTCGTGGTGACCGACCCGCAGGCCATCGACAACGCGCGTCGGGCTCACCCACAGCTCGCGTACGAGGCCGAGCGCGACGAAGCGATCCGAGACGCGGATGCCGTCGTGATGGTCACCGAGTGGGATGAGTATCGGCGCCAGCTGTCGCCCGAGCACGCGTCCACTCTCACGGGAGGACGTGTGATCGTCGACGGCCGCAATGGGCTGGATGCCGCTGCCTGGCGCGCCGCAGGGTGGTCGTACTACGGGATGGGCAGACCCTGATGACGGGCCTGCTCGTCCACGAGTGGATCGAAGCTTCGGGGGGCTCGGAGAACGTGCTCGAGGCGATGGCCCGGACATTTCCGGATGCCGATATCCAGTGCCTCTGGAACAACGCTCCGCATCGGTTCGCCGACCGTACTGTGCACGAGACCTGGCTTGCGAAGACGCCGCTGCGACGTCACAAGGCACTTGCCCTGCCGTTCACGGTCGGGGCTTGGCGCGGACTGCCAGCCGAGAACGACTACGAGTGGATGTTGATCAGCTCGCATCTCTTCGCGCATCATGCGACGCTCGCCCGCCGAGACGTGCCGAAATACGTGTACGTGCATACCCCGGCGCGATACATCTGGAATCCCGAGCTTGACGAGCGTGGCAGCGGCTTCGCCGTGAGGACGGTCTCGCCGATGTTCCAGAGGATCGATCGCAAACGGGCTCAAGAAGCGACAGCGATAGCCGCGAACAGCGCCTTCGTGCGCGACCGAATCCGCCTGGCCTGGGATCGCGATGCAACGGTGATTCATCCTCCTGTCGCGGTGGAGCGCATCCTCTCGCAGAGCGATTGGCGCACGCAGGTGACAACCGATGCAGAGCGGAGACTGCTCGACGATCTGCCGACGCCGTTCATTCTCGGCGCGTCTCGTTTCATCCCTTACAAGAGACTCGATCTCGTGATCGCTGCAGGAGAGAAAGCAGGCCTGCCAGTAGTACTCGCCGGGCATGGCCCTGAGGAGGAACGACTTCGCGGCTTGGCCGCCGAAGCAGCGGTACCGGTGCACATCGTCGTGTCACCATCGGATGCCATGCTGTACGCGCTGATGCAACAGGCCAGCGTGTTCGTGTTCCCGCCGGTCGAGGACTTCGGCATCGTCCCCGTGGAGGCGCAGGCCGCGGGCACGCCCGTAGTGACCGGTCCCGTCGGCGGTCAGGTGGAGACGTTCGACAATGGGGTGAGTGGGATCGTGGCGGATTCGACGGACGCCGTTGACTTAGCCGATGCCGTGCGGCGTGCCGCTGCACTCCCTGCCTTCCAAGCTCGGGGAGCGACCGAACGCTTCGACGAGCCGACGTTCCGAACTCAGGTAACCGACTTCTTACGACGAAATTGAATCTCCAACATAGATCCGGCGTAGCTCTCGCGCATAGTGACGGGGGCTGTAGTCCTCGGGCCGTCGGAGCGCATTCACTCCGCCATTAGTACGGACGGCCCTGAGAGCGCGTCCAAGCTCTGCAGGGTCAGCGGTGTTGCACAACTGCGCGTTGGTGATCTCGTCGCACATCTCTGCGACCCCGCCGAGATCATTGCCGATGACAGGCACTCCGACTGCGGCAGCTTCGAGCACAACTTGGGGCGCGTTCTCGTACCAGACCGAGGGTACGACCACGGTGTCCAGCGCGGACACAGCCGCCCACGTCTCCGCATGCGGTACACGGCCGTGGAATACGACTCTGTTTCCGAGCTGGAGCTTATCGGTGAGCGCGATCAACTCCTGTTTCTGCGGCCCCTCGCCGAAGACATGCAGTTCAGTCGGTACCTCGTCCCTTAGCTGCGAAAGCGCTCTGATCAACTCACCCAAGCCCTTCTCAGGAACGAGACGCCCCACAAACCCTAGGCTCACGACGTCGATTGGACTCCGTCTATCCGACTCAATACTCGGTCCAGCTCCGCGCTCCAGGGAGAGCGGATTCCGAACGACACTGACCCTGGCGCGAAGGCCGCGTCGATGAAGAGCGCTCGCGAGGAAGTGACTCGGAGAAATGACTTCGTCTATGACTCGCTGAAGCCGCAGGAGCCGGTAGGCGACCGAGAATTGCGCGATCTTAAGAATGGCGTGGAACCACGATCGATGATCGTATCTACGCATCAACCGCACAGGATCTTCATCTATCGGAACGTTGGTGCGAATGCCCTGCGGAAAGTGTTGCATTCCACTGTTCGGACACACCAGGTGGTAGTCGTGCGCGGTGAAGACCACTCTCAGTGCAGGACGACTCTTCTTGTATATCCGCAGAGCGCCGAGGACGCTCGGCGAGAGCGCGTGATAGTAGTTCTGGATGTGCACGACGTCGGGTCCGAAGCTGCGCAACTCAGCTAATAGAATACGCTGGTTCCGCCGCGAGTAGACATAGCTCCCCGGCGTCGTCCGCCCCGTCGCCGTGAGAACCCTCAGCTCAGGGGCGAACCTCCGACTCAGCTCGATGGTTGTTCGAAAAACACTCTCCGCGCCGCCTCCATGCAGGGAGTCCGCGAGATGCAGCACACGCAGGTGGCTCATGTGTCCTGTGCTCCCTGTCTCCGACGAATACCTCATCGCCCAGTCCTCAGGCTACCTGGCCAAACCTCATTGAAAGATCAGTCAGAATAGAGTACTGACCATCCATACGTCCGCGGGGAGCCCGATTTCGGGCCGTCAACGCGAAGAGAGGCGCATACGCATGCAGCGAATCGCGATCTCGAATGCGTTCGACGAGAACACAATGCGTGCGATCGCTCACGGCGCACATGAGCGCGGAGTTCTCAGTCGCCGGGCGATCCGGGATCAGTCCCCTCTGTTGGCCACAGCTCGAGCCGTTCGCGCCGTCGCCCCTCGGTCTGACACACTCTCACGATTCGTCACGAACCAGCAGAGCCGTATTACATCGGGAGCCCTGCCAGAGGATGTGCGTATCGCGCCTTGCGCGGAGCTCGTACGTGTACTCGGTGGGCGGGTCAGCAGCCCCGCGACTCACTCGATCGGCAATGCGCATTGGAAGGTGATCTTCGACCGCGCCGCCAGCCGCATCAACTTCGGTGATTCTGACGTGCTGATCTCCATGCCGGGCTCATCACTGCGCACGTTCGAGAAGAACTCACACAGACGGCTGATCTTCCATGAGATCGACGCCCATCCCCGCACCCGCAACGAGTTGCTGGAACAGCACTACGGTCGGCAACGCGCGCGCGCCGAGATGTTCCCCGCCTGGTTCGTGCAACGGATCGAAGCGGAGATCGCCCTGTCGTCACAGGTCCTCGTGCCTGGTCAAGTGGTAGCGGACCAGATGCTCGCACACGGCGTCCCTGAGTCCAAGCTCGTTCGAATTCCCTATGGCGTGGATCCCACCGTCTTCAAACCGGACCCACGTCCGCGGGAGCGAGGATCCCCACGCTTACAGGTCGTGTGCACTGCACAGATCTCTCTCCGTAAGGGCATCCCGTTCCTCATCGAAGCCGTTCGCGGCAAGAATGTCGACCTGACCCTCGTGGGCCAGGTGTTCGATCACCGTATCGTCGAAAGCCTCCCCTCCAACGTGTTCCTAGCGGGTATTCTGTCCGCGCCGCAGCTGGCAGACCTCTATGCCCGCTCTGACCTCTTCGTGTTGCCGTCAATCGAAGACTGCTTCTCGCTCGTTGTTGCGGAGGCAGCAGGGGCAGGCCTCCCGGTTGTCACAACCAAAGAGAACGGTGCACACGAGGTGTTGTCGGAACGTCACACTGTGATCGATGCAGGCTCGACACGCGAGCTGGAAGATGCGATCAACTCTGCCCGTGCTCTGACCCATTCGGAACGACTCTCGATCTCAGAGGAAGCCCTCCATCAAGGGTGGAGCGACTGGACGACTTACGCAGAGTCCGTTCTGCGAATGACAGGAGTAGTCGAGTGACGAACTCGCGTCCCACGGTCAGCGCCATCATTCCCACGATCGGGCGGCTAGAGCTGCGCGAAGCCGTGGATTCGGCGCTAGCACAGACATATGGCATCCACGAAGTGATCATCGGGGCAGACACCAGCGACGATCTCGATCTTCCGGATGATCCGCGGGTCCGCATCGTGCGAACCGGGCCTCGCGCAGGCGGGAACGTCGCGCGAATGGCCGCGATCGAGGCTGCCACGGGCGACCTTATTGCACTGCTCGACGATGACGACATATGGAGCCCTACGAAGCTCGACCGGCAGTCGTCCGCCATACGAAATATTGAGCACTCGTCATGGGTGAGCTCAACCCAAGTATTGGAACCAAGTGGCCGGTCATGGCCAGCTCGGCTCCTCAGCGAAGACGAGCGTATTCCTCACTATCTTTTCCGAAAGGAGCGCATCCGCGCCGGCCAGGGCGCGATGCATACTTCGACTCTGATCTTTCCACGCAGTCTCGTGCTGAAAGTGCCATTCGATCGCGCGCTGCGTTTCCATCAAGACACCGATTGGCTCGTCCGGCTGGACCATGCCCTACCGGCGATCAAGACCATCCAAGTTGAGGAGCCGTTGACCATGCTCCGTGCAGGCGACGGATCGGTGTCCCGCGGCATCGACCCCCTCGAGTCTCTTGCATGGGCGAAACGGTCGCTGACCCACCTTGACCGCCGCAGCCGTGGAGAGTTCCTTCTCACCGTTACTTACTGGCAAGCACTTCGTCACAGGCATGCGCGAGGCCGAGTCCTCTGGAATGCCTTCACGTGGGGAACACCAGGCTGGAAGGCAATACCTTCGGTTGTGGTCCTGCCGCTGAAGAGTTCTATATTCCGTCGCTAACGTGAGTCGTTCCTGGCGCCCGTCGCGGTCGTCGCCACACAGCCAGCAACACTAAGGCCTGGACAACGACCGCAGACGCCTCTGCGACAAGGACTCCAGTGAGAGCGCCCTGCACTCCCCACCCTGGGGTGAGGAGAAACACTGCCACAACTCCGAAAAGGGCCGCAACGATATTGCCCGTCGCGATGATCCGCGGACGGCTCTCGGCGATGAGCGCCAACCCCAATCCCCTAGACATACAAATCATTAGGGCCGTGACTCCGGCAATAAGAGCCGACGACAATTCGACAGTCGCGGCCCCAGTGAAGAGTATCTCGCTGACCAAGGGGGCGAGCGCCATGTAGCCGCCGGCTGCAATAGCCCCAAGGAGCGCGTTGTACAGCACCGACCGTTTGCTCCGCAGGCGCCGCTCGTCTCCATGGACCATTCCGATCCAATTCTGCAACCGGCTGGGAACGCCTCCGAGTATCCCCAATCCGAGCCTGAGTATGCGGTCGGCAGCGGCGTAGCCTGCGACGGACGTAGGCGCCGCCACCGCCACGAAAGCAGGGATTAGCGAGGTGTACACGGTCGTGACAGAACGCCCGAGCGTAAGGATCACATGATCACCGAGATGCTCGCGACTCCGAATGAAGTGCTGCCGCCCCGGGATGACTCTGAGGCCTAGCGTTCGCCAAGCAAGGAAGAGGCTGAACGGGATAACGATCATGTTCACGGCTCCGACCGCGCCCAGAGGCCCACCGAGCCAGATCCACAATGCGACGACCGACGTGGACACCAGCCTCGGGAAAACGTCCGCGATCAGCAGCAGACCGGGGCGGTTCACACCGGTCAATGCCCATGACGGGCTGAGCGCAGCGAGGGTCGAAGCAGCTGCGATGACCGCAGCGTCGATCTGATACTGCGGAGAAAGAAGAATTGCCGCGCCCGCGGCAACAGGGGATCCAAGAGCCAGAGTGACGAGTTTGGACGCAACGGAAGCTGCGTGATACTCGGAGCGATCACGTGCAGACATCCGCGCGACGGCTTGCGGTCCGATCACACTCCACCCGAGCTCACAGACGACCGCGATCGCGACTCCGACCGATTGAGCGATCGCCATCGCGGCGAATCCGTCCTGTCGGAACTCTGATGTCACTACCGGATAGAGCAGCAGCGGTGCGAGAGCCCCCAGTGCTGGCACAGCCAGGAAGAGTAGAACTGACCGGATCCCCCGTGCACTCACGATCCGAACATCTCGGATACGGTCGCGACGACGTGGTCCACAGACTCGCCGAGGGCCTCCAGCATCTCGGGTGTGAACCTGTGCTCGGCTCCTTCGGCGCGTGACTCCGACAGCGTCTGCACCAGCGCTTCTGCCAAAGCGTCCGGTTCGGCCTCAACCGCGTGAAGGTGAGGATGAAGCCCCCCGCGCACCCCCCCAAGCTCGTTGGTGACCGAGAATCCACCTGCGACGACCGCATCAAGCGGGGGATGCGAGGGATGGGGGCTCATCTGCAGTGAGAGCATCACGTCGGTACGAGACAACTCCCCAAAGTACCTCGACCAGTCAAGCAGGCCGAGGACCTTCATCCCCGTTGGTAGCGCGCCGGACGCCGCGCCGTGCGACGCCCCCATACTTACGATCTCCACACCCGAAGTCGGACCCAGCTGATCCACCACCTGATGCAACGCCGTCATACCCAATCGAAACATGTTCCGAGGTTTATTGGGCCGCGCATAGAACGCGATTCGGGGCGGACCCTGATGACCAGACCGCGCCATCGCGGCTTGCTCCAAACGCGCGATGTCAAGCTTGGGCCTGAACACCAGTTGCCGCGGTACCTCCACACTCTCGTGCGCTCGCAGGTATTGCGCGACAGGAGATGAATTCACAATCATCGTGAACCCTGCGTGATACGTCGCCTGCGCCAAGGCGAACTCCGTCGACCAGGGCATGAATCCGGGCTCGTAATCCTGCACGAGATAGATGCAGTTAGCCTTCTCTACGACCCCGAGACGTACCGCCACATCAAGCGAATGTGCGGTTGTCCAGTGTGTGGCGACCCAGACATCCGAGCGCCCCGTCACTGCCGTCGCGAGCTCCCGGATGTGGAGGATCTCGATCTCGCGGCTGAACTCGCGATCCAAATACAATTCGAGGTTACGAGCTTCCTGTGCCTTCATTCGTTTCTGAAAGTAGATCAAGCGCAGGGCCGCGCCTATCGAATCCGCCAGGCTCGCAGACAGCTCAATAGCCGTTCGGATCCCTGCAAAGATCACACCGGGTGATAGCTCCGGAAGCAGCAGATTGATGGCTCGTGGCGCCCCGGCTCTGGGACGAGCCGACGCGACCGCGAGGCTATGCGAGGTGAGCCCGTCGAATGTCGATGCACCGGCGCGGCTGGCAGTGACCTCTGCGAAATGCCGACTCGCGTTCCTGTCACCCATGGAGGCGATGTCGTCGACGACTTCTCTTGCCCGATGCCTCAGACTCACCATGCGGGTTCCCTCCACCCGTCCGAAGCCACACGTTCACATTCTGCGCGGAATCGAGGAAGCAATGCTTCAACCGAAAACTCCTCGAGCGCCCGCGCTCGCGCCCTCTTGCCCAGGTCTCGTCGTCTCGCAGGGTCTCGCAATTGTTCAAGCGCCGATATAAGTCCTGGCAAGGAGTCTGGTTCAAAAACGAGACCAGCGTCATCTACGGCCCAGGGCATCGGCGCGACCCGAGATACCGCGACCGCACGCCCGAACAGCATCGCGTCCACCAGCTTCGCCGGCAGCTGCCCAACGGAGAACCGATCGGGGGCGCTCGGGAGCGCAACGATGTCGGCGTCTCGCACCAACTGCAGTCCGTCCGCCAACGTGGTTCGGCCGACCCAGTGTTCTCCGGGCCTCGCATCGTCGGGGGCATCATCGGTGATGGTCAGAGTGAACCCCGAGCTACGGAGCGCGCCGACGGCATCACGAAGCAGGCTGATGCCCTTGTGCGCGCGGCTCGTGCCGACAAATACCACGCGAGGCGTCGAGGAGTCAGAATAGGTCCCATTGCCCTGGTCCTCTCGGGCGTGCGGGATCAGAACACCTCCCCACCGCTCTAGAAGCCAAGGGTTGCTCGTAAAACTCGGAAGTTCCCGGGTCCATCGGGCATTCGTGCGGTCGGCGATCGATCTCCCAGGGTGGCGAATCCACCGGGCTGCCGCCATCACCGGCGAACCCACCCGAAGCCGTGCTTCCAGATCGGGATCGTCGACATCGACAATCAGCCCCAAGCCACGAGAGCGGGCAATCTCGATGGCATTCCCGAGCGACTCCGGGTAGGGCTTACACGCGATGACCAGCGACGTCTTGACCGGGACCGCAGTTTCGAGATCTCGAGGATCGATGCGCCGTACCGTGCGGGCGAAAGCCGAGTCTCGGACAGGCCCCCAGAGCGACGCTCCGCGTGTTGCGAGCGTAGTCGTATCCCAGCCCAACTTTCGCGCGAGAAGCCAGAGGCAGTAGGTCCTGCCGATCGAGTTGTTCTCGATGCTCTCGGCGACGAATGTTATGTGCATCTCTCTCCCCTGACGCGGCCCGGTGCACGTCGCCACTATCCTCTACACTGTACCGAGTCGGCCTCGGGTCCTTGGAAGATGCCGACCCTCAGCGCACTGGAGTGGAGCAAGTTGTAACGTGGCCACCATTGCAATCGCCATCGGCACGCTGGTGCTGGTCATTGCGGGCTGGCGGACGCTCACTTCACCCCGTCCTCGAGGATGGGCGCTCGCTGCCGCTGTCGCGACCAGCACCTTTGTCCCTCTGTACGGAGCACCGCGTGAGTGGGTTCTCACTTCATCGCTCGGCATGATGGTATTGTTGCTGATCGCCACGGTGAGGACTCCCCGTGTGCAGCCCAACCAACTGACTTGGGTGATCCCCGCGGTCGTTGGCCTCGTCGTCATCACTCGACTGTCGGGGCTATTCTCTATCGGATACTCCCCGACGGATACCCTGACCGGGATCGTAATGGTCGGCGTCCTTCTCGTCGGCCGTCACATCGACGACGAAGACATCGCAACACTCGGCAAGGTTCTCAGCGTGGTCATGATCTTCCACGCGGCCTGGGCCGCTGGAGAACTTTTCGCGGGAATGGACCCGTTATTCCCAATGGGTGATGGATCCGTAGAAATCACGGATCGGCCTAACGCTATATTCCCGCAAATCGCGGGGCGGCCGATAACCTCGTTCGCCCATCCGATTCCGCTTGCAACATTCTCCGCCTTTGTCGGTCTGCTGACGCTATACCTCGCCCGCACCCGTAAACACATTCTGTATTGGGTTGTCACCGTCGTGGCGGTAGCGACTACCACGATCAGCGGAACACGGAGTGCCGTCCTCGGCCTTGTTGCCGCCGGTATCATCCTGGTAGTCTCGACGTCAAAGATTCCCTTGTTTCTCAGGGGCTTGCTCACCGTCATCGCTCTTGGCGGTGCATCGATATCCGTAGTGGATGCAAAGCTGCTGTCGGCGATCGGGCTTGGATCAGACTTCTTGGACTCGGGTTCGTACTTGCACCGATCCGCGGTCCTAAACAGCTTCTGGCATCTGTTCGATCGAAACACGGAAGAGATCCTCTTCGGTTCCGGCACAAACCGCGAACTAATTTTCCAAACTGGCCTGGTCCACGGTTACCTACCCGGCGCGTACTTCTTCGACAATCAGTACGTAGCGGCGTTCGCAATGTACGGACTTGTCGCGTTCATCCTATTCGTTGCGTTGAGTGTTTACGTGCTTGTACGCGGGCAGGGACTAGAACGCGCCGTAGGTCTATCGCTTATCGCGATGGGGTTCTCATTTGACTTCCTTCTGTACTTCACCGCATCCATCACCTGGGTACTGATGATCGCGGCGACTGTAGCCATGAGAAACGCGCACACGACAGACTCGGATCCAACGCAGCGACCGAGACGTGATGACAAGCGCGCTCGCCGCCAAGTTCAGGCGTATGCATCTCGAATAAGCAATCCACAATCGACCAACGGGCAGACGCTGCTCCGTGACACCGAGACACCTAACGGCCGCTGACTCTTACCAGCTGCGGAAGATCACCAAGAACCGTGGCCATTTCCCCAACGACGCTGCTGCGGTCAAGTTGCTCTGGCTCGCGATCTGCGACATCGAGGACAAACGCGCCCGCGAACGAGAGAAGGAACGCGGCCTGCCCGCGAGCAAGCGCGAAGCCAGCGGCCGACTCATCGAGGGCAACGTCACCACGAACTGGAAACAAGCCCTCGAGCAGCTCGCCCTGGCTCACCCCGAGCGAATCAACCCCTACCTCCGACCACCAATTCCGAACCGCTTGCACAGAAAGCTTGACGTTGATGATGGAAGTACCTCCCCGGCGGGGGCGTGTGACCCGAAACTTGACTGGCGGCCGGTAGGTCTGCCTTTGATCTGATCCGTCCACGACCCCTGCCGGTGGGGTGACCGACGAGAGCGCCGGTCGAAGGCCATGCATGACTTCATATGAGCCTGGAGAGCCCCATCAACGTCCTGTCTGTCTGGCCCCCGACCGGCGTGCCCACTGCGAAAGAAGGCACACCACCATCATGACAACAACATCCATCGAACGCGACGCCACAGCTGCGGTGGTCGCGGGCGTCGACACGCACAAGGACACGCATCACGTCGCCGTGCTCGCCACCGGGACTGGTGCGCGGCTCGGCGACCTGAAGGTGCCCGCGACACCGGCCGGGTATGAACGACTGCTCGGATTCGTCGCCTCGTTCGGCGCGATCGCGCTGATTGGCATCGAGGGCACGAACTCGTATGGCGCGGGCCTTGCCTGGTCCCTCGGTGGCGCGGGTGTCACGATCCGTGAGGTGATCCGCCCCAAGCGGGCGCAACGGCGACGCGGGAAGTCCGATCCGATCGACGCATACGCCGCGGCGCAGCAGGCTCTCGCCGAGCCTGACACGTTGCCGGTCGTGAAGACCAGCGACGGGCCCGTGGAGCAGATCCGGGTGCTGATGGCCGTGCGCCGCAGTGCGATGGAGGCCCGTGTCGCGGCCTACCAACAGGTCACGGCCCTGCTGATCACTGCACCTGACCAGATCCGCGGACGCTGAGCCGATCTCACCGGAGATGCCCTGATCGACCAGATCGCCGCCACACGGCCGGGCGTCGCGACCGTCGACGTGTCCGCCGCGACCGGTCAAGCACTGCGCCGTCTCGCCCGCCCCCAGTCGCTGACGACCGAGATCACCGAGATCGACGCTGAACTACGCGCCCTGGTCACGGCGACCGCACCCGCGATGCTCGCCACGAAAGGGTTCGGTGTCGTCACCAGCTCGACGCTCCTGATCACGGCCGGCGACAACCCCGACCGGCTCCGGACCGAAGCCTCGTTCGCCGCGCTCTGCGGCACCGTGCCCATCCCTGCCAGCTCAGGGAAAACCGCCCGCTTCCGTCTCAACCGCGGCGGTGACCGGCAATCGAATTGGGCGCTGCATCAGATCGCGCTCGTCCGCCTCGCGACCGACCCACGCACGAAGGCCTACGCGGCGAGACTCCGCACCGCGGGCAAGAGCATCAAGGATGTGCTCCGATGCCTCAAACGAGCAATCGCCTGTGAGAGCTGGCACCTGCTCGTCCACCCCGAACCCGCCCCACGCGTCGACGACCTCCGGCACCTCCGCCGCGAGCGCGGCCTGACCCTCACCCAAGCAGCAAACCACCTTGGCACCGTGGCCGCCCGCATCAGCGAACTCGAACGCGGCACACGTCTGAACATCTCCCTCGCCAACGCCTACCGCGAATACCTCAACGCCACTTGACATCTATAGGAGCATCAAGCCCCGCGGCTTGGATACGGAGCTGGTGGCCGCAGGCATCTTGATCCACGCTATAGAAGCAGCCTCATGAAGATGGCGCATACGAGAGCATGCGGATCGTCCGCGCGGGCACGCCGGCAGAAACGGCGTCCTCCGGCACTGACTTGGTGACCACCGCCCCAGCTGCCACTACAGCGCCGGCGCCGATCGTTACGCCTGGAAGTATCACGGCCCCGGCCCCGATCCACGCGCCGTCACCAACTACGATTCCCTGCGGCTGCCATGACCCGGCACCGGCTCGATGATGATGAGGACCGATCCGATGCGTGCTCGTGACGAACATCACCCGCATGCCAACTGACGCCCGGTCGCCGATGGTGATCGGAGCACCGTGATCGAAGAACACCTGACGGTTGATGAACGCCCCCGACCCGATCTTCGCGTTGTCAGACACGAAGTGTGAGCCGGGCTCGAGTCTGGCGCCTCGAGCATTGATCCCCAGAGCGGAGAGAAGGACGCTCCGCACTCGGATCGGGACCAGCGCGCTCATCACGGGGCCGTTGATCAGCGCTTGTCGAAACCGTCCCATGCTAGGAAAATATCGGAATCCCGGCGCAAACACCAAGGTTCGCCGGATACTCGGTCCTTCTCACCCCCCTCGTCGGTAGCGACCCGGGTCCTTAATCGTCCGATCAGATCTCCCACTTCATGCAAGAATTGTCCAAGGTGGGACCGAGGACAACAGGCCCACGTCGACGGTCGGTGGTTGAACTGCGAGGGGCAGTGAGTTGGGACTCCAGCACATCTCAGACGCCGACCGTGCCGTTGGGAAGGCAGCCATTAGATGGTGATGGACGTTAATACTGCGCGGTCCGCACTGTCTCAAACGACGACGCGCGTCGAGCGACACCAACGTCGTTACACAAACCGTCTGGTGGCGTCGGACATCGTCGTCGTGATCCTCGCAGTGGCGGGCGCCCACTTACTGCGATTCGGTTTCACTAATGAGTCACTCACGATCGGTGACCGCATCTTTGATGTCGAGATCGGCTACCTCGTCACATCGCTTCTCTTCGTCATCGGATGGCTGATCTCTCTTCAGATCTTCGGCACGAGAGATGCAGAGGTCATCGGTGATGGCTCGACCGAGTACCGGCGCATCGTCGACGCGACTGTACGAGTCTTCGGCGTCCTGGCCATCCTGGCCCTGATCTTCCAGATCCAGTTCGGCCGCTTCTACCTGCTCATCGCGTTGCCCACGGGGCTCATTCTCCTGGTCACCACCCGGTGGGCATGGCGGCAATGGCTGCGCAGACAGCGCCAGAATGGCCGGTTCCTGCAACGGGCGCTGGTCATCGGCGACCGAGTCAAGGCCACTCACATAGCCAACACGATCACGCGCGAGCCGGAGTCCGGAATTCGCATCGTCGGAGCCGTCACCACCCACGGCTCCAGAGAGCCACTCTCTGGAGGCGTCGAAGTCCTCGGGGACTTCTCCGACGTGCTGACGATCATCGACTCACACGACATTGACGCGGTAATCCTCTCGTCCTCCGATGCGATTACCCCCAAGCGCACACGCCAGTTCGGCTGGGCACTCGACCAGAAGCGCATCGACTTGATCGTGGCGCCCGCACTGACCGACATCGCCGGTCCCCGCATCCACACTCGCCCGGTCGCGGGACTCCCACTGATCCATGTGGAGTATCCGCGCTTCGAGGGTCGCGAGCGCATCGCCAAGCGCGCCTTCGACATCCTCGGCTCGCTCGGTCTGATTGTCCTGTTCTCGCCCATCATGCTCGCCGTTGCCATCGCCGTGAAGGTCACCAGCCCGGGCCCGGTCTTCTACGCACAGGAGCGCGTCGGTCTACGCGGCAAGCCGTTCAAGATGTTCAAGTTCCGTTCCATGGTGGTCGGGGCGGACGACCAGCTGAAGTCGCTCCTGGACCAGCAGGGAACCTCCGACAAGCCACTATTCAAGGTGAACGACGACCCGCGCATCACCCCGGTGGGTCGCTTCATCCGTCGCTACTCGCTCGACGAGCTGCCGCAGTTCTTCAACGCGTTCATCGGCACGATGAGCCTGGTCGGCCCGCGCCCCCAGCGAGACGCCGAAGTCGCGCTCTACGACGATGACGCTCATCGAAGGCTGTTCATGAAGCCCGGCATCACTGGACTGTGGCAGGTGAGCGGGCGCTCCGATCTGTCGTGGGACGACGCCATACGCCTCGACCTGTACTACGTCGAGAACTGATCACCAGCGACATCACCGTTGTGGCCCGCACCTTCAGCGCGATCGTCAAGCCGTCCGGCGCACATTGACAGCACGGAAACGCGCCGCGAGACCTGAGCATGAAGGCATGAACCCGCCCACACCGCCGTCGCCGATGCTGTAACGCGGAAGGGGTCGGCCGCAGCCTGAGCCGCGAATGCGACAGCCGCTGCGCTGCTTTCCCGCATCGCCTGATTTTCACCACCGACATTGCTCGAGGCGTCCACCATCTCCTCGAGAGCAGAGCGACGTACGCACACACAATCTCACGGATACAGGTGACATCGTCAGCTGGGCAGACTTCGCCGAAGCGGTGTTCGAGATGCCGAAGAACTCCTCACTTGCTCCGGTATCGCTCGTCTGCGGAGTAGCGGCGGCGCGACGCGGTCGGCTTCCTCCTCAGACGCGGTGAGCGCTCCTCCTGGCACCTATCAGGCCGCTCTTGACACTCAATGCGACCAGATCCGCGCCAGAGCGGAGTTCACGCCCGCGCGACCGCTGTGATGGTCTGTGGCCCTGTACCCGACAGGACCACCCACGCATTCACAGACGATTGGACAGCAATGTCGGCAGCAGCCCAGCCCACGAACTCTCAGCCGCACCACCGTGACCTTCCCCGCCGCACCATCATCAAGGGTGCCGCCTGGTCGGTTCCGGTCATCGCCGCTGCAGTCAGCGTGCCGCTGGCCTCTGCCAGCGATGTGACGCCGCCGCCGGTCGCCACCGAGTTCTTCACCGGCGTCGGATCCGGGTACGCGGCAGGCAACTACGCCGACGTGCAGGTCGAGGGACGGGCGGGCCGCGGGCTCGGCTCGATCCCGGCCAGCACCGTGATCACCCTCTCGACCTCGGATGGCGCCGAGATCGTCGTCGATTCCGCCGATCAGGTCGGCATCGCGAGCATCACCCAGAACGGCGATGGCTCGTACACGATCATCCCCGAGCCCGGCGTCACGAAGGTGTCGCTGTACGTGACGCGCGCGACTGCAGGAGAGATTGTCGTGCTCGCATCCGCCGGCGCATTCAGCGGGTCGGCAAGCGGAAACTGGAACTGACCACCCGCTCCCATGAGAAGGGCGTTTGCCCGAGCACCCGCTGGGGC
>JBARWR010000186.1:0-2323 GCA_049646915.1 Microbacterium sp.
GCGCAGCTCGAGTCGTGCCGCGTCGTAGCCCAGCCGCTTCCCGTTCATCCTGCTGCGTCTCCGTCCCACGAAGAGTCCTGCGGCCCCGCCGCCGAGGACGACAGGCGTGATCCACCACAGCTCGACCGCCGTCGCCCAGATCGGATCCACACGCTCAGCCTAACCGCCCGTCTATATGGCGTGAACCGCCCTGTTTCGATCGGAATCAGGGCGGTTTGCGCCATATAGACGGGCTTTGGACGGGGTCAGACCAGGGTCTGCTGCCAGGCTGCGTGCAGCTGGGCGAACTTGCCCGTGCCGTTGATGAGCGCCTCGGGAGTGTCATCCTCGATGATCCGGCCGTGCTCCATCACCAGCACCCGATCGGCGATCGCGACCGTCGACAGCCGGTGCGCGATGATGATCGCCGTCCGGTCGGCGAGCAGGGTCTGCAGCGCGTCCTGGATGAGCCGCTCCGACGGGATGTCCAGCGAGGCGGTCGCCTCGTCGAGGATCAGCACCGCAGGGTCGGCGAGGAACGCGCGCGCGAACGAGATCAGCTGACGCTGTCCGGCCGACACGCGACCGCCGCGCTTGTTCACGTCGGTGCTGTAGCCGTCCGGCAGCGAGGTGATGAACTCGTCGGCACCGACCGCACGCGCCGCGGCGCGGATCTCGTCGAGAGTCGCATCGGGCCTGCCGAGCGCGATGTTGTCGGCGACGGTCCCGCTGAACAGGTACGCCTCCTGCGTGACCATCACGATCGCGCGACGCAGGTCCTTGGGATGCAGCATCCGCAGGTCGACGCCGTCGAGCGTGACCGCACCTTCGCTCGGGTCGTAGAAGCGCGACACGAGCTTGGCGAGCGTCGACTTGCCGGCACCGGTCGTGCCCACCAGCGCGATCGTCTGCCCGGCGGGGATGTCGAGCGAGAAATTCGGCAGGATCGTCTTCTCGCCGTTGTACCCGAAGGTCACCTCATCGAAGCGGATCGCGCCACGCGACTCCCAGAGGTCGACCGGCTTGTCCGGATCCGGAACCGTGGGCACCTCGTCGAGCACGCCCGACACCTTCTCCAGTGCCGCCGTGGCCGACTGGTAGGAGTTCAGGAACATCGCGATCTCCTGCATGGGCGCGAAGAAGTTGCGCACGTACAGCACGCTCGCCAGCAGCACGCCGACGCCGAGGACGCCGTCGGCCACGCGGATGCCGCCCCACAGGACGACCCCGGCCAGCGTGAGCGCGGCGACGGACATCAGTCCGGGCTCGAAGGTGCCGAACAGCACCATGGAGCGCCGGTTGATGTCGCGGTAGTCGCCGGCGACCTTGCGGAAGGTCACGTCGTTGCGAGGCTCCTTGCGGAACGACTTGACCGCGCGGATGCCGGTCATCGTCTCGACGAACTGCACGATCACCTTCGCGCTGATCACGCGCGACTCGCGGTACACGAGTTGCGAGCGCTTGTAGAACCAGCGCATCAGCAGCAGCAGCGGCACGCCCGCCAGCAGCAGGATGATACCTGCCTGCCAGTCGGCGATCACCAGCGCGATGAAGGTGAACAGGCCGAACAGCACGCCGGAGACGAGGTTGTTCAGACCGCCGTCGAGCAGCTCGCGGATCGAGTCGAGGTCGCTGGTCTGACGGGAGATGATGCGGCCCGACGTGTACGACTCGTGGAACTCGAGGCTGAGACGCTGGGTGTGCAGGAAGATGCGCTTGCGCAGATCCAGCAGCACGGCCTGGGTGATGCGCGCGGCGAGGACGACGTAGACGCCGATCAGCGCCGAGCCGAGGATGCCGGCGACCAGGTACACCACGGTGATCATGACCGCAGGCATCCAGTTCGCGGTCTGCAGCAGCTGCGGCAGGGCATTGTCCAGCGCGAGGCCGATGATGATCGGGCCCGCGACCTGCAGTGCGGTCGAGATCACGAGCACGAGTGCCGCGATGACGATGCGCAGGCGCAGCGGATGGATCAGCGAGCCGAGCAGACGCAGCGAGCGCTGCCGGATGGCGCGGCTCTCCTCCTTGGTGTAGTTGGAGCGATCCTCGTCCTGGGTTCCGGTGATGGTCATGCCTGCACCTCCTCTTCAGTGGCGGATGCTTCGTCGGCGGCGGCCTCGTTCCGAGCCGCCTCGTTCTTGGCGGCCTCGTCCATCGCCTCGGTGATGATCGGGATCGCGCCGGTGCGCGCAGCCTCGTCCGCCTCGAGACTCGAGATCACGTGACGGTAGTGCGCGCTGGTGCGCAGCAGCTCGGAGTGCGTGCCGACCGCGGTGATGCGGCCCTTCTGCAGCAGCGCGACGCGGTCGGCGAGCGCGACCGTCGAGGGACGGTGCGCCAC
>JBARWR010000187.1:0-10789 GCA_049646915.1 Microbacterium sp.
CCTCGGCGCCGACCCGGAGACCGGCGAGGTGTCCGCCGATGATGAGCTCGCCCGGTGACCGCGGCATCGGCGAGGTCGAGCCGCTGTGGTGCCCCAAAGAGGCATCGGAGTTCCTGACCGTCTCCCAAGCCACACTGTCCCGGTGGCGGCGGGAGAAGGTCGGGCCGCCGTTCGTGCAGGTCGGCGGCGTCTACCGGTACAACCCCATCACGGTGCGCACTTGGGTGCGTGAACAGGAGGCAGCGCATGGCTGATCCCCGCAATCGCCGACTGCCTCCGGTCGGCGTGAAGCTCACCACCGACGTCGAACGCCGCGTCGACGGCTACCGCGCCCGTGTCCGCTGGACCGACCCGGCAACCCACAAGCGCGTCGGCCGGGTCAGCCATGTGCGCACCGCGGAGGAGGTCGAGGAGTTCTTTGAGCAGATGCGCGCCGCGACCGAGACCGGCAACGACACCACCGTCACACTCACCGCCTACGTGGCGTCGATCGGCGACCGGTGGCAACGAGGCCTGGACCCCACCTCCACCGCCGAGCTCTACGACACCGGACTCCGGCTCCGCGTGCTGCCAGCACTCGGGCACATCCGGGTCGCGAAGATCAGCGCCGGGATGATCGACCGCACCATCGACGGCTGGGAGGCCGAGCACTCCGCCTCGACTATCAAGAACTCCATCGCACCCCTCGTCCGGGTCCTGGACGAAGCCGTCCGTGACGACATCATCTCGATCAACCCGGCCAAGCACCGCGCCCGCCGGAACCTCGGCAAGCACGTCACCCACACCACCGGAGCACTCCGGCAGTACGCCCTCCCGAACCTTCCGACGTTGCAGAAGCTCGCCACCGCGTGCGGGGAGGTACATCAGTCCTACTCCGATCACGTCATGCTCGCCGCCCTCCTCGCCGCCCGCGGCTCCGAAGTCGCAGGGCTCCGAGCCGGGGACGTGGACTGGGAAAACCACATCGTCTGGATCAGACGCCAGCACTATCCCGGCAAGGGCGGCCTCGTCATCAAACAGACCAAGGGCCGAAGAGACCGTCCCGTGCCTATGCTCGACGCGCTCGAACCCATCCTCGAACGACTCGCCAAGGGCAAGGAGCCCGACGACCCGCTCCTACGAGGACCACGCGGCGGCGTCCTCACCACCGCTACCGTGCGCGACGCGACCCACTGGGATGAGCTGGTGAGGAACCTCGGCTTCGACAACCTCACCCGGCACGGCCTGCGCCACACCGGCGCGACCTGGATGGCCGACGCCGGCATCGCCCTGCACGTCCTCCAAGAGATCCTCGGACACCAGTCGATCGAGACCACCAAGGGGTACCTGCACCCCGACCACCGGCACCTCGCCGAAGCCGCCCGACAGGCCAACCAGTTCCTCTCCGCAGCCCCTACCAGAAGGGACACCACCCGCCGCGACGGACCCCGCCTGTGACCACTGCTGGACGCACGCTCCGACCCTCCGGAAGGGGGCCGGAGCATCGCCCTGCCCGGAGTCTGGTCCACTCGGTGGGCACTTATTGGTGCACTTCGCCGACATCGAGGCTGCATGGGATTGGTCCACTCCAGCAGCAGCCGGCCCGAGTGGATCGGGTGAGTGGACCAGCCAGTGACCATCCCCGGAAACGACGAAGCCCTGGTGAAAGTTGCCTCTCACCAGGGCTTTTTGTCGGGATGACAGGATTTGAACCTGCGACCCCTTGACCCCCAGTCAAGTGCGCTACCAAGCTGCGCCACATCCCGTTGTTTAGTTTTCTGGTTGCCACGCCCCGCTAACTCACCTGACCCCCAGTCAAGTGCGCTACCAAGCTGCGCCACAGCCCGTGGCAGTCCGCGCTTTCGCGCGGGCACTCCACAATCCTAGCTCACCGGAACGGCCTCTGCGAAACGGCGCCAGCCGGGCGTGGTGCACGGCATCCGTTGCCGATGTCGGCTCCCCCGCGTAGCGTGCCAGCATGGCGACGATCACCACGGAACGCGCGACGATTAGCCGGTGGGATAACCTGCAGCACTCGCTCTCCGGCGGTGGAGACGGGCGCAGCTGTCAGTGCATCTGGCCGGTCGTGAGCAACAAGGACTGGCAGACGACGAACCTCGAGCAGCGCCAGCGGATGCTCCACGACGAGATCTCCGCCGGTCCACCACCGGGACTCATCGCCTATGTCGAGGGGGACGCGGCAGGCTGGATCCGGGTCGGACCGCGCACGAACCAGACCCGCATCCTCCGCACCCGGGCCATCGTGGCCGCGACCGATGAACCGCTCGATGACGCGAGCGTCTGGGCGGTCACATGCTTCGTCGTGCGACGGGAGCACCGGGGCCAGGGCCTGAACGCCCAGCTCCTCAGCGCGGCGATCGACCACGCGCGAGAATCGGGCGCCCGCACGATCGAGGCCTATCCCGTCGACACCTCCGAAGGCACGCACCCCTCCAACGACCTGTTCCACGGCACTCTCTCAACCTTCCTCTCCCACGGATTCCACCAGACCGAGCCGCTCACCCGAGGACGCGTCCTCGTGGTTCGCGAGCTGAAGCGACGCTCCGCGCTACCGTGAAGCCATGAGTGCACAGCATCCGCCCCTCGACGACCCCGAACTCGGCCGGCTCGTCCGCGGCGAGAGCATCTTCGAAGACGGCACCGTCGCCGTCCACGACTGGTACGTCGGCAGCATCCCCAACGGCGATTCCGAGATCGAGCTGATGATCGACGGCACCGACGCGGACGCAGTGCAGTCACTGCTCCCCCGGCTCCGCGCCATCGTCGCGGATCTCGACGGCATCCGCCGCACCGCATCGGATGCCGTCATCACCCAGTTCAGCGATGTCGAGCCCGAGCAGCACGAGCTCGACGAAGGCGCACAGGATCTGCGACTGGAGGCGATCGAGAGCGCGGCCGACGGCACGTTCGTGCTGCACTTCGTCGACACGTGCGGCGAGCACTTCCCCGAGGGATACTGGCCGGCCGCGCACCTCGACGAAGACGGCACCGTCACGACGGTCACGGTCGAATCGTGAGCACCGCCCCTGCCGCGCCCGTGAAGAGCGATGCGGGGACACTCAGCAGCATCCGCCCGCTCGATTTCGCAGCCTGGATCCCGTACCTCGCACTGTCCGTCATCCACGTGGCGGCCCTCGCTCTCAGCAACCCGATCGCCGGACCCACCAAACTCGCACTGATGCCCCTGCTCGCGGTCCCGGTGCTCGTCGCGGCGCCTCGTCTGCATCCGCGCACCGTCATCACCCTGCTGATCGGCGCGATTCTCTTCTCCTGGCTCGGCGACGGTGCGGGAACGTTCTTCCCCGGCGCCCCCGAGCTGCCGCTGATGCTTCTCTTCTTCGGTGTCGCGCACATCGGCTACATCGCCCTGTTCCTGCGCTTCGCGCGCATCCGGCGACTCCCCTGGTGGACGCTCGTCTATGTCGCATGGTGGGTCGGGATGCTGGCGACGCTCGGCCCGCACACCGGCAACCTCTTCTTCGCCGTCGCTGGTTACGGACTCATCCTGGCCGGAACCGCCGCGACTTCCGCCCGCTGCCACCCGATCGTCGCGGTGGGCGGTGCATTCTTCCTTGCCAGCGACTCCCTCCTCGCGTTCCGACTCTTCCTGCCCGACGGCATGCCCGGCTGGACGAGCCTGGCCGTCATGGCCACCTACACGATCGGCCAGGGCCTGATCGTCTGGGGAGTTCTTCGTACTCTCGCGAAGCGGGAGTCGAGATGACGGATGCCGTGAAGCCGGTCCGCGTGGACAGCTGGCTGTGGGCGATTCGGATCTACAAGACTCGCTCCGCAGCCACCACGGCATGCCGTGCAGGACATGTGCGCGTGAACGGTGAGAAGACCAAGGCCGCGCAGATGGTGAAGCCCGGCGACGAGGTGCGCGTGCGCATCTCGGGCTTCGACCGGATCCTCACCGTGAAGCAGACGTTGGTGAAGCGGGTCGGCGCGCCCGTCGCAGTGACCGCCTACGTCGATCGCACACCTCCGCGGGATCCGGTCGCCATGCTCGGTGTCCGCGATCGGGGTGCGGGTCGCCCCACCAAGCGCGAGCGTCGGGAGATCGACAGACTGCGGGGCCGGGATTCGGATGACGATTGAGTTCTCCACAATCTCAGAATCACTTCCCATATTCGTAGTTTTGTTCTAAACTGGAGATATGGCCGAGGACATCTCCACACTCATCGAACGGCGCGTGGCGCTGCTCGATGCGTGGCGTGAGAAGCAGCGGCAGATCGCGATGCTGCAGGCCGAGGCGGCAGACCTGCTCGCGCAGCGATGGGACCTGATGCAGGAGGAAGTCGCTGTCGCTCCCCGGCACCGGGATGCGATCGAGCGGTCGATGACCGCGGAGTACTCGGCCGCCGGACACATCTCGAAGGGGTCGATCGAGTTTGCGTTCGTCGATGCCCGGCTGCTGCATGCCGAGTTCGATCTCGTCCGCACCGCGTTCCACGACGGGCGGCTCACGCCCGCGCATGTGCGGGAGATCATCCGCGAGGCGCAGGCCGTGCGCGATGCGATCAGCGCCGGGGATGTCACTGCAGACACCCTCACCCTGTACGAGGCGGCGGTACTGGAGGTCGCGGAGCACGACACCCCCGCACGGACCAAAGCGCATGCCCGGCAGGTCGCCGCCGCCCTCGCAGGTCTCACCATCGTCGAACGACACAAGAAGGCGACCGAGGAGCGCACAGTCACGGTCCGCTCGGTCGGCGACGGGCTCGCCCTGCTGCAGGCCGTATTGCCCGAGCATCTCGCGCTCGCCATCCTCGACCGGCTCACCGCGATGGCGCGGCACATGACCCGTCATCCCGAAGACCGCGAACCCGCTCTGCCGCCCCTCACTCCCGAGGAAGCCAGATGGGATGCCGAGACCGAAGCCGCCCAGGCGGACGCAGCCGATGCGTTCGCGGACGCGATCTTCGCCGGCGACACCTTCATCACCGATCCCCTGTCTCGGCAGGATTGGGAGGACTTCGAGGCCGAGGCCGCAGCGATCAAGGATGCCCAGGCCGTCGAAGCCGACCCTGCCACGGATCCGCGGTTCAACGATGACAGTCCGCTCATCATCCACATCCCCGCCGACACCCGCACGATGGATCAGCTCCGCGCGGACCTCTTCACCGACCTCCTGCTCGCCGGCGATCCCGACGAGGTGCACGGCACGGGCCTGGACAACATCCATGCGACCATCCAGGTCACCGTCTCCGCCGCCACACTCACCGGCGCCGACGACCGGCCCGCTGAACTCGACGGCCATGGCCCTCTCCACCCGGACATCGCCCGTACCCTCGCGGGGGCCCGCACCGGATGGACGCGCCTGTTCCTGAGTCCCCGCGGCTTCGTAACTCAGACCGACACCTACACCCCCACGGAGCCGATGCGCCGGTATCTGCGTGCTCGCGACCAGCACTGCCGCTTCCCGGGCTGCCGCCAGCCGGTCCACCGCTGTGACAGCGACCACAACCTCGACTACGCCCTGGGCGGGCCCACCGCGATAGACAACCTCGCCTACTTCTGCAGAGCGCATCACGTGCTCAAGCATCCCGACATTCCCGACGCGCACCGCTGGACGGCCAGACAGCTCCCCGACCAGACGGTCACGTGGACCAGCCCCACCGGGCGCGACTATGCCGACCCCGCACCTCGACGCGTCATGTTCGTCCCGTCCGAACCGTCGAGCGCGGAACCACCGGATGCATCGCCACCGGACTCACGGCCGCAGCCGTGCTTCAGCTTCGACACCGCTTTCGACCCCGCCGCACCGGCGATGGCCGACGCGCCCTTCTGACCTGAGCTCGCGAGGCTTGGGCCCCGTCTCAGCGCATCTCCGGATGCTGTCGCGCGGCGAAGCAGTCCTCTGGACGAATAGGTGCGGATTCCGCAGACGAATTGTCCAAAACCTGAGTCGCATGCTTCCACGGCTCCGCCGCGGTGAAGTAAAGTCTTTGTCCCTCGACGTATCTGCGCATGCTGACGTGCCGGTGATCGGGATCGCTGCCGTCTCTGATGGCCATTCGTGCAGCGGTCACCTCGAATGACACATCGAGAAACACCGAGAAGTCCCACAGGCTCCTGAGCGCGACACGATGCAGGAACATCCCCTCCACCAGCACGACGCCACCACCGCCCAATACCGCCCGAGCGTCAGCCACCGCCCGAAGCAGTGATGCATGGTCGTAGGTGTCCAGCCAGAACCCCTCCGGCGAGTCCCGTCCCTTCGCATGCCGGATCTCGGACGGATTCAGGTGATCGTCGGCGTGCACCACCATGACCGGCAGCGGCGGCAGGCTGCCGGCGAGACGAGCAGCAAAACGGGTCTTGCCGCTCCCATCCACACCGTCGATGCCGACTATCACGACCCGCCCGGGAACCGCGAGCGCACGGATCGGTTCAGTTATCGATCGATCCAGGTCGCTCATCGTCAAGCCTCAGCCCAGCAGGCCCAGCAGCCACCCGGCCGAGTGAACCTCCGCGCCGAGTTCCTCGGCGCGCGCACGCAGGCCGCGATCGCTCGTCACGACGGTCGCTCGCGCGCCGCTGGAGAGCAGTCGCTGCGTCTCCTCGACGATCGCGTCGTCACCACCGGCCTCCGCCCGCACGACCTCCACTCGGTCTCGCACGCCATGCCGGCCGTCAGCATCCGAGATCGCTCGAGCCTCGCCCTCGACCACCATCGACACCCGCGGGAACCAGCGATAGGCGTCGAGGCCGAGCGCGTCTGGCGACACTCCCCCCGACACCCACGACGACAGCCGGTCACGCAGCCGCATCGCCGCACCCGGCCGATCCTTCCACCAGCCGTCGGGGACCGAGCCCACCACGTTCGCGGCGTCCACGACGATCACCGGGCGCACCGGCAGCAGCGCCCGCAGCAGTGGCCACGCGGATCCGAAACCGGGATGCAGCGGACGCTGATCCACCTCATCGACAGGAACCCACTCCAGTGCCAGGCTCTCCGGGTCGCTGATCACCGGGTCGAACGGCTCGACGACATCCGCGACGACCGTCGTGTACGACCAGATCCCGAGATCCAACAGGCTCGCGAACCGTGCCCGCACCGCACCGTCGGGGATCCCGGCCTCCTCCTGCGCCTCGCGCAGCGCACCGGCCAGCGGTCCTTCGCCCTCGTGCAGCGCACCACCGGGCATGCCCCAGGTGCCACCGAAGTGACTCCAGCCGACGCGATGCTGCAGCAGCACGCCGCACTCCGCATCCACGGCCAGCAGTCCGGCAGCTCCGTAACGCCCCCAGTATTTCTCCCCGGTCGGGGCGACGACCCACGCATCCCCGCTGTCTCGCGGACCGTCGGGACGGCGCGGCTCACCGGGAGCTGGAGGGATGATGGTCACCCCTCCAGCCTTTCACAGCCGTGCCGCGCAGCGGCGACCAAGACGAAGTGAGTCAGACCACCGGTGTGTAGCGGAGAACGTTGGTCTCCCGACGAACGAACCCGACCGACTCGTACAACCGCAATGCGGACTCCCGCGACGGTCGCGAAGTCAAGTCCAGCGTCCGAAGCCCCCGTTCTCCTGCGAGTCGGATCATCTCCTGCAGCAGAAGCCGCGCGATACCCTGTCCACGCATCGACTCGTCGACCGCCACGTCCTCCACGATGCCGCGGACGCCGGTGGGCAGCGGAAAGGTCACCATCGTCGCCATGCCGACGATCCTGCCGTGATCACGGACGACGAGCATGTCCGTCGCGTCGTGGGCGATCATCGACTCGACCCGATCCGCGTCGAACTCCGCGGTCTTGGACAGCTGGCCCAGCAGGTGTCGGAGATCACCCGCGTCCTCTGCGGTGAGAGCGTGAAGCATCTCGGCCTCATGCTGCGTCCTCGTCATCGAATTCCCTGCCCGCAGACCGTCAGCGGCCCTTCGACAGGCTCAGCGGCCCAGAGGCTTCGGCGCCGTCACGCAGCCGGGACGCCGCCAGCTCCTCCGCTGCCTGCAATGGCGTGACGCCGCGCTCCTCCGCAGCATCCAGGATCGTGCGCACGGCGTCGCCGATGCCCGCGACCCGTGCCATGATCTCCTCGCTTGTGCCGATCTGCTTCGCTTCGAGGTCCAGGTAGATCACACCACCGGCGTTCACCACGAAGTCCGGCGCGTACAGGATCCCGCGCGAGGCCAGGCGGTCCGCGCCGGCATGCGAGGCCAGCGGGTTGTTCGCCGGCCCGCAGACGGCCTTCACATCCAGTGCGTCGATGACCTCATCGGTCAGCACGCCGCCGATACCGGCCGGCACGAAGACATCACCGGCGACCAGATGCTCGCTGCCCGGCTCCACCCACGTCGCACCGATCTCCGAAGCGAGGGTCTGCCGGGCCGGATTGATATCGGTGACCGTCAGCTGAGCGCCCTGTTCGGCCAGACGCGACGCCAGACGACCGCCCACCTGTCCGAGACCCGAGATCGTGACCCGGCGCCCCTCCGGAGAGGCCGACCCGGTCACGCGCTCCAGCACCGCCTGCAGAGAGGAGTACACGCCCAGACTCGTGGGGCCCGCGGGCTCACCGGAGCCGCCGACGGTAGAAGGCAGGCCCACGACGTGCTGCGTGCGCTCGCTGACGGTGAGCATGTCATCCGTGGTCGAGCCGACATCCTCCGCCGTGCGGTACCGGCCGTCCAGCAGTTCCACGGCGTCGCCGAGGTCGAGGAATGCCGCGCGCCGGCGATCAGCATCCAGCGTCTCGCCCGGCGCCAGACGGATGACGGACTTGCCGCCACCGGCATCCAGACCCGCGGCGGCGTTCTTCAGTGTCATCGCGGCGGAGAGCCGCAGTGCGTCGCCGAGCGCGTCGCTCCAGTGCGGGTACGTCCACAGCCGCGCGCCGCCGAGTGCGGAGCCGAGCACGGACGAGTGCAGCGCCACGGTCATGAACAGACCGCTGCGCGAGCCCGTGATCACCTCCACGCGCTCGTGGGTGAAATCGGGCAGGGGCAGGGTGTGCGTCATCGCAGTCTCCTTCGGCAGGCCTCGTGGGCCGGGCGGGAACGGATGCCGGGATCATGGCATCCGTTCCCATTCTGCCTCAGAGCGACTCGGAGCGCCTCAGCGCTGCCGCTTCTCCCGCACACGCATGTTGATGACGATCGGCGTGCCCTCGAAGGAGTACAGCTCGCGCAGGCGGCGCTGGATGAACCGGCGGTACCCCGGGTCGAGGAAACCGGTCGTGAACAGCACGAACGTCGGCGGACGCGTGATCGCCTGCGTGCCGAACAGCACACGCGGCTGCTTGCCGCCGCGCAGCGGGTGCGGGTTCGCGGCCACGAGCTCGGTGAGGAACGCATTGAACTTGCCGGTCGGGATGCGGCGGTCCCAGTTCTCCAACGCGCGCTCCAGCGCAGGAACGAGCTTGTCGAAGTGCCATCCGGTCTTCGCCGAGATGTTCACCCTCGGTGCCCACGCGACGTGCGCGAGGTCCTGCTCGATCTCGCGCTCCAGGTAGCGGCGCCGGTCGGCGTTCTCCAGGTCGTCGTCCGACAGGCGGTCCCACTTGTTGAACGCGAGCACGAGCGCACGGCCCGACTCGAGAACCATGTCGATGATGTTCAGATCCTGCACGCTGATCGACTGGCTCACATCGAGCACGACGATCGCCACCTCGGCCTTCTCGAGCGCAGCGGAGGTGCGCAGCGACGCGTAGAAGTCCGCGCCCTGCTGCAGGTGCACCCGGCGGCGGATGCCGGCGGTGTCGACCAGCCGCCACATCTTGCCGCCCAGCTCGACGATCTCATCGACCGGGTCGCGGGTGGTGCCGGCGAGGTCGTTGACGACCACGCGCTCCTCCTTCGCCGCTTTGTTCAGCAGCGATGACTTGCCCACGTTCGGCCGACCCAGGATCGCCACGCGGCGCGGTCCACCGATCTCGGCCTTGGCGACCGCCGAGACCTCGGGCAGCTTCTCCATGATCACGTCCAGCAGGTCGGCGACACCGCGCCCGTGGATGGCCGAGACCGGGTACGGCTCGCCGAGGCCCAGGTTCCAGAGCGCCGCGGCCTCGGGCTCCTGACGTGCGTCGTCGATCTTGTTCGCGACGAGGAACACCGGCTTGCCGCTCTTGCGCAGCATCTTCACGACGTGCTCGTCGGTCGAGGTCGCGCCGACCCTCGCGTCGACGACGAACAGCACCATGTCGGCCAAGTCGATGGCCACCTCGGCCTGTGCGGCCACGGAACGGTCGATGCCCTTGGCATCCGGCTCCCACCCGCCGGTGTCGACGATCGAGAACCGACGGTCCATCCACTCCGCCTTGTATGTGACCCGGTCGCGGGTGACGCCGGGAGTATCCTCGACGACCGCCTCACGGCGCCCGAGGATGCGGTTCACCAGCGCCGACTTGCCCACGTTCGGGCGCCCGACGATCGCGACGACCGGCAGCGCCGGCATGTACTCGATGCCGTCCTCACCGCGGGTCACCCCCTCCAGCAGGTGGGCGTCGTCGTCGTCCAGGTCGTAGTCGGAGAGTGTCGCCCGCATGAGATCCGCGCGCTTCTGGGCGAGCTCCTCATCCAGGTCGGCCATCTTCTCGGCCAGGTCGTCCGGACCGCCTTCGTAGTCGTCTTCAGCCATGGTCAAGCTCCTTATCGTCATCGCGCCGTCGCTCGATCACTGCGAGCACGGCATCGATGGTCTGCATGAAATCAAGTTCTGTCGAGTCGACGACGTCCACGCCGGGGGCGGCGTTGAGGAAGTCGACCACGCTGCTGTCGGAGGCGTCGCGCTTGTGCAGCGCCTCGGCGACGGCCGCCGCGTTCTCGCCGGCGAGCTCCCCCGCAC
>JBARWR010000188.1:0-12531 GCA_049646915.1 Microbacterium sp.
GGCGAGCGGGAGTGCCGCGGCGAGCGCGGCCAGGCGTACGCGGGATCGAGCACCCGTCCGGGGCGGTGCGGGTGTTCGGTTCATGCGCATGGGCACCTCCTCGGCATCCGATGCCCTCCAGCATCGCCGAGGTCGGGGGCGGATGCCAGGGATGGGCGGGAATATACGGAACGTCCACGCGCTTGAGGCTGTCATGGCCACTTCCGTCGCTCGCGCGTCCGTCGGTCTGCGATCCGAGCGCGGGCCCGTCCTCGGCGCGCTCATGCTCGCGACCGGGCTGATCGCGATCGATGCGACGATCCTCGCCACGGCAGTGCCGAGCATCGTGCGCGATCTCGGCGGCTATCAGCAGTTCCCCTGGCTGTTCTCGGTGTATCTGCTGGCGCAGGCGGTGAGTGTGCCGATCTACTCGCGCTTCGCCGACGTGGTCGGACGCAAGCCGATCATCATGATCGGCATCGCTCTGTTCCTGCTCGGCTCGGTGCTGTGCGGCTTCGCCGGCAACATGATGTGGCTGATCCTGTTCCGCATCGTGCAGGGGCTCGGCGCCGGAGCCGTGGCGCCGATGTCGATGACCATCGTGGGCGACATCTACACGGTCGCCGAGCGCGCCAAGGTGCAGGGCTACATCGCAAGCGTCTGGGCGATCTCGTCCGTCGTGGGGCCCGCCCTGGGCGGCATCTTCGCTCAGCTGGATGCCTGGCGCTGGATCTTCTTCGTCAATGTGCCGCTCTGCGCGCTGGCGGCCTGGATGCTCCTGAGGCACTACCAGGAGGAGAAGCAGACTCACCGGCACCGCATCGACTTCGCCGGCGCGGCACTGCTCACCGTCGGGCTCACCGGCGTCATTCTCGGGCTCCTGGAGGGCGACAGCGCCTGGGCATGGGTCTCGGTGCCGAGCGCGATCTGCTTCGGCGGGGGAGCACTCGCACTCATCGCCTTCGGCATCGTGGAGCGACGCACGGCCGAGCCGATCATCGACTTCTCGCTGATCTCCCGTCGGCTGATCCTGACTACGACCATCGTCTCGTTCGGCATCGGCGCCCTGCTGATCGGCGTCACGAGCTTCGCGCCCGCCTACCTGGAGGGTTCGCTCGGCATCGTGCCGCTGCTGTCGGGGCTCGCGGTCGCGGCACTCACGTTGGGCTGGCCGATCGCCTCGGGAATGTCTGGACGGCTGTACCTGCGCATCGGCTTCCGACGCACGGCCATGATCGGGATGGGGCTGGCCGCGCTCGCTGCGGCTGGACTGGCACTGACGGGTCCGTGGCCGAGCCCGTTCACCGTGGCGGCGATCGCGTTCCTCCTCGGCGCGGGGCTGGGATTGACGTCGGCGCCCAGCCTCATCGCCGCGCAGGCGTCGGTCGGATGGGGTCAGCGCGGTGTCGTCACCGGCATGAACGCCTTCGCGCGCTCAGCAGGCAGCGCGGTGGGTGTCGCCGTGCTCGGCGCCATCTCGAATGCCGTGATCGCGCAGGGCGCCGGGCCGCAGGATCCGGCGACCATCGTGTCGGCATCCACCTGGGTGTTCGTGGGAGCCGCGATCGCCGCAGTGCTGACCTTCTTCGCGGTGCTGTTCATGCCCCGCGACGGGGCGGCGTCTCCAGGCTGACGCCGCTCAGCCTGGATCAAGAACGCCGCGGACACACCGCGCGGGGGTGCATTTCTGATCCACGCCGCGGAAACACTGTGACGGAGTGCGTTTCTGATCCACGCTGCGCGCGGCGCGGGGATCCGCGGGCTCAGCGTGCGAGCTGCTCGGCGAGACCGGTGTAGGTGGCGGGGGTCAGTGCCAGCAGACGCTGCTTGGCGGCATCCCCGATCTCCAGCCCCTCGACGAACGCCGCCAGCTCGGCCGCGCCGACGCGGTGTCCGCGGGTGAGGTCCTTGAGCAGGGCGTACGGGTCGGTGATGCTCGACCGTCCGGCGACGACCTCGGCGCGGATGACGGTCTGGATCGCCTCGGCCAGCACTTCCCAGTTGTGGTCGAGGTCGTCCAGCAGCACGTCGCGCGAGAGCGAGATGGCATCCAGGCCGCGGCGCAGGTTGTCCAGCGCGAGCAGCGAGTGACCGAACGCGACGCCGATGTTGCGCTGCGTGGTCGAGTCGGTCAGGTCGCGCTGCATGCGCGAGGTCACCAGAGTCTGCGACAGCGAGCCCAGCAGGGCGCCGGAGAGCTCGAGATTCGCCTCGGCGTTCTCGAAGCGGATCGGGTTGATCTTGTGCGGCATGGTCGACGAACCCGTCGCACCGGCCACAGGGATCTGCGCGAAATAGCCGAGCGAGATGTAGGTCCAGATGTCGGTCGCCAGGTTGTGCAGGATGCCGCCGGCGTGGCGCACGTGGTCGTACAGCTCCACCTGCCAGTCGTGCGACTCGATCTGCGTGGTGAGCGGGTTGAAGTCGATGCCGAGGCCCTCGATGTACTCGCGGGACAACTGCGGCCAGTCCACATCCGGCTCGGCCGACAGGTGCGCCGACCAGGTGCCGGTCGCGCCCGAGAACTTCGCCAGGTACTCGGATGCCGCGATGCGGCCGCGCACGCGCTCCAGGCGCCACGCGAACACCGCGAGCTCCTTGCCCATCGTGGACGGGGTGGCCGGCTGTCCGTGCGTGCGGGACAGCATCGCAGCATCCGCATGCTCGACGGCCAGCTCCCGCAGCTTCGCGATCACGCCGTCCAGAGCCGGCAGCCACACGCCCTCCACGGCGCGCTTGACGGTCAGCGCGTAGGAGGCCGAGTTGATGTCCTCGCTGGTGCACGCGAAGTGCGTGAGCTCGGCGATGGCATCCAGACCCAGGCTCGCGAGGCGATCGCGCACCAGGTACTCGACGGCCTTCACGTCGTGGCGGGTCACCGCCTCCTTGTCGGCGAGCCAGTCGATCTCGGCCTGACCGAAGTCGCGGTACAGCGCGCGCAGGCGCTGCTTGTCGGCATCCGACAGCGGCGACGTCTCGAACAGCGAGCGGTCGGTGAGTGCGATCAGCCACTCCACCTCCACCTCGACGCGGGCGCGGTTCAGGCCCGCCTCGGAGAGGAAGTCCGCCAGACCCGAGACGGAGGCGCGGTAGCGGCCGTCGAGCGGGCTGAGCGGCTGAGCCGGAAGGGAAGGCAGAGTAGTCAGGGGAGATCCTCCTGATCGGGGCGCCGCATCGCGCGGAGCGTGGGAAGGGGAGCGCGCACGGCGGGCTCGAGCTGCGAGAACAGGCCACGCGTCGCGGTCTCAATCATAGCCAGCACCGAATCGAACATCTCCGGGCCCGCGTAGTACGGGTCGGGCACATCCATGCTCGAGGCGTGCGGATCGTAGGCACGCAGCAGGGTGACCTTGCCCTCGTCGTCCTCGGAGCGCGCCCAGGCGCGCAGGATGCGTTCATGCGTGCGGTCGAGGGCGACGATCAGGTCGTTGTCGGCGAAGGATGCTGCGCTGAACTGCTTCGCGCGATGCAGCGAGCCGTCGTAGCCGTGACGTTCGAGCGACTCCAGGGTGCGCTCGTCGGCGCGCTCGCCGAGGTGCCAGTCGCCGGTTCCGGCGCTGCGGGACACGACCCGAGAGCCCAGCCCGCGCTGTTCTGCGAGCGCGCGAAGCACCACTTCGGCCATGGGCGAGCGGCAGATGTTGCCGGTGCAGACGAAGACGACGCGGAAGGGATCCGGGCGGGTCACAGAACCATTGTGCCGGTAACCACTTCTGTCCCCAATGGGCTGTCGGCGACAGTTGTCCACAATGACCGGGAATCGGGACCGAGCGGATGCCGTCGACGGCGCACGCTGGAGACATGTACACGATCATCGCGGCCGAGTCCTCGACGTCCGATCAGATCTGGGCGGCGCTGAGGGCGATGCGACAGCTCGATGCGGCGGCGGAATCCGTCAGCGGCGCAGGCCGGCTGACCACGGCGCTGAGCGCGGAGTCGCAGTGGCGGAACGAGGGTCTCAGTCCGCGGGCGCTGCGCGACGCCCTGGACGAACTGCATGGGGCGATCACGCGCGAGCTGGCTGAGGTGCGACGGGCGCATGCCGAGGTGGAGCGGGGGATCAGTGCATGAGCGATGAGGTGACGATCACCTCGGGCGGCGCGATCTCCGTGGACTCGTCGGCGCTGCGTGACATCGCCGCGAGGCTCGGCGACGTCACGAGGCATCTCGGAGATGCGGGGGATCAGCTGCGGCGCGCTCTCGCCGAGCTGTCCGACGCACCGGACGTGCAGCGTCGGGTGGGGGATGCCGGCATTTCGGCGTGCCTCGAGTGTCTGGCCGATCTGGCTCGGCAGATCGACAAGGCGTCCGGGGGGACGGTGCTGATGGCCGACACGTTCGAGGTGGTCGAGCTGCGGGCGCAGCAGGAGGCGCTCAGTATTCAGCGACCGCAGGCGGCAGCCGCACTGCAGACGCGGATCGACGAGCTCCTGGCGCTGCCGGCGGTGGCGGACTCCGTGGTGTGGACCGAGTCTCGGTGGTCGAGGGAGCGCAGTGATGCTCCCGTGGATCAGCCCCTGGATCACAGTCTGGGACTGGCGGGAGGACTGCTCGGAGCGTTGAGCGCCGCGTTCTCGCCCTTCGCGCTCAAGGGTGCAGGGACGGTCGTCGGCGGACTGCTCGGCGCGAAGCCCACCGAGACGGTGATGAGCATCGGGTCGATCGAGGCCTCCCGGCGGGGCCTCGGCGTCCTCCCGTCCGGCGCCGCGCTGCAGGGCCCTGCGCCCCGGGCGGGCGTGCAGCAGATCTCGACGGTCGCGACGACTGCACCGGTGAATCTGACGGAGACCCTCAGCCGTGTGCCGTATCACGGAGCCGGTCAGGTGGCTGTCGAGAAGTTCACGATGAAGGACGGCAGCACCCGATTCGTCACCTACATCGACGGCACCCGCACGGTGAAGCCGGGCACCTCGGAGCCCTGGGATATGGGGTCGAACATCGACATGTACCTGCGTCGCGAGCAGGCGGCGTCTCAGCAGGCGGTGCTGCAGGCGCTGGCAGCCGCCGGCGCGCAGCCCGGGGATCAGGTCGATCTGGTGGGGTACTCGCAAGGGGGCGCCATCGCGTCGTTCATCGCAATGGACAGTCCGTATGAGACCGGCACGGTGATCGCGGTGGGCAACCCGACGCAGCCGGCGCTCTCCGCCGACCAGACGCTGGTCGAGCTTCGTCATCGGGGCGACGTGGTCTCGAACCTGGCGACGGGCGGGGCGGAAGGCGGAACCGGGTCACCGGAGAGCTTCGAGGTGATCAGGGAACCGGATCGGGACGGGAACCCGATCGGTCCGCACGACTTCGAGGCGTACATGAAGACCGCCGATCTCACGGATCGCTCCGGTGATCCGCGCGTCAGCGCTCTGCAGCGCGACTTCTTCGGCGAGCTCGTGCAGGCGTCGAAGGTCGAGCGGATGGAGTTCACCGCCAGCCGGGAGTGAGTCCCGGGCTCTGGGTCCAGGGTCGTGTCAGCGGCGCTTCTTCTTCGCCTGCGGGCGCAGGATCGCGCCGAGCACCGCGTTGATGATCGAGATGACGATCGCCGCGACCACGCCCCACCAGAACGACTCCACGCTCAGGCCCCAGCCGAAGCCGCTGGTGATCCATGCGGTCAGCCACAGCAGGAACCCGTTGATGATGAACGAGATGAGTCCGAGCGTGAGGATGTAGAGCGGGAACGCGACGATCTTGATCACCGTGCCGATGATCGAGTTGACCAGAGCGAAGATGGCGGCCACGGCCAGCAGGGTGAGGACCAGCTGCAGGGTCTCACCGGGCGCGAACGGCCGGATCCTGATTCCGAGCACGGGGATCAGCGTGACCACCCAGATGGCGAAGGCGTTGATGACGACGCGGATGATGAATCGCATGCGCCCATGGTGTCACGCTGGCGCCCTGGGTGGCAGATGTCGCAGAATCTGCGACAGGTCCGCGGTCAGTAACCCAGGCGGATCCCTGCCGCGATCACCGCGGCGAGCTCGTCGACGGTCCTCTTGCTCTGTGCCGCAGTGAGCACCAGCTCGAAGGCCTCGTCGTCGGTGAACATCAGCTCGAAGCCGTTCAGCTCCAGGAAGATGAACGTGAGCAGCAGGGACAGGCGCTTGTTGCCGTCGAACAGGGTGTGGTTCTGCGACAGCGAGCTCAGCAGCGCAGCGGCCTTCTGCTCGATGCTCGGATAGGCGTCCTGGCCGAACATCCCCGCTGACGGCCGTGCCAGCGCAGAGAGCAGCAGACCCTGGTCGCGCACGTGGAAGCCGAGCTTGACGACCACAGCCATCGCCTGCTCGGCTTCGATGTACTCGGTCATCAGGCGTCTTCGAGACGCTTCATCACGTCCGCATAGCGCTCGATGACACCGTCCGCGATCGCCAGCACCCTGGCGGTCTTCGACTCGCTGTCCGCGAACCGCTCCGCCGCCTCGATGATCACCGCGTGCTTGGAGGTGTGGCGGGCGCGGGCGATCTCCTCGAGCTTCGCATCCAGCTCGGCAGGAATCCGCACCGTCATCGCCATACCAAAATGGTACCACCCATGGTTGACCCGGCTTGTGCCTGACCCCAGCTCTTAGACTGATCCCGTGACCGAGCCCATCCTGCCCCGCATCCGTCCCGAGATCGCCGCTCTGCCCCCGTACCGGCAGGGCAAGCAGGCGGGCGCGGACGCCTTCAAGCTCTCCAGCAACGAGAACCCGTTCGAGCCGCTGCCCTCGGTGCTCGAAGCGCTCACGCACACTGCACCGATCAACCGGTATCCGGATGCCACGGCCGGCGCGCTGCGCGCTCGCCTGGGCGAGAAGTACGGCGTCGACATGGACGCCGTGCACGTCGCATCCGGCAGCGTGTCGATCCTTCATCAGCTGGTGCTCGGCACCTCGACGGTGGGCGATGAGGTAATCTACGCCTGGCGCTCGTTCGAGGCGTACCCGAGCCTGCCGCTGGTCGCCGGCGCCACCGGCATCCAGGTCCCCCTCGCACCTGGCGCGCGGCACGACCTCGACGCGATGGCGGATGCCGTCACCGACCGCACCCGCGTGATCATCGTCTGCACGCCGAACAACCCGACCGGTCCGATCGTGACCAGCGCCGAGTTCGCGGCGTTCGTCGCGCGCGTGCCGCAGGACGTGCTGATCATCCTCGACGAGGCGTATGCCGAATTCGTCACCGCGCCGGATGCCGTCGACGGGCTGTCCGAGCGCATCTTCGAGCAGCATCCGAACGTCGTCGTGCTGCGTACCTTCTCCAAAGCGTACGGCCTCGCCGGGCTCCGCGTCGGCTATGCGATCGGGCACCCGAGCGTGCTCGACGCCGCCCGCACCACCGGCATCCCGCTGTCGGTCACCAGTGCCGCCGAGCGGGCGGCCATCGCCAGCCTGGATGCCGAGGACGAGCTGCTCGAGCGCGTCGCCGTCATCGTCGAGCGCCGCACGCGCCTGGTCGAGGGACTGCGCGCGCAGGGCTGGGACGTGCCCGACTCGCAGGCCAACTTCGTGTGGCTGCCCACGGGCGATCGCACGGATGCCGCGGCCGACGCCTTCGGCAACGCCGATCTCATCGTGCGCCCGTTCTCGGGCGACGGCATCCGCATCTCCGTCGGTGAGGAGGAGTCGATCGAGCGGGTGCTGTGGGTCGCGAAGGAGTTCGGGGCATGACCGAACCGCGCGTCTACGACTTCGAGACCACGGTCGACCGCACCGGCACAGGGGCGGCCAAGTGGGAGCACATGCGCACCGCGAACCCCGAGGTGCCCGCCGGCATCTCACCGTTCTCAGTCGCCGATCTCGACCTCAAGCTCGCGCCCGAGATCATCGAAGGGCTGCACGAGCACTTGCAGGATGCGGTGCTCGGCTACACCATGGCGACGGACGAGTACTGGGATGCCGTGACCGGCTGGTTCCAGACCCGGCACGGCTGGACCGTCGACCGCGAGCACATCGTGCTGGCACCGGGCGTGGTGCCCGCGTTCAACACCGCCGTCCGCGCCGTCACGGCTCCCGGTGACGGCGTGATCGTGCAGACCCCGGCGTACTATCCCTTCTTCGGCGCCATCGAGGGCAACGACCGTGTGGTCGTGCGCAACCCGCTCGTCGAGCTCGACGGCCGCTGGCGGATCGACCTCGACGACCTCGCTGAGAAGGCCGCGGACCCGCGCACCACTGCACTGCTGTTCTGCAGCCCGCACAACCCGACCGGCCGGGTCTGGGAGCGCGACGAACTCGAGGCGATCTGGCGCATCGCGCGCGACAACGACCTCACCGTGATCAGCGATGAGATCCACTTCGACCTGCTGATGCCCGGCATCCAGCACACCGTCTTCTCGACCCTGAACGACGACGCCGCCGCGCGCACCATCGTCTGCACGGCGCCCAGCAAGACGTTCAACCTCGCCGGCATGGCGACGAGCAACATCGTCATCAGTGACGAGGGCCTGCGCGAGAAGTACGTGGCCGAGCAGGGCCGCACCGGATTCTTCACGCTGAATGCCCTGGGCTTCCAGGCCTGCCGGCTGGCGTACACGAAGGCAGGCGGCTGGCTCGACGGACTCATCGATCTGGTGCACGGCAACCACGAACTGGTGCGGTCGTTCCTGGCCGAGCGGATGCCGGAGGTCGTCGTCCACGCCCTGGAGGGCACCTACCTGCAGTGGATGGACTTCCGTGCGCTGGGGTTGACCGTCGAGGAGCTGGAGCGCCTGCACCAGCAGGATGCCTTGGTGTTCTTCGACGAGGGCGCCATGTTCGGGTCCGAGGGCGAGGGCTTCGAGCGGATGAACCTCGCCGCACCCCGCCGCGCTGTTGCGGAAGCGCTGGAGCGGCTCGCGCAGGCGCACGGGCGCTGAGCGCGGTGAACTACCTTCTGGTACCTTAGTACCAAAAGGTAGGGGGATACCGTTATGGCTGCCGTTTCGCCGATCAAGGTGGACACTGACACCGACCGGCTCATTTCGAGCGCTGCTCATTTTCTGCAGCGCTCCAAGAAGGACGTCGTCGACGCAGCCGTGCGCGAGTACATCGAGAAGCACCGTGAAGAGATTCAGGGTGGGGCACTCGAGGCTTTGCGTCTGCTCGACGGCAGCACGCGCGGCGCAGTGAGACTGCTCGCTGACGCGACAGATGCTGAGATCGACGCGCTCGGGGGTCTCCCTCAGTAGCGAACTCGCCGTCAATGTCCGCGGTGGGGGTTAGCGTCTTCGCTATGACACAGCACGTCCGCCCCACGCAGAGGGCACTGGCGGACCTCGGCCTTGTCTTCCCGCCGCTGAATATCGAGCTTCATACTCTGGCCCACTCGTTGATTCAGAAGGCGCAAAGAATTCCGGGGGAGGTGGCCTCCGGTGGTGCTGAACGAGTCCGTGCGCTGAAGGACCGCGTGTGGTTCAAAGTGAAGACCGGCAATCTACGGGGAGTGGTGGCGGAGGTTCAGATTCCCGACGGCTTCGGGCCAAGAGCCGACGCCGACTACTCGCATTCCGCATGGTGGCTTGCGGCGGGTGGCCTCAGGCAGGATGACACGCCCACCCGTGACTTCTACGCCGTCCTGAGCGACGAGTGCCGTCGACTGGCGAAGGGCACAGGTGCTGGTGTCTACACGGCGCATCTGCTGCCGACCGCAGCGGATTACCGGCGGTGGCAACTCGAGAACGCGACGGTGATCGCGATCGCGTTGCGCAGAAAGGTGCGCGAGGCCATCGCGCGCTCGGCACAGACGGGCGCACTCTGGATCGTGACCATCGGCACCTTCCGAGTTGGTGCCCTGATTCACCAGAACGATGGCGAGTCGTATCTGGCAGTCACAGCCGAGGGATTCTGGGACCATCGCCTGCTAGCCGTGATCCTTGACGCTGTTCCGGGAGTGAGCGCAGACGATTGGGAAACCGAGCCATCCGACGTCTCCGGGATCGGGCCCGCGGATGGACAGGTCGTGTATTCGACGATGCTCCCCGTTGAGGCGCTGCGAGCCATTCTGGATGAAGTGGATGACCAGTTCCTCTGAGCCATCTCGCGACGACAGTTCTCCTGATCCCGGGCACTTACTAGGGCCCCCGAACTATGCGTGACGGGGCATGCGGGCATGGGTAGCGTGGAGCCGTGACTTCGACCGAGACACCCCTTGTCCGCATCCTGGAAGCGGATGGATCATTCGCTCCCTCGGCGGCATCCGAGCAGTATCTGCCCCTGATCGACGCGCTCGCAGACAGCGAGCTGGAGCAGTTCCACCGCGACATGGTTGTCATCCGCGCGATCGACACCCAGGCCACCAACCTGCAGCGGCAGGGCCAGCTGGCGCTGTGGCCGCCGAGCCGCGGTCAGGAGGCCGCGCAGGTCGGATCGGCCCGCGCCGCCCGTACCCAGGACACGCTCTTCCCCTCTTACCGCGAGCACGCCGTCACCCGCATCCGCGGCGTCGATCCGCTCGACATCATCAAGGTCATGCGCGGCACGTCGCACGGCGGCTGGGACCCCACCGACCCGAAGAACGGCAACACCCGCATCTACACGCTGGTGCTGGCCTCGCAGACCCTGCACGCCGCGGGCTATGCCATGGGTCTCGCGTTCGACGGCAAGACCGGCTCAGGTGACGTCGATCGTGACGAGGCCGTGGTGGTCTACTACGGCGACGGCGCCTCCAGCCAGGGTGACGTGCACGAGGCGATGGTGTTCGCCGCCAGCTACAACGCCCCGGTCGTCTTCTTCCTGCAGAACAACCACTGGGCGATCTCGGTGCCCGTGCAGACCCAGTCGAAGGTGCCGCTGGTCGGCCGCGGGGCGGGCTACGGCATCCCCAGCGTTCGCGTCGACGGCAACGATGTGCTGGCGAGCTACGCCGTCTCGCGCACTCTGCTCGATGAGGCTCGTGGCGGTGCCGGGCCCCGTGCGATCGAGGCGGTCACCTACCGGATGGGCGCTCACACCACGAGCGATGATCCGACGAAGTACCGAGGCTCCGACGAGGAGCAGTCCTGGGCGCTGCGCGACCCGATCGCGCGCATGGAGGCGTTCCTGCGCAGCAGGGGAGCATCCGATGCCCTCTTCGCCGACATCGAGGCCGAGGCGGCGGATGCGGCCGAAGACCTGCGCGCGCGCACCGTGGAGCTGACTGCTCCGACCAGGAACCTGATGTTCGATCACGTGTACAGCGAGCAGCATCCGCTCGTCGACGAGCAGCGGGCCTGGCTCGACGACTACGAGGCCTCGTTCGAAGGAGGCGCCGCATGACGCTCGAGACGATGCCGCTGTCGAAGGCGCTGAACGCCGGCCTGCGCAAGGCCATGCAGGATGACCCGCGCGTGCTGCTCATGGGCGAGGACATCGGGCAGCTCGGCGGCGTCTTCCGGGTCACCGAGGGCCTGCAGGCCGAGTTCGGAGACAAGCGCGTGCTGGACACCCCGCTCGCGGAGTCCGGCATCGTCGGCACCGCGATCGGCCTGGCCATGGCCGGATTCCGTCCGGTCTGCGAGATCCAGTTCGACGGGTTCGTGTTCCCCGCGTTCGACCAGATCACCTCGCAGCTGGCGAAGATGACCAACCGCCACGAGGGTGCGCTGTCGATGCCGATCGTCATCCGCATCCCCTACGGCGGCCACATCGGCGCCGTCGAGCACCACCAGGAGAGCCCCGAGGCGTACTTCGCGCACACCCCGGGCCTGCGGGTGGTGTCGCCCTCGACGCCGAACGACGCCTACTGGATGATCCAGGAGGCGATCGCGTCGAACGACCCCGTGATCTTCCTCGAACCCAAGAGCCGGTACTGGCCCAAGGGCGAGGTCGAGCTCGAGGCATCCGCCGCCCCGCTGCACGCCTCGCGCGTCGTCCGCCGCGGCACCGACGTGACCCTCGTCGGCCACGGCGCCATGGTCACGACCCTGCTGCAGGCCGCCGCGCTCGCCGAGGCCGAGGGCACCAGCTGCGAGGTCGTCGACGTGCGATCCCTGTCGCCCGTCGACTACGGGCCGATCCTCGACTCGGTGCGCTCCACCGGGCGGATGGTCTACGCCCAGGAGGCTCCGGGCAACGCCAGCGTGGGCGGCGAGATCGCCGCGACCGTCATGGAGCGGGCGTTCTACGCTCTCGAGGCCCCCGTGCTGCGCGTCTCGGGCTTCGACACGCCCTTCCCGCCCGCCAAGCTCGAGGGCGCCTATCTTCCGGATGCCGACCGCATCCTGGAAGCCGTCGACCGCTCGCTCGCCTACTGATACTTTCCGGTCGTTGAGCGAGCGCAGCGAGACGAAACGCGATCACAAAGGATTCCTCCTATGAGCACTCAGACCTTCACTCTTCCCGACGTCGGCGAGGGCCTCACCGAGGCCGAGATCGTCACCTGGAAGGTCGCGCCGGGCGACACCGTCGCGATCAACGACGTCATCTGCGAGATCGAGACGGCCAAGTCGCTCGTCGAGCTGCCCTCGCCGCACGCCGGAACGGTCGGCGAGATCCTCGTCGCCGAGGGCGTAACGGTCGAGGTCGGATCGCCGATCATCACTTTCGTGAGTGCGGATGCTGCGCCTGCGGCTCCCGCGCCGGCGGCACCCGCCGCGGAAGAGGGCGGCGGCTCGGTGCTGGTC
>JBARWR010000189.1:0-5582 GCA_049646915.1 Microbacterium sp.
CAATCGCCCCGTGGTTGCCGCTGAGCAGGATCGGCGGCACCTCGCGATCGCGCCACAGCGCGGGCTTCGTGTACGAGGGGTACTCGAGCAGCCCGTCCTCGTGCGATTCCTCCACGAGGCTCTCGGGGTTGCCGACCACGCCCGGGATGAGCCTGCCGATCGCCTCGACCATCGCCATGACGGCGACCTCTCCCCCGTTGAGCACGTAATCGCCGAGGCTGATCAGTCGCACGTCACCGAGCGCGGCGGAGTACTCGAAGACGCGCTCATCGATGCCCTCGTAGCGGCCGCAGCCGAAGATCAGATGCTCGCGGGTCGCGAGGTCGCGGGCGGTCGCCTGAGTGAAGACCTCGCCCGCGGGCGAGGGGAAGATGATGGTGGGCCGGGCAGAACCGTCGCCCGCCAGCTGATCGAGCGCTTCGCCCCAGGGCTCGGGCTTCATCACCATGCCCGCACCGCCCCCGTAGGGCGTGTCATCCACGATGCGGTGCCGGTCGTGCGCCCAGTCCCGCAGGTCGTGGACGTTCAGCTCCAGGATGCCGCTCTCCTGGGCCCTGCCGAGCAGGGACAGCGTCAATCCGTCGAAGTACGACGGAAAGATCGAGACGACGTCGACACGCATGGCGCGAGCGCTCAGGCGGATGCCGCGGACGCGTCGTCGGGATCCGGAGCAGCGGCATCCGGAGCGGGAAGCTCCTCGAACAGCCCGGCAGGCGGAGTGACGATCACGCGTCCCGCGGCGATGTCGACAGAGGGCACGATGGCCTCCACGAACGGGACCATGACCTCGGCGCTGTCCGTCTTGACGATCAGCAGGTCCTGGGCCGGCAGGTGCTCGACGCGCAGGATCTGGCCGAGCACGACGTCGTCGCGGACGACATCCAGTCCGACGAGCTGGTGCGCGTACCAGGCGTCATCCTCGACCTCGTCGTCCTCATCCATCCAGAGGATGGCGCGCACGAGGGTCTCGGCGGCGCTGCGGTCGTCGATTCCCTCGAGGAAGACGACCGAGTTGCCGTTCATGACCCGGTACTCGCGGATCGTGACGGTCTTGCCGTGCCAGGTGGATGCCTCGGGCACCTGCAGCGTGAACTCGGCGCCGGGCACGAAGCGCCGCTCGGGGCTGTCGGTGTACAGCTCGAGCTTGAACGCGCCCTTGAGGCCGTGAGCCTTGAGCAGGCGGCCGACGCGCAGCTGGTTCTTCTCGCCGGCCACGTCAGTCGTCCGCGACATCGACGCGGACACGATGTCCGTCGGCGAGGGCGGAGATGAGAGTGCGCAGCGCTTTGGCGGTGCGGCCGCCGCGCCCGATCACGCGACCACGGTCATCCGGGTGCACGTGCACCTCGAGCAGATCGCCACGGGGCGATGCGGATGCGGTGATGCGGACATCGTCCGGGTGATCGACGATCCCCTTGACGATGTGTTCGAGCGCGGCGGCGAGCACGACGGATTACTCTGCGTCGGCGGCGGGGGCCTCAGCGGCCTCCGCGTCAGCAGCGGCAGGAGCCTCCTCAGCAGGAGTCTCCTTCTTCTCGACCTTGGGCTTGACGACCGACTTCTTGGCGGCGTCGACCTCGAAGGGAGCCTTGGGCTCAGCGACCTGGACGGTGGACTTCGCGTCCTTGTCACCCTTGAACTTGCCCCAGTCGCCCGTGAGCTTGAGCAGCACGGCGACCTGCTCGGTCGGCTGTGCGCCGACGGAGAGCCAGTACTGGGCGCGCTCCGAGTCGATCTCGATGAACGAGGGCTGCTCGGTCGGGTGGTACTTGCCGATCTCCTCGATCACGCGACCGTCGCGCTTGGTCTTGGAGTCGGCGACGACGACACGGTAGTAGGGCGCACGGATCTTGCCGAAGCGCTTGAGACGGATCTTGACAGCCACGATTCTCCTGAATGGTGTGGAAAGGGAGATGAACGACGCCTGGAGCGTGGGGTGCACACCCGGCGGAAGCTCTGAGGGGGGATGGATGCTGGATAGAGGGTCGAGCAGCCTTCCGACCCTTCATTCTGCCAGATCTCGGCGCGCACCGCGAAACGACGCGACACGGTGCGCACGACGGCGACTCAGTGCGTGTCAGAATGTGCGCGTGCCGATCGAATTCGCTCACTCCTCGCGCTCCACCGTCGGGCTCGAGTGGGAGGTCATGCTCGCCGACCCCGTGACCGGCGACCTGGTCGGCCGCGCGCCCGAGCTGCTCACCCTGCTCGAGGAGCAGAGCGCCCCGCAGCGGTACACGGTCACCGGCGAGCTGCTCACCAACACGATCGAGGTCACGAGCGGCGTCGGCGCCACGGTCTCGGATGCGGTCGACGACATCGCCTCGGCCATCGCGGCCGTCCGCCGCTCGACGGACCCCGCCGGAATCGAGCTGCTCTCCGCGGGCAGCCATCCCTATGCGCAGTGGTTCAATCAGCGCGTCACCGACAAGACGCGTTACCACAAGCTGATCGAGCGCACCCAGTGGTGGGGTCGCAACATGATGATCTGGGGCATCCACGTGCATGTGGGCATCGACGATCGCGACAAGGTGCTGCCGATCATCGGTGCGCTTTCGGCCTTCCTCCCCCACCTGCAGGCACTGTCCGCCTCGAGCCCGTACTGGGCCGGTGAGCGCACCGGCTACGCGTCGAACCGCTCCCTCGTCTTCCAGCAGCTGCCGACGGCGGGGCTGCCCTGGGCGATGGAGACGTGGTTGGAATTCGAGTCCTTCGTGGATGACATGACTCGCACCGGGGTGATGGCCGACCCGTCTGAGATCCGGTGGGACATCCGCCCGGCACCGCGGTGGGGAACCATCGAGGTGCGCGCCTGCGACGGCATGTCCACGCTGACCGAGCTCGCCTCGGTGGCCGCGCTCACCCAGACCCTCGTGGAGTTCTTCTCGCGCGAACTGGACGAGGGGCGCGACCTGCCGACGCTGCAGTCCTGGTTCCACCGCGAGAACAAGTGGCGTGCCGCGCGGTACGGTCTCGATGCGAGGGTCATCGTCGATCGTGCCGGCTCTCAGATGCCGGTGCGCGAGCACATCGCCGCGGTCGTCGAGGATCTCCTGCCCGTCGCCCGCGATCTCGGCTGCGCCCGCGAGTTGGACGGCATCGGGGCCATCCTCCAGGGCGGTGCGAGCTATGCCCGTCAGTTGGAGGCGGCGGATGCCGCGCAGGGCGATCTGCGCGAGGTCGTGCAGCACCTCATCCGCGAGTTCAGGGAAGGCCCGGAGCGCTCGGTCGGCTGATCACCGCGCTCACACTTCGTCGACGAGCAGGCGCGCCAGCGTCTCATCGAGCACCACGTCGGTGACGATGCCGGCGGCGATGGCGGCACGCAGCGAACCCAGCTTCGCGGTGCCGGAGACGACGCAGACCCGTCGCGGGACGCGCCGGAGCCGATCCAGACCCGGTCCGGTCGAACGGGCGTTCAGGCGGATGTCCTTCCAGCTCCCGTCCGCGCGGAAGAAGACCGTGGCCACGTCGCCGATCGCGGCGTCCTCCCGCAGACTGCGGTAGTCGTCGCGATTGAGGTAGCCGCCCACGTACAGGCGGCTGGGCACCTCCGCCTGCGGGGAGCCGAGGCCGAACACGGCGATGTCCATCTTCGACTGGAAGGCGAGGACGCGGCGGGTGCTGCGCTCGCGCCACATCGCCTCGCGCGTGTCGGGGTTGTCGAAGAAGGCCGGTACGGGAAACTGCTCGACCTGCGCCCCGAACGCCGCACCGAAGCGCTGCAGGATGTCGCTGGAGTACTCCAGCCCGCTGGTCTGGATGTTTCCGGCGCCGTTGAGCTGCACGAACGTCGTGCCGTGGGTCTCCTTCTGCACGAGTGACCGGCTCACCGTGCTGATCGTCGAGCCCCACGCGATGCCGACCGTCATGTTCGACTCGATGAACTGCGACAGCAGCCGCCCTGCGGTCAGGCCCACGCGTTCGAGCCGTTCGACGTCGCTGACGATGCCCGACATCGGCACGATGTGCGCGGCGATGCGCAACCGCGTGCGCAGCTGTTCCTCCAACTCCCCCACGCGTTCGAACGGCGAGTTGATGCGGATGTCCACCAGGCCGGTGTCCCGGGCATGGGACAGCAGTCTGGACACGGAGGATCGCGACGTGTCCAGCTCGGCGGCGATGGCATCCATCGTCATGTCCTGCAGGTAGTAGAGCTTCGCCGCCGTGAGCGCAGCCTGCATTCTGGCGTCGTGCCGACCGGCATCCGCAGCCATCCTGACCACCTCCGGGTGAAGGGGTGCACATTCGTGCACGTCGTTTGCATGATTCTGTCATGCGGCGGATGCTGGAGGTCGGGACGAGGGAGAGACGATGGTCGGCACCACACGGCACGCACGGCGAGACAGCGAACTGGCATCCGTACGCGATGTGGGACGGACCACTGTCCTGATCATCGGCGCAGGCATCAACGGCATCTCGCTGTTCCGCGATCTGGCGCTGCAGGGCGTCGACGCCGTGATCGTCGATCGCGGCGACTTCGCGGGCGGGGCGTCCTCGGCATCCAGCCACATGATCCACGGCGGCATCCGGTATCTCGAGAACGGCGAGTTCCGTCTGGTGCGCGAGTCGGTTCGCGAGCGCAACGGGCTGCTGCGCATCGCTCCGCACTATGTGAAGCCCCTTGAGACGACGATCCCGATCTACTCCACCTTCTCGGGCATCCTCTCCGCACCCCTGCGCTTCCTGACCCACCGCAGCGGCAAGCCGCAGGAGCGCGGGGCGCTGCTGATCAAGGCCGGACTCACGCTGTACGACACGTTCTCGCGCGACGGCGGCGCCGTACCCCGGCACCGCTTCCTCGGGCGCACGTCGTCACTGGCAGAGCTCCCCCGTCTGGACCCGAAGGTCAGGTACACCGCCACCTACTACGACGCGTCGATGCACGACCCCGAGCGCCTGGCGCTGGATGTGCTGCAGGACGGCCGCACCGCGAACGCCGACTCCTACGCGCTGAACTACGTCGAGGCTGTAGGGCGCGACGGCGACGAGGTCACGCTGCGCGACCGCGAGACCGCAGATGAGTTCACCGTGCACGCCGACGTCATCGTGAACACCTCCGGCCCCTGGACCGACCTCACCAACGTCGCCCTCGGCGAGCCCACCCGCTTCATGGGCGGCACCAAGGGATCGCACATCGTGCTCGACCATCCGGAGCTGCTGGCGGCGACTCAGGGTCGCGAGATCTTCTTCGAGCACTCCGACGGTCGTATCGTGCTCATCTATCCGCTCAAGGGAAAGGTGCTCGTCGGGACCACCGACATCGAGGCGAATCCCCGTGAACCGGCCCGGTGCACCGAAGAGGAAGTCGACTACTTCTTCGACCTGATCCGCCACGTGTTCCCCACCATCGAGGTGGATCGCGAGCAGATCGTCTACCGCTTCTCCGGCATCCGTCCGCTCCCCCGTCACGAAGACACCGCTCCCGGCTTCGTGTCGCGCGACTATCGCATCGAGCTCGACGACACCCAGGCCGCGCCCCTGCTGAGCCTGGTCGGCGGAAAGTGGACCACCTTCCGCGCGTTGGGCGAGCACCTCGCCGACCGCACGCTTGCTCTGCTGGGTCGCACGCGCTCCGTGTC
>JBARWR010000190.1:0-2094 GCA_049646915.1 Microbacterium sp.
GCGATGGCGTCGTGCGTGACCATCGCGATCGACTGACCGTGGTCGCGGCTGGCGGCGGCGAGCAGTTGGAGCACCTCCCGGCCGCTGCGCGAATCGAGGTTTCCGGTCGGTTCGTCGGCGAAGACGAGATCGGGTGCCGTGGCGAGCGCACGGGCGATCGCGACGCGCTGCTGCTGACCGCCCGAGAGCTCATGCGGACGGTGGTTCAGGCGCGATGCCAGTCCGAGCCGCTCGACGAGACCGTCTATGCGCGCCTTCTCGATCGCCGAGGGTCGGCGCCCGTCGAGCTCGAACGGCAGCAGGATGTTGCCGAGTGCGTCGAGGGTGGGCACCAGGTTGAACGCCTGGAAGATGAACCCCACGCGCCGCCGGCGCAGGATCGTCAGCTCCAGATCACCGAGGCCCGTGATCTCGGTGTCGCCGATCCAGGCCCGCCCCTCGGTGGGAGCATCGAGCCCAGCCATGATGTGCATGAGTGTGGACTTGCCCGAACCCGACGGGCCCATGATCGCGGTGAACTGCCCCCGACGGATTCCGACGCTGATGTCGTCCAGCGCGCGGACACCGGCAGCGCCCGTGCCATAGGACTTGGTGAGGTGCTGGACGCGTGCGGCGAGGCCGAGGTCCGAAGTCGTGATCTCCATGTCATCGACGCTATTTCCCGGCATCCGTCGGCCGCATCGCCCCGGCGATGCATCCGCGTACATCGCAAGGATGATCCTCAGCGACCGTCTGTGGGGCGCAAAGCGCTGCTTCAACCGGCGTGAAGGGCGCATCCGCGACCCACAGACGGTCGGGTCGGGTCAGGTTAGCCCGTGCTCGAATGCGAAGACGACCAACTGCACGCGGTCGCGCAGCGACAGCTTGGCGAGGACGCGGCTGATGTGCGTCTTCACGGTCGCCTCACTCAGGTACTCGCGCGCGGCGATCTCGGAGTTCGACAGGCCGCGAGCGGCGAGCGCGAAGATCTCCCGCTCGCGGTCGGTGAGGTCGGAGTACGACGGCGGCACGGGCTTGGTCTCGGAAGTGAAGTGCGCGAACAGGTCGCGGGTGGCGGATGCCGCGATCACGCTCGATCCGGAATCCACGGTGCGGATCGCGGCGAGCAGGAACTCGGGGTCGGCGTCCTTCAGCAGGAAGCCACTGGCCCCCTGCTGGATCGCGCGGGCCGCGGCCTCGTCGAGGTCGAAGGTGGTGAGCATGACGATGCGCGGCGGATCGGGACGCGTCAGCAGCTCCGCCGTCGCCGTGAGGCCGTCCATCACCGGCATCCGGATGTCCATCAGCACGACATCCGGCCGGGTGCGTCCGACGACCTCGATCGCCTCCTTGCCGTCCCCCGCCTCGCCGACGACATCCATGTCCGGCTGCGATGAGACCAGCATCCGCACTCCCGCACGGAAAAGCGCCTGGTCGTCGACCAACACCACCCTGATCATCCTGACCTCCTGATCATCGGGATCGACTTCCATCTTCACGGGTCGAACGCACCCGTCCGCACCGGATTACCGCTCGCACCGGATCAGCGGTCCTGACCGATGGGAAGCGTCGCCCGGACCACGAACCGATCGTCCTCGCGCTCCGCGGTCAGCGTGCCACCGACCAGCTGCGCACGCTCGCGCATGCCGACCAGCCCGTGTCCACCCGCGGTACCGGTGCCGGCCGATCCCGTCGCGACCGCGTTGCGCACGTCGATCTCGACCCGGTCCGCCCACCAGGACAGCCGGATGTCGACATCACCCTGTCCGTGGCGCAGAGCGTTCGTGAGCGCCTCCTGCAGGATGCGGTAGACGGCGAGCTGGATGGATGCCGGCGGCTCACCCGGCGGCATCGGATCGATCGTGACGCGCGGCTCGATGCCGGATCCTCGCACGTGCGCGAACAGCGACTCGAGGTCGGCGAGCGTGGGCTGCGGGCCGTCGCCCTGACGATGACGCAGCTGAGTGAGCAGCATCCGCACGTCCGAGAGCGCAGCGCGTGCCGTCTGCGCGATGGTGGTGAGCGCCTCCTGCGCGAGCTCGGGCTGCGCGGCCGCCGCATAGCGGGCGCCATCGGACTGCGCGATCACCACCGCGAGCGAGTGCGCGACGATGT
>JBARWR010000191.1:0-12916 GCA_049646915.1 Microbacterium sp.
CCCGCGGCCACCCTGGCGCGCGGGTACGCGATCGTGCATCTCGACGACGGTCGGCTGCTCTCCGACGCCGCCGATGCCCCCGTGGGCACGTCGTTGACCGTCACCGTCGACCGCGGATCCGTGCACGCACGCTCCGAGGGCCAGGTGCCCGAAGGCGACTGAGACGGCACCGTGGCCGTCGAATGCGTGCTGCACTTCGGGGGCCGACACGCCAGGTTCCGGACGTTTCCCGCGAATCCGTCCGACATGTGGCGTGTCGGCCCCTGATCTGGATCATCACGGCCCGGCATCCCGTGTTCCAGGTCGTTCGGACCCGGACGGCGTGCCTGCGACGCGCCGGTAGGATGGAGGCGTGACTGCGTCCAACGATTCCCCCGTCGAATCGCTGTCGTTCGAGGCCGCTCGCGACGAGCTCGTGCGCGTGGTCGCCGAACTCGAACAGGGTTCCCCCACGCTGGAGCACTCCCTCGCACTGTGGGAGCGCGGCGAAGCCCTCGCCGCCCGCTGCGAGGAGTGGCTGCTGGGCGCGAAGCGCCGCCTCGATGCGGCCCGTGATGCAGCATCCGCCGAGGAGGAGGCATGAGCAGGCAGAACCGCATCGTCGCCGAGCTAGGCCGTCCCGAGACCCCGCAGGAGACCGCTGACCGCAAGGCCGAGTCCAGCCGGATCTACCGGTCCAGCCAGAGCTTCCGCAACCTCATCGCCGCACTGATCGCCACCGTCGCCGTGGTGGCCGTCATCGTCTTCGCCGTCCCCCGCGGCGAGCCGACTCCGCGCCCTGCGATCGACGTGGCGAAGATCGCCTCCGACGTCGAGGCGACCATGGACCGCCCTGTGGTCGTTCCCGAGTTGGACGACGACTGGCGCGTGAACGCCGCCGGACTCGACGGCGGTGCGGTGACCGTGTGGAACGTCACGCTCGCACCCTCCGGCGAGCGCGAGCGCGGATTCATCAATCTCGCCCAGGCGTTCGACGCCGACGTCACCTGGGCTCCGAAGGAGACCGGCGGCATGGCACCCACCGGCACCGAGACCATCGACGGCCTGAACTGGGACGTCTACGATCTCGGCGACCGCGGCACCGCCAACGTCACCTATGCGCTCGGCACTCAGGCCGGCTCCGACTATGTGCTGCTCTACGGATCCCGCTCCGCGGACTCGACGAAGAAGCTTGCTGAATCCCTGACCGCACAGTTGAGCGACCTGAAGGAGGCCGGATGACCACGACACTCACCCCTGTCGAGGCCTGGACGAAGTTGATCGAGGGGAACAGGCGATTCGTCGCCGGCGAGTCCCGTCATCCGAACCAGGACGCGCACCGCCGAGCCGAGATCGCGAACGGTCAGAATCCGTTCGCCACCTTCTTGGGCTGCTCCGACTCGCGCGTCGCCGCGGAGACCCTCTTCGACGTGGGCCTCGGCGACCTGTTCACCACCCGCAACGCCGGCCAGATGGTGACGGACTCAGCCGTCGCGAGCATCGAGTTCGCCGTCGCGCTGCTCGACGTGCCGCTTCTGATCGTCCTCGCGCACGACTCGTGCGGTGCGGTCGGCGCAGCGGTGCGCGGAACGGCTATCGACGCCGACCCGATCCCGCCGAAGATCTGGAAGCTGATCGCGCCGATCGTCCCGGCAGCACGCCGCGTGCTGAAGGCCTCCGGCGGCACCTCCGTCGACGACATCGACGCCGAAGAGGTCGGACGAGAGCACCTCCGCAGCACCATCCTGGGGTTGCTCGCCTCGTCCGAGATCATCAGCGATGCCGTTGCCGAGGGCCGCCTGGCCATCGTCGGCGCCAAGTACCGCTTGACCGACGGCAGCGCCGTCCCGATCGCCCAGGTCGGCCTCGCCGACACCGACATCCCCTCTCTCGCAAAGGAGCAGAAGTGACTGAGTCCGAATTCCGCATCGAGCACGACACCATGGGTGAAGTGCGTGTTCCCGTGAACGCGCTGTACAGCGCGCAGACGCAGCGCGCCGTGGAGAACTTCCCGATCTCGGGAAGCGGCCTCGAGTCCGCGCAGATCGCGGCGCTCGCCCGCATCAAGAAGGCCGCGGCGCTTGCGAACAAGGAGCTCGGCACACTCGACGGCGCCATCGCCGATGCGATCGCACAGGCCGCCGACGAGGTCGTCACCGGCAAGCACGACGGCGAGTTCCCGATCGATGTCTACCAGACCGGGTCGGGCACCTCGTCGAACATGAACATGAACGAGGTGCTGGCGAACCTGGCATCCTCGATCCTCGGCTCCGCCGTGCACCCGAATGACCACGTCAACGCCTCGCAGTCCTCGAACGACGTGTTCCCCACGTCGGTGCACGTCGCCGTCACCCAGGCTCTGATCGACGACCTCATCCCCTCGCTCGACCACCTCGCCGTCGCCTTCGAGGTCAAGGCCGAGGAGTGGAAGACCGTCGTCAAGTCGGGCCGCACGCACCTGATGGACGCCACCCCGGTCACACTCGGCCAGGAGTTCGGCGGCTACGCCCGCCAGATGCGCCTCGGGATCGAGCGCGTGCAGGCGGCGCTCCCCCGCGTGGCCGAGGTTCCGCTCGGCGGCACCGCCGTGGGCACCGGCATCAACACTCCCCTCGGCTTCCCGCAGAAGGTCATCGCGCTGCTCGCCGCCGAGACCGAGCTGCCGATCACCGAGGCGAAGGATCACTTCGAGGCTCAGGCCAACCGCGACGGCCTGGTCGAGGCATCCGGCGCGCTGCGCACCATCGCCGTGTCGCTGACGAAGATCAACAACGACCTGCGCTGGATGGGCTCGGGCCCGAACACCGGTCTCGCCGAGATCCACCTGCCCGACCTGCAGCCCGGGTCGTCGATCATGCCCGGCAAGGTCAACCCGGTCATCCCGGAGGCCGTGCTGATGGTGTGCGCCCGCGTGATCGGCAACGACGCCACGATCGCCTGGGGCGGCGCCTCGGGCGCGTTCGAGCTGAACGTCGCCATCCCGGTGATGGGCACCGCTCTGCTGGAGTCCGTGCGATTGCTGTCGAACGCGACGCGCGTGCTGGCCGACAAGACCGTCGACGGCCTGGTCGCCAACGTCGAGCGCGCGGCGGCCCTGGCCGGCATGAGCCCGTCGACCGTCACCCCGCTGAACAAGCTCATCGGCTACGAGGCGGCTGCGAAGATCGCCAAGCACGCCGTCGCGAAGGGCATCACGGTGCGCGACGCCGTGGTCGAGCTCGGCTACGTCGAGCGCGGCGAGATCACAGAGGCGCAGCTGGACGAGAAGCTCGACCTGCTGAGCATGACGCACGCGGGCTGAGCTGGTTCTGCCGCGACGCAATGCCGCGGGAGTTCTCGCACTCGCGGCATTCCTGCGGTTCGGCTGGGACGCTCGCGTCGGCATAGCCGCGGGTTGGCGCGAGTTCTCCACATCCCGCGAACTAGAAGACAGCGGATGCTATCGCCGCCGCCACTCCGAGACTACCTACTACGAGCCGTCGCCCGGGAGCCGTTCCCCACAGACCAGCGGCAAAGGACCCGGGAAAGCTCAAGCTCCACGCTCAAACAAACGTAGGCACGTCGAGATCTGGCGGGTTGCCAGATCCGCCGACTATCATTTACACCAGCGAAAGGGACTCGCATGCGCACCGAAATGGGCGAACCTACAGATGGCCAATGGGAAGTACCTGATCCCAAGTATCGACTCACTCTCTGGAAAGAAACCAGTCGTCAACAGTGGGAGTCAAAGACGATACTTGTACACGACGCAGTCAACGTCGACGAGGTGCTGTCATATGCGCGTGCAGATTCTTGGGCGACTCGGTTCGAGCTTCACGCCATCGTCGACAGGCTCGGCCTAATTCGGCTCTACGGCGACGATCCGGTAAGTGGAACCAGACTTTCGTTTAATGTCCGGCCAGCGGAAGAATAATAGCGAAATCGACCACCGCGTGAACACAAATAGATGGTATCAGAGAGCCGCTCACATGCAGCAGCCAAAATGAGGCCAATCCAAAACAGGTCGTCAACCCCACACCAAGCCAGCCTGGTGGAAGCCCGTTCCAATGCGCAGCGCCGAAGGCCATGCACGAGATGATGATTATTAGATGTGATGGTAAACCCGCATTCTGCAGGGCCACCGGAACGCATCGTCTCCACAGTGTCTCCTCGAATACCCCATTGATTATCGCGATCACGACCACAACAAGTACAGTGCTAGGGAAAGAGCCCCTGAGTTGATCGGGAAGTAGCGGGGTCCACATGAACGAATTTGCCAAGAATGGGAGTAGCCAGAGCATCCAAACCGTGAAAATGCTCAATATGGCAACCGCAAAGGAAATTGCAATCGAGGCACCGAGATTGCGAATCTGCCAAACGAATATATGCCTTCGAGCCCGTGGCCAGACCAGCACCGCTACTATAAGAACAGGTGCCGTCACCGAAAGACCCGTGATCGATTGCATTGCATAACCAACCCCTGAGATCACAAGCATGGCCCGCAGAGGTAATGCCCGCGACCGGGCACTGGAGTTCGCCGAACAGGTCAGCTGAGCTCGCCGCCCTCCAGAAGCTCGGTGACGAGCGCGGCGATCGCGGAGCGCTCGGAACGCGTCAGGGTGACGTGGCCGAACAGGTCATGCCCCTTCAGCGTCTCGATCACGCTGGCGATGCCGTCGTACCGACCCACCCGCAGGTTGTCGCGCTGACCGACGTCGTGGGTGAGCACGACCCGGGAGTTCTGACCCATCCTGCTGAGCACCGTCAACAGCACGTTGCGCTCCAGCGACTGAGCCTCGTCGACGATCACGAAGGCGTCGTGCAGGGACCGACCGCGGATGTGCGTGAGCGGCAGCACCTCCAGCATCCCGCGCTCCACGACCTCCTCCAGCACGTTCCCGGAGACCACCGAGCCGAGCGTGTCGAACACGGCCTGACCCCACGGCCCCATCTTCTCGCCCTGATCTCCCGGCAGGTAGCCCAGCTCCTGCCCGCCTACGGCGAACAGCGGCCGGAACACGATGATCTTCTTCTGCTGCTGCCGCTCCAGCACCGCTTCCAGCCCTGCGCAGAGCGCGAGGGCCGACTTTCCGGTGCCGGCGCGTCCGCCCAGCGACACGATCCCCACCTCCGGGTCGAGCAGCAGGTCGATCGCGATGCGCTGCTCAGCCGACCGGCCGTGCAGACCGAACACCTCCCGGTCGCCGCGCACCAGCCGGTACTCGCCGTCCCCCGTGACCCTCGCCAATGCCGAGCCGCGCTCGGAGTGCACGATCAGCCCCGTGTTCACCGGGATGCCGTGCACCTGCTCGCTGACGCCCACCTCGCTCTCGTACAGGTCGCTCATCTCGTCGCCGGACAGATCCAGCGCGGCGATACCGGTCCACCCCGAATCCACTGCCTGCTCAGCGAGGTACTCCTCGGCGGCGAGGCCCAGCGAGGCAGCCTTGACCCGCATCGGCAGATCCTTCGAGATGATCGTCACCTGCTGGCCATCCTGCGCGAGCTGCGCGGCGGTGGCGAGGATGCGGCTGTCGTTGTCGCTCAGACGGATGCCGGCGGGCAGGATCGACAGATCCGTCGCGCCGAGCTCCACGCGCAGCGTGCCGCCGTCCCCGACCTCGACGGGGAAGTCGAGTCGACCGTGCTCGATGCGCAGTTCGTCGAGGTGGCGCAGTGCGCGACGGGCGAAGTACCCCAGCTCGGGATCGTTGCGCTTGGCCTCGAGCTCCGAGATGACGACGACCGGCAGGACTATCGAATGCTCCGCGAAGCGGAAGAGTGCCTGCGGGTCGCTGAGCAGCACGGATGTGTCGAGCACATATGTGCGAAGAGCCGTGTCATCGTGTGACACGGCTCCGGTTCCGACTGCCTTGCGGGTGGACTGCTGCTGCGCTGAACGTGTGGTCACGATCCACTCCTACCCGGGATGCATCCCGGCTCTGCAGCGAGTCGACCAGGGCCACGAGTCGCGATCCGAAGGTCGACTCGATCGGGCGCGGTGCCCGATGCCTGTACCGTACGACGGCGCGCCCTCAGCTGCCGCACACGACACGCGGACGTGAAGATGAACAGCGGATGACGTGGAGCGCAGTCACCGCCCGAAACGCCGGTCGCGATCGGCGTAGTCGCGGATCGCTCTCAGGAAGTCGACCTCGCGAAGGTCGGGACCGAGTGCCTCAACGAAGTAGAACTCGCTGTGCGCGCTCTGCCACAGCAGGAAGTCGCTGAGCCGCTGCTCGCCGCTCGTGCGGATCACCAGGTCGGGGTCGGGCTGCCCGCCGGTGTACAGGTGCTCGCCGATCATCTCCGGCGTCAATCGCACGGCGAGATCCTCGAGGGTGCCGCCGGATGCGTTGTGCTGGCCGATGATGCTGCGCACCGCGTCGACGATCTCGTTGCGTCCGCCGTAGCCGACAGCGAGGTTCACGTGCAGTCCGGTGTGCTCTCGCGTGCGCTCCTGAGCATCCTGAAGCACCCGCGACAGTTCCGGCGGGAGGATGTCGGGGCGACCGACCTGCTGCACTCGCCACGTCCCGTGCTCGGCGAGCGTGTCGGCGAGTTCAGCGATGATCTCGATGAGATCTCCGAGCTCCTTCGAATCGCGTTTGTGCAGATTGTCGGCCGAGAGCAGGTAGAGCGACACGACGCCCACACCGAGCTCATCGCACCAGCCCAGGAACTCGCGCATCTTGGCGGCACCGGCCCGATGACCGTCTGCGGCGGATTCGTAGCCGAGCTGCCGCGCCCAGCGTCGGTTGCCGTCGATCATCATCGCGACATGGTGCGGGACCGATGCGGAGTCGATCCGACGGCGAAGACGATTCCCATAGAGCCGATAGAGGGGCCCCCGCCCCGTGCTGTCTCGTGCGCTCACGTGCCTACGCTACCCTCACCGACCGGAGGAGCCGCTGAGGATACGGCGTATGTACTGCCGAAGGAATGCGCCGAAGCCTAGAGTGAGCGGGTGAGCACCGCACCCGATGTCCCCCAGCTGCCTCTGCTGGACGCCGCAGCGGCCGATGCCGTCGAGATCAAGCCGACTTGGCGCGGATGGATCCACGCGGGCACCTTCCCCGTCGCGGTCGTCACCGGGGTCGTGCTGATCGTGCTGGCGGAGGGTGCGCCGGCGAAGTGGGCGGCGGCGGTCTTCATGACCACGTCGCTGCTGCTGTTCGGCAACTCCGCCGTGTACCACCGGTTCAATTGGGGCCCCAGGGTCAAGAGCGTGCTCAAGCGCATCGACCATGCCAACATCCTGCTGCTGATCGCCGGCACCTACACGCCGCTCGCTGTGCTCGCGCTGGCCCCGCAGAAGGGCACCCTGCTGCTCTTCCTGGTGTGGGGCGGAGCGCTCCTCGGCATCCTGTTCCGTGTCTTCTGGATCAACGCGCCGCGCTGGCTGTACGTCGCGCTGTATCTCGTGCTCGGCTGGGCGGCCGTGATGTACATGGCTGATCTGATGCGCGCGAACGTCGCGATGATGGTGCTCGTGTGCGTCGGCGGCATCCTGTACACGATCGGCGCCGTCATCTACGCGATGAAGAAGCCGAATCCCTGGCCGGGCCGCTTCGGCTTCCACGAGATCTTCCACGTCTGCACGGTGCTGGCGTTCCTGTGCCATTGGACGGCGTGCCTGCTCATCTCATTGGCCCCGTACTCCCCCTCGCTCGGCCTGCCTGTCTGACATCGCGCGCTTGATGGGCCCCGCCGCATGGCATCCTGACATCAGACGATCAGGAGGATCCCCATGGCCGATGTAGAGAGCTTCACCCTCGACCACACCGCCGTCACGGCGCCGTACGTGCGCCTGATCGGCGTGGAGCGCGGCCCGAAGGGCGATGCGATCTCCAACTTCGACGTGCGCTTCGTGCAGCCCAACGAGGGCGAGATCCCGACCGCCGGACTGCACACCATCGAGCACACCCTGGCCAGCGTGCTGCGCGACCACATCGACGGTGTCATCGACATCTCGCCGTTCGGATGCCGCACCGGCTTCCACCTGATCATGTGGGGCGAGCCCGCCGTCATGGATGTCGTCGGGGCCGTGCGCAAGGGGCTGGAGTTCATCGCCGGCCCCGCCGAATGGAGCGACGTGCCCGGCGTCTCGGCCGTGGAGTGCGGCAACTACCGCGACCACAGCCTGCACAGCGCCAAGGAGTGGTCGAAGCGGATCCTGGAGCAGGGCATCAGCCTCGACGCCTTCGAGCGCGTCGGCGTCTGAGCCTCATCGCCGCTTCGGCGGCTGAGCACGTCGGCGGCTGAGCACGTCGGCGGCTGAGCACCGAGCCCGGGTCAGGCGCGCGGATCCTCGTCGGACCGCTCGGCCTCGGCCGCGGCCTGCTCGGCATCCAGCTCGTCGCGCACCTCTTCGCGGTAGCGGACGCGGCGGATGCGGCGGTTCATGTCCCAGATGAGCAGCACGACGGCGACGACCAGCACGACCATGAGGGCGAAGCCGACGAAACCCGGAGTCACCGAGTCGGGGTCGACCGTCATGGTCGGCGTCGGCATCGGGGTCGTGGCGCCGAACAGGATCATGAGTCCGCCTTTCCTCCGCAGGTCGCATAACCTGGGAGTACCAGCCTATCCGCCGACACCGACCCGGGAGACCCGTGACCACCGCACGCGAACTCGATGATCGCTACGGTCGCACCGCCCGTCGCCCGCTGCCGTGGATCATCGCCGGCATCGTCGCCGTCGCGATCATCGTTGCCTTCAGCTGGATGACCGTGGCCAGGAGCATGAACTCCGTGGATGCCGTCGACATGGGCTTCACGGTGACCGATTCCCACAGTGTCGACCTGCGCTTCCAGTACACCGCTCCGCGCGGATCGGACGTCGTCTGCGTCGTGCAGGCGCTGGACGAGGAGTTCGGCATCGTGGGCTGGAAGGTGCTCGAGGTGCCCGCCACCGAGCAGCACACCAAGGCCGTGGACGTGCGCATACCGACCGTGGCCACCGCCACCACGGGTTTGGTGAAGACCTGCTGGGTCGCTTAGACTCATCCGCAAGATGACCGACGCCCCGGCCCATGCCGGGGCGTCTTGGCATATCCCCCGGGGCAGCGGAAGCTGCTCCCGGCATCCTCAGCCCCTGAAGGGGCCCGCATCGAAGGAGCACGCTGTGTCCACAGACGCTCAGGTACCTTTCCTCACGCAGGAGGCCTACGACCGCCTCGCCGAAGAGCTCGAGACACTCTCGACGATCGGCCGTGACGAGATCGCCGCACGCATCGAGGCTGCACGCGAAGAAGGCGACCTCAAGGAGAACGGCGGCTATCACGCGGCCAAGGACGAGCAGGGCAAGCAGGAGGCGCGCATACGCACCCTCCAGCAGCTGCTGAAGACGGCGAAGGTCGGCGAGGCTCCCACCAGCCGCGGCATCGTCGAGCCGGGCACAGTCGTGACGGCCGTCGTCGCCGGCGACGAAGAGGTCTTCCTGCTCGGCAGCCGCGAGATCGCCGCCGCCGGAGACCTCGACGTCTACAGCGAGGCGAGCCCGCTGGGGCAGGCCATTCTCGGGCTGAAGGTCGGCGAGAAGGTCAGCTACGAGGCCCCGAACGGGCGCTCCATCAGCGTCAAGGTCACCGGTGTGGAGACCTACACCGGCTGACCTGTCGCAGACATGAACAGAGGCTCGGAGCAGTGCGCTCCGAGCCTCTGTCGTCTCAGTCCTCTACGACGAGCGGCTCGAAGCCCGCGGCGCGCAGCGTGTCGAGCGCGAGCTGGGTGTGCTCGGGTCCACGGGTCTCGATCGAGAGCTGCAGGATCATGTCGCTGATCTGCAGTCCATGGCCGTGCCGGGTGTGCAGCACCTCCATGACGTTCGCTCCGACCTGCGCGAGCACCTCGGAGACCTTGGCCAGCTGACCGGGACGATCCGGCAGGGGGATGCTCACGGTCGCGTAGCGGCCGGATGCGGCCAGTCCGTGCGAGACCACCCGCTGCAGCAGCATGGGGTCGATGTTCCCGCCGGAGAGGATCGGGACGGTTGTGCCGGCCGATGTCACCTTTCCGGCGAGGATGGCGGCGACGCCGACCGCACCCGCGGGCTCGACGACGATCTTGGCGTGCTCCAGCAGCATCAGGATCGCGCGGGCGATGTCGTCCTCCGAGACGGTGACGACGTCGTCCACCAGGTCGCGGATGATCTCGAAGGGCACGTCACCGGGCCGCGCGACCAGGATGCCGTCTGCGATGGTCGGCTGCGTGGTGATCTCGACCGGATGACCCGCGGCGAGGGATGGAGGAACCGCCGCGGCGTGCTCGGACTGCACGCCGATGATGCGCACGGTGCGTCCATCTGCGGCAGCCGCCTGCTTGATGGCTGCCGCGACTCCCGCGATCAGTCCGCCGCCGCCGATCCCCATGATCACCGTGTCGACCTCGGGGACGTCGTGGTAGATCTCCAGCCCCAGCGTGCCCTGGCCGATGATCACGTCACGATGGTTGAAGGGCGGGATCAGCACTGCCCCGGTGCGCTCGGCGAACTCCGCGGCCAGCCGCAGCGACGTCGCGACCGTCTCCCCTTCCAGCACCACCTCGGCGCCGTACCCGCGCGTGGCCAGCAGCTTAGGCACGGGCACGCCGAGCGGCATGAAGATCGTCGCGGGGATGCCGAGGGCCTGGGCGGCGAGCGCCACACCCTGCGCGTGGTTCCCCGCGGAGGCCGCCACGACGCCGCGTGCACGCTCCGAGTCCGACAGCTGAGCGAGCCGGTAGGACGCACCGCGGATCTTGAACGAACCGGTGCGCTGAAGGTTCTCCATCTTCAGCAGCACGGGAGACCCCAGCACCTCGCCGAGTGCCCGGGAGAGCTCGGTCGGCGTGTGCGAGATCACTCCCGCGAGGCTCTCGGCCGCCGACGTGAACTCGGCCAGGCTGGGGACTGCCGTCAGGCTCGGGACTGCGGTCATCGATTCCTCCTCGTCCGCTCGCGCGGCACTGTACTCCAGATGAGATCGGCGTCGGGTTCTTCGCCCGTGCGCCAGGCGCCGGTGCTGATGGTCACCGCCGCCACGTTGATGAAGGCCGCCAGCGGCACGGCGAACAGGGCGCCGGGAATGCGAGCGATCATGGCACCACCGGCGACCACCATCACGACCGCCAGCGGGTGCACCTTGACGGCCGAGCCCATCAGGATCGGCTGCAGGATGTGCCCCTCGAGCTGCTGCACCAGCAGCACGACGCCGAGCATCGCCAGGGCGATCCAGGGTCCGTTGTAGACCAGGGCGAGGAACACCGCCACGGCACCGGTCACCACGGCTCCGACGATCGGGATGAACGAACCGAGGAAGACGAGCACAGCCACCGGGATGGCCATCGGCACGCCGAGCAGCGCTGCGCCGATGCCGATGCCCACGGCATCGATGGCGGCGACCAGCATCTGCGTACGCGCGTAGTTGATCACCGTGGCCCAGCCGTTGCGCGCGGCCGCGTCGGTCGCCGGCCTGGCGTTGCGCGGGAAGAGATTCAGCGTCCATCTCCAGATGCCCCCGCCGTCGGCGAGCAGACAGACGAGGATGAACAACGACAGCAGAGTGCCGGTGAGGACCTCCGCCGCGGTGCCCGTGACGGCGACGCCGGTGCTGACCAGCCAGGACGACTGTTCATCGAGCAGATCCAGTCCCTGCTGGATGTACGCGTCGATCTGATCGGCGGTGAGATGCAGCGGCCCCTCCAGCAGGAACTGCCGCAACTGCTCGATGGCATCCTGCGTCTTCGCCTGCACGTCTGGCAGCTGCGCGCGCACCTGCCAGACGACGAGCCAGACCAGGCCCGTGACGACGCCGAGCGTGCCGACGACCGTGACGGCGATGGCCAGCCACCGTGGGAATCGCGCGCGCAGCATGAGCTGGAACGCCGGCCACAGCAGGGCGGTGATGAGGATGCCGACCATGAGTGGGATGACCAGCAGCTTCAGCAGCATCACCAGCCAGATGAACAGCGCGATGGCTCCGGCGATGACCAGCAGGCGCCAGGAGTATGCGGCCGCCATCCTCAACGGCTTCGGCACCGTCTCTTCCACCTCTGTGGTGATCGTGCGATCGGTGACGGGAGGATAGTGGCGGAACGGATTGCGGAACCTCGGTGCGGGGCTGTCGCTCATAGTGCGATTCTACGTACCGAGCGCGCTCGCACCCCGCTCCGTGTCTGTGGCGGCGGATAACCTGGCCGGATGACATCTTCGAGCGCCCCGTCCTCGACCACGCAGACGCTGAGCGCCGCCGAGGCCCGGCGGATGACGCTGGCGGCTCAGGGCTTCTCCCGCCGGGTGCCGGGTGCCGTCGCCGCGCGCCATCTGCACCGGGCCATGGACCGGCTGGGCGTGCTGCAGATCGACTCGGTGAACGTGTTCGCGCGCTCGCACTACATGCCGATGTTCGCGCGGCTCGGCGAATACGACCCCGCACTGCTGGACCGCACGTTCGTCTCGCGCACAGCGCACTACGTCGAGTACCTGGCGCATGAGGCGGCGTTCATGCCGGTGGCGGACTGGGCGCTCTGGCAGTTCCGGATGCAGGACTGGCGCGACCGCGAATCCGATCCCGACAGCTGGATGCACACGCACTCGCGCACACTGGACTGGGTGCGCGCCGAACTGCGCGACCGGGGACCACTGCGCCCGGTGGACCTGCGCGAGGACGCACCGCGCGAACGCGGACCGTGGTGGGACTGGGACGAGGCCAAATCCGCGCTCGAGCATCTCTGGCGCTGCGGCGAGGTCTCGATCGCCGGCCGGGTGGGCTTCGAGCGCCGCTACGGTCTCACCGAGCAGGTCATCCCCGCCGAGGTGCTGTCGGCCCCGGTGCCGAGGGCGGATGCGGTCCGCGAGCTCGTGCGCCGCGCTGCGCGCTCGTACGGGGTGGCGACCGCGGCCGACCTGAACGACTACTACCGGCTGCGCGATCAGGCCGCAGTGCGCACGGCGGTGGCCGACCTGGTCGATTCCGGGG
>JBARWR010000192.1:0-1683 GCA_049646915.1 Microbacterium sp.
CGCCCACATCGCGCGCACCACCTCGCAGGTGGCAGCGGATGCCGGCATCGCCGTGTCCACGGCATCCCACCACCTGACCGTGCTGCGCGGCGCCGGACTGGTCACGAGCTCACGCGAGGGGAACCGGATGCTGCACCTGCGCACCCCGCTCGGCGAGGCGCTGGTCGGCGCGAGGCTGTGAAGATCAGAGCTCCGGCGGCATCAGGCCACGAGTGCCCAGTAGATGAGCACCGCGTATCCGACCGACGACAGCGAGGTCAGGCTCAGTGCGATCACCAGCTCGCGCGGTTCACGGTAGGTCCACACGATGAGGATGGCGGGGAGGATCGCGAGCAGCACCAGCAGCGACAGCCAGGAGACCGGGTACAGCAGCACCGCGAACACCGCGGCGATGACGAAGGGCGCCAGGGCGAACAGCGTGTAGACGACTTGCGTCGCGCGCTTGCCGATCAGCACCGTGAGCGTGCGCTTGCCGACCTCGCGATCCTGCTCGATGTCTCGCAGGTTGTTCGCGAGCAGCACGGCGCAGGCGAACAGTCCGGCAGCGATTGCGGCGAGCCAAGCCTCGAGAGGCAGCGCGAACGACTGCACCCAGGTCGTGCCGAGCACGGCGACCAGACCGAAGAAGACGAAGACGAACAGCTCGCCCATGGCGTTGTACCCGTAGGGGCGCTTGCCTCCGGTGTAGAACCAGGCGGCGACGATGCTGATGGCGCCGACCGCCAGCATCCACCACTGCTGCGTGCGGATCACGATCGCGAGCCCCGCAATGGCGGCGAGCGCGAAGAAGATCAGGGCGGCGATCAGCACCTGCCGGGGCGAGACGCGTCCGGATGCGGTGAGCCGGGCGGGTCCGACGCGAACGGCGTCGGTGCCGCGGATGCCGTCGCTGTAGTCGTTCGCGAAATTCACGCCGACCTGCAGCAGCACGGCCACAGCGAGGCAGGCGAGCGCGATCACCCAGTGCATCTCGCTGTCGGTCACCTGCGCGGCACCGGTGCCGAGGATGACGGGCGCCACGGCGAGCGGCAGTGTGCGCAGGCGCGCAGCGCCGATCCAATCGCCGACGGTCACGGGACGGGCCTCGATCACGGGACGCTTGGCCGGATTGCCGCTGGTGCGCTTCTTCTTGGTACGGGATGCCACGGTCGGAAGCCTACTGGCTCCCCTGCGGCGCGCCGTAAGAAACCACTTCTGCACGAAACAGCCCCCACTGCTCTCGGAACCGTGTGAGGGCTGTTCTTTATGCGCTAGTGCCGAAGTTGACGACTGCCTGTCAACGGCGTTTCCTGCCGGTGCCCAGGAGGTGCCTCCGCACTACGACGGCGATGATCATGAGCGGTGCCACGATGAGGAGATACGGCCATGCCGACCCGGTAGCTTGAGAAGCCGGGCCGGCCACGAACTGCTGTGTGGACTCGATGATCACCAGGATGCCGACACCGAACGCGAGCAGCGCCGTCACCAGTACGAAGGCCGCGGTCGCGCGACGCGCTGCGGCGCTGGGACTCGAATCAGATGAAGTAGTCATTGCTTGCGCTCCTCAGCGCTGCCGGACTAGATGAGTGAGTCCGAATGGTCGCGCGGCGTGGAGGCTGTTAATCGGAGGCGGAGGGTGTTAAGCCCAATGTGTGAAAACCGACCTCAACACCCTCCTTGTCACACTCTATGTCCATCTCGATG
>JBARWR010000193.1:0-2670 GCA_049646915.1 Microbacterium sp.
GCCCCAGGTGATGTGGAAGCGCGGCACGGAGTTGCCTGGACCGATCGCCCCGCCGCCCCCGCGCTCGGCCCAGCCGACCACGGGGAAGAATCCAACGTCGCGCTCGCGCAGCCAGCTGCGCTTCTCGCCGGCGGCGAAGTCCAGATAAGCCTCGGCCCAGCGCCGCGGCCACTGGTCTTCCGGACGATCGAACCCGGCGTTGCCGAACCAGTCCTGGGTGGCCAATTCCAGGGAATCGCGGATGCCCATCCGCCGCTGCTCGGGGGAGTCGATCAGGAAGAGACCGCCGAAGGACCACCATGCCTGTCCGCCGAGGTCGGCGCGCGGCTCCTGGTCGAGGATCGTCACGCGGCGCCCGGCCGCCAGTGCCTCTGCGGCCGCGACGAGGCCGGCCAGTCCCCATCCGATCACGAGAACGTCTGTCTCGAGGGTGCGTTCTGCCATGGCGACTCCTTCGTCGGTGTGCGGCTGCGGTGCTGCGTCGTGCTGCTAGGAGGTGAGTCCGAGATCGGGTCGGTTCTGCTGTGCGGGGCCGACACCGGGCGCGGGCTCGAACGTGTTCACGAGCGAATGGGCGGCGCGATCCAGGTAGTCCCAGAACGCGGCGTCGTGCATCGGGGAGAGCTGCAGTTCGTCCAGCGCGGTGCGCATGTGCGTCAACCAGCGGTCCCGGGCGTCGGGATCGACGTGGAAGGCGACGTGCCTCATCCGCAGCCGCGGATGTCCGCGGCGTTCGCTGTACGTCGTCGGGCCGCCCCAGTACTGCTCCAGGAACATCGTCAGTCGCTCTGCTGCCGGGCCGAGGTCCTCTTCGGGATACATGGGCTTCAGGACCGGGTCGAGCGCGACCTCCCGGTAGAACACCTCGACCATGCGCCGGAACGTCTCGTGTCCGCCGATCTCATCGTAGAACGTCACTTCGCTGGGCCTTCCTCATCGCCGGACTTCTTCCGCCGCCAGATGCCGCGTTCGGCCACCGGCGGGACACCGGTGACCGCGTTGGGCCGAGTCATGGGCGGGTTCGCTCCACGCACACGGCGTGCACCTTCGAAACCGGTCAGATTGACGGACGCCAGCTGGGGGATCAGGACGTCCTTCTCGAGCAGTGCGTCACGCAGCCGACGGCGCAGCTCCTGGGAGACGTCGTCCATGGCGAGGGCGCGCGTCTTCATCACGACGCGCACGACCAGCGCCTCCCCGTCGATGGTCCGCAGGCCCCAGATCTCGGGCTTCTCGATGATCCGGGTGCGCCACTTCGGGTCTTTGGCGAGGCCCTGTGCGGTGTCGAGCATGGTGGTCTCGACGAGATCCAGATCCGAGTCGGGGGCGACGCCGATGTCGATGATGGCACGCGCCCAGCCCTGCGACATGTTGCCGATGCGGGTCACCTCGCCGTTGCGCACGTACCAGAGCGTGCCATTCACATCGCGCACCTGCGTGACGCGGACGCTCACATGCTCGACGACTCCGGAAGCGAGCCCCAGATCCACCACATCGCCGATGCCGATCTGATCCTCTGCGACGAGGAAGAGTCCGTTCAGCACGTCCTTGACGATGTTCTGCGCTCCGAAGCCGAGACCCGCGCCGACCGCCGCAGTGAGCAGCGTGAGCGAGCTGAGCAGCGCAGGGGAGAGCACCCACACGATGAGCAGCAGCGCGACGACGACCAGGATGACGTTGACGATGTTCTGCAGGATCGAGCCGAGCGTCCTGGTGCGCTGGATCAGGCGCATGTCGGCCAGGGGCGAGCGCTCCAGCGCCTGGGTGTCATCGACCTTCGCCTTGGACTTGGCCGTGTCGACGATCCGCCGCACCACCCGGCGGATGACCAGGCGCAGCAGCAGCGCGAGCACGTACGCGGCGACGATGATGACGGCGATCCAGAGAGCCTTCGTGCCGATCTTCCCCAGCGCGTCCAGGATCGCGGCCCAGCCGTCCTCAGGAGCGGCGGGTTCCGTGGCGAAAGGCAGAAGAGGCACGTTCCGATCCTAGCGATCAGGCCTCCGCATGCCCTGGACATGCCACAGCCCGGGCCCGATCCTTTGCAGGCGCAAGCAGGCCCCTCATCGAGGGGGCCCCGCGTCCCCGAGGCTCCGGGCGGCGCGAAGCGACGTCCGGAGTGGGACGTGGGGATCAGTCCTCGGCGTCGCGGGACTGCGCGGCCAGCGCGCGCTCCACATCTGCGAGATTCTCATGGACCAGGCGTCGCAGCGCAGGCGCTGCCTCCTGGTTCGACGACAGCCACGCCCGGGTGGCATCGCGCAGCTGCACACTGGCCAGTGTGCGCGGGAACAGGCCGACGATCAGGTAGTCGGCGATCTGGTAGGTACGCCCCTCCCAGATCGGCACGAGCATGTCGAAGTACTTCGGGATGAACTCGCCGAGCACGTCGACGCCGGACGGATGCACGAATCCGAGCGCCGCGGAGCGCACGATGGTGTTCGGCAGATCGGCGTTGTCGATCAGCGACGACCAGGCGGCACGCTTGGCTTCGACCGTGGGCAGCGCGGCGCGCGCCTGGGCGGCGAACTCGGCGCCCTTGGACGTGTTGTCGGCGGCCAGTGCGGCGTCGATCGCACCCGCATCCGTCGCGCCGGCGGCGGCAAGGCCGTTGAGCAGCAGCCAGGACAGGTCGGCGTCGATCTCGAGACCGGGCAGCGTCTCCTCGCC
>JBARWR010000194.1:0-3376 GCA_049646915.1 Microbacterium sp.
GCTCATCTCGCCGCGCTGCGCCGACCCGCTGTACCGCCGCAGCGTGCGCGTCAGCATGGGCACCGTCTTCCAGGTGCCGTGGACGCGGATCGGGGACTGGTCCGAGGCTGCGCCCGCCCTGCACGAGCTGGGCTTCGATATGGCGGCGCTGGCGCTCAGCGATGACGCGGTCGCACTGGACGCCTACTCCGTCTCTCGGCCCGAGCGGGTGGCGCTGGTGATGGGCACGGAGGGCGACGGGCTCACCGCCGAGGCGATCGATGCGGCGGATGCGGTGGTCACGATCCCCATGCGTGGGGGAGTGGACTCGCTCAACGTCGCCTCTGCGGCCGCTGTGGCACTCTGGGAGATGACCCGAGGCTGAGCTCGGACCTCAGCCCTCGACCTCGGGCAGGCGCACCGGGCCCGCTTCGGGACGCTTGGCCGCGATGTGGTCGCCGGAGGACTGGTGGCGCAGGCGCCGCAGCACCCAGGGGACCAGGTGCTCGCGCGCCCAGCCGATGTCCTCAGTGCGCGCCTCGCGCCAGGAGCGCACGGGGAGCGGGTCCGGCTGCATCGCCTGCAGGTCGTTGGGCACGTTCAGGGCGCGCAGCACCATTCGAGCGACCTCGTGATGGCCGAGGGCGTTGTAGTGCAGCCGGTCGTCGTCGAAGAATCGCGGGTCCTGCACGACCTTGAGCGCCCATTGGTCTGCGACGATGCAGTCGTGCCGTTCGGCGATCGCCCGCACGTTCTCGTTGTAGATGGCGACCTTGCCGCGGAAGGCCCGGAACACCGGGGTGAAGCCGGTGTCGATGCCGGTGAAGAGCACGACGGCCGCCCCCGTGGAGGCGAGCCGGGCCACCGCATCCTCCAGCTGCGCCGCGATGTCGTCGGGATCGGTCCGAGGACGGATCACATCGTTGCCGCCCGCGCAGATCGAGATCAGGTCGGGCTTGAGGGCGATGGCCGGTTCGATCTGATCAGCGACGATCTGGGCGATCAGCTTGCCGCGCACGGCGAGGTTCGCGTAGGCGAAGTCGTCCACATCCTGGGCGAGAACCTCGGCGACGCGGTCGGCCCAGCCGCGATGGCCGTCCGGGAGCGCGGGATCAGGATCGCCGGTGCCTTCGGTGAACGAGTCGCCGATGGCCACGAATCGTCGCCACGGGTGCGGCCCCTCGTTGTCGACGAACGGGGCGCGAGGGGAGTCGACGTCAGTCATGGGGGTTCTCCTTCGACGATCCGGACATCCACGGCACTGGTGCCTGTGAGAGCCTACCCGCGCAGATCGCGCCGCGTGCATGCCGGTGTCGGCGGGCTGGATTATCGTAGGTCTGATGCTCTCTCCCTCCTTTCCTCAGCGGGCCCCGTGGGGTACCGCAGACAAGCTGAGGGCATGGCAGCGCGAGGCGCTCGACGCGTATTTCCAGGCGGATCAGCGCGACTTCCTCGTCGCCGCGACCCCCGGCGCCGGTAAGACGACTTTCGCCCTGACGCTGGCGGTCGAGCTGATCCGCATGGGCGAGGTGGACCGGCTCATCGTCGTAGCTCCCACCGAGCACCTGAAGACGCAGTGGGCCGACGCGGCTGCGCGGGTCAGCATCCGTCTCGATCCTCGGTTCCGAAACAGCCACTGGGCGCCGGCACGCCACTACCAGGGCGTCGTCGTGACCTATGCGCAGGTTGCGGCGAAGGCGAGCCTGCACCGTCATCTCACCGAGGACGCCAAGACCCTGGTCATCCTCGACGAGGTGCACCACGGGGGCGACGCGCTCAGCTGGGGCGACGCGATCCGGGAGGCCTATGGCCCGGCCCGACGTCGGCTGCTCCTATCGGGCACACCCTTCCGCAGCGACACGGCTCCGATTCCGTTCGTCGAGTACCTGCCGGACGACTCGGGCGCACGCGTCTCGAGCACGGACTACAGCTACGGCTACGGGCGCGCCCTTGCCGACGGCGTGGTTCGACCGGTGCTGTTCCACATGTACTCGGGCAAGATGCGCTGGCGCACCAGCGCCGGGGATGAACTCGAAGCGCATCTCGGCCAGGACAACACCAAGGACGTCACCTCGCAGGCCTGGCGCACGGCTCTGGATCCGGAGGGCGAGTGGATGCCGGCGGTGCTGTCGGCGGCGGATCGCCGCCTGAGCGAGATCCGCCATCACGTGCCGGATGCCGGCGGGCTGGTGCTGGCGACGGATCAGACCGTCGCCCGTGCGTATGCGAAGATCCTGCACAGCATCACGGGCGAGCAGCCGGTCGTGGTGCTGTCGGATGATGCGTCGGCATCGGAGCGAATCGAGAAGTTCAGCTCGAGCACCCGCCGCTGGATGGTAGCGGTGCGGATGGTGTCCGAGGGCGTGGATGTGCCCCGCCTCGCCGTCGGGGTGTACGCGACCTCGTCCTCGACCCCGCTGTTCTTCGCCCAGGCGATCGGACGCTTCGTGCGCGCCCGCCGTCGCGGCGAGGCCGCCAGCGTGTTCCTGCCGAACGTGCCGGTGCTGATGACGCTGGCCGGTGAGATGGAGCGTCAGCGCGACCACGCCCTCGACCGGCAGAGCACGGACGATGACGGACTCGACGATTCGCTGCTGGAGAGTGCGAACCGCGAGGAAGACGCCTCGGACGCGCTCACCCAGGAGTTCAGCTATCAGGCCATCTCCTCGCTCGCGCACTTCGATCGCGTCGTCTTCGAGGGCCAGGATTTCGGTCAGCTGGCCGAGCCCGGCACCCCCGAGGAAGAGGAGTTCATCGGGCTGCCCGGGCTGCTGGAGCCGGAGTCGGTGCACGAGCTGCTCATGCAGCGTCAGGCGCGTCAGAGCAGGCTCAGAGAGGCCCGGGAGGCGGCGGCACCGCCGGAGGCCACGACCACGCTTCCCGCGCCGCTGCATCGCACCCTGCGCGAGCAGAGGCAGCTGCTGAACAGCCTGGTGGGTCTGTATGCCCGTCAAAGCGGTGAGCCGCACGGATCCGTGCACGCCGAGCTGCGTCGCGTCTGCGGTGGCCCGGCAGTCGCCCAGGCGACGGTCACCCAGCTGCAGTCCCGCATCGACGTGCTGCGCAAGCGCGTCCGGACCTGAGCTTCGGGTCTCCGAAAACCTGTCAATCCCCGCTCCGGTGAGGGCTCGCGCCACGGCCGTCGGTACGGTGGAATGTTCCCCCACGAGCCCGGAGGCTTCATGACCGCGCCCGAACAGTCCACTGCCGCAGAGCGTCGCCAGTGGGCCCGCTATCTCGTCGAAGAACGGGCCGAAGGTGCGGTGTACTCACGCCTGGCCGCCCGCAAGCGCGGCGAGGAGCGCGACATTCTGCTCTCCCTCGCGGAGGCGGAGCGCCGCCACGAGCAGCACTGGCTGGAGATGCTGGGCGGCGAGCCGGCGCGCCTGCCCAAGGC
>JBARWR010000195.1:0-5174 GCA_049646915.1 Microbacterium sp.
GACCAGCACCACGTCGGCTCCGCGAGCGGCCAGCTGACGAGCGAACTCGGCGCCGAGTCCGGCGCTGGCTCCGGTGATCAGAGCGGTCGGCATCAGCGCTCGTATCCCAGAAAGCGGTAGCGGATGCCGGTGCGGGAGGTCTGCCATTCCCCCTCATCGACCAGCCGCCAGCCCTGCTTCGACGGCGCATAGGCGTCGCCCGCCACCGCCAGGTCGAGCTCGGTGACTTCCAGGCGGTCGGCCTCGCCAATCACCTGACGGAAGATGTCGGACCCGCCGATGATCCACACCCTCTCCAGGCCGCGGACGGCCTCGGCCAGGTTCGCCGCACGACGCACGCCCTCGGCACTCCAGTCCTGCTGGCGGGTGATCACGACGTTCTCGCGGCCGGGCAGCGGGCGGAACCGCTCCGGCAGGGAGTCCCAGGTGCGCCGCCCCATCACGACCGGCTGCCCCAGTGTGATCTTCTTGAAGTGCGCGAGGTCCTCGGGCACGTGCCAGGGCATCCCGCCCTGCGCGCCGATCACGCCGCCCTCCGCCTCGGCCCAGATCAGGCCGACCATAGGCATGCCCGACGCCGCCGCGTTCATACCGCCACCGCACCGCGGATGGCGGGGTGGTGCTGGTAGTCCAGGACCTCGAAGTCCTCGTAGCGGTAGTCGAGGATCGACTCCGGGGAGCGGGTGATGCGCAGCGTCGGATACGGGTACGGCTCACGGGACAGCTGCTCGCGCACCTGCTCCCGATGGTTGTCGTAGATGTGGCAGTCACCGCCGGTCCAGACGAACTCGCCCGGTTCGAGTCCGGTCTGCTGAGCGATCATGATCGTCAGCAGCGCATAGGAGGCGATGTTGAACGGCACCCCGAGGAACAGGTCCGCGCTGCGCTGGTACAGCTGGCACGACAGCTTGCCGTCGGCCACGTAGAACTGGAACAGCGCATGACAGGGCGCCAGAGCCATGTCGGGGATGTCGGCGGGGTTCCACGCCGATACGATGAGCCGGCGGGAATCCGGCGTCGCTCTGATCTGCTCGATCACCTGCGACAGCTGATCGATGCTGCCGCCGTCGGGGGTGGGCCACGAGCGCCACTGCACGCCGTACACGGGGCCGAGCTCGCCGTCGGCATCCGCCCACTCGTCCCAGATCTTCACACCGTGCTCCTGCAGCCAGCGCACATTCGAGTCGCCGCGCAGGAACCAGAGCAGCTCGTAGGCGATCGATTTGAAATGCACCCGCTTGGTGGTCACCAGCGGGAAGCTCTCGGCGAGGTCGAAGCGGATCTGCCGACCGAAGACGCTGGTCGTCCCGGTGCCGGTGCGATCGTCCTTGTGCCTGCCGTTCTCGAGCACATCGCGGAGCAGGTCCTCATAGGGCGTGGGGATGGCGGCGCTCATGCCTGCAACGATACCTGCGCGGAGCCCGTGCGGGCGGAGCGTCATGCTCTGTCATATCGGCCCTCCTCGCAGCCCGCGGACCTATCGTGGACACATGCCCCTCTCTTCCGCCCTGATCGCGCTGGCCGTGCTGGTGGCCGTCGCGATCCTGGCCGGCGCCGTCTGGCGCGTCCGTGACGGACGCCGCCGCGACGGTTCGAGCAGCGCCGTGGATCTGTCCGATCTCGGCGTCGCGCCCGGACGTGTCTCGCTCGTGCAGTTCAGCACCGAGACGTGCACCCGCTGCCCGCAGGTGAGGCGGATGCTGCAGGGCGTCGCCGCGGCGCACGAGGGAGTCGACCACGTCGACGTGGACCTCACCCGTCGTCCGGATCTGGCCCGTCGCCACCGGGTGCTGAGCACCCCGACGACGTTCCTCATCGGCGCGGACCAGGCCCTTGTCGCGCGCTTCACCGGCGCACCCCGTCGCGGGGACATCGAGTCCGCGCTGGCCGAACTTCCCGCACTTCAGGAGGCATCATGACCGACCCGACTCCCCCGCGCGGCATCGACCCCCGCGCTCCGCGCTTCGGCGCGTGGATCACCTCGGTGCTGCTGCTCGTCGCCACTTTTCTCGGGCTGACCGGCATCGCCGCCCAGAGCGCGACGACGTCCTTCGGCTGGTTCGCCTATCAACCGCTCGCGAACACGACGTTCGCCGGTTCCGGCTGGGCGCTGCCTGCTGCCTCGGTCGGCCAGCGCATCGTCGATCCGGCCTTCCTGCTGACGCTGGTGATCGCTCTGCTCTTCCTCTGGGGAGTCCTCTCCTCCACCACCTCGCCCTGGAGTGTTCTGTTCCGTCGAATCGTGCGCCCGCGACTGGCCCCGCCCACAGAGCTGGAGGACCCCCGCCCGCCGCGATTCGCCCAGGGAGTGGGGCTGTTCGTCGTGACGGTCGGGCTGGTGCTGCACCTGGCCGGGGTACCGCTGGCTCTGCCGATCGCGACAGCCGCGGCCTTCATCGCCGCGTTCCTCAACGCCGCCTTCGGCTTCTGCCTGGGCTGCCAGATGTATCTGCTGCTGCAGCGCGCAGGTGTGCTCGGGCGCAGCGCCCGCCCCGCCTGAGAGCCGGTACCGACACTCGCTCCTCCTGGGTAGGCTGGCGGAACGACGCGACCCCGCGACGACGACCGCCCATCTCAGGAGGAAACATGTCCGTCACCAGCGAAGCCGCAACCACCTGGACCGGTTCCCTGGCCGAAGGCTCGGGAACCGTCGCGTTCTCGTCCTCGAACCTCGGGACGTTCCCCCTCGATTGGAAGGCCCGCAGCGAGGGCTCCGACACGACGACCACGCCCGAGGAGCTCATCGCCGCCGCGCACGCCTCGTGCTTCAGCATGGCTCTCGCGCATGCGCTGAGCGAGAACGGCACCCCGCCCGAGCGTGTCAACGCCTCGGCATCCGTCACGTTCAAGCCCGGCACCGGCATCACCGGCAGCCACCTCAACGTCAACGCCACGGTCCCCGGCATCACCCCGGAGAAGTTCCAGGAGATCGCCGAAGGCGCCAAGACCGGCTGCCCGGTATCTCAGGCTCTCGCCGGCATCGAGATCACCCTCGAGGCGAGCCTGGCCTGACACGCACCCCGCCATATGGCGCGAACCGCCCCTGATCCGCGAGAATCGGGGCAGTTCGCGCCATATAGACGGGCTGTTCAGGGGCGGGAGCGGGCGAGACGGATCGCCTCGCGGATGCTGGCCCTGGCGTCCTTCCGGTGGCCCGCCGCATCCTGGACGACGCCCAGCCGATAGTGAGCACGCCAGCCGTCAGTGCCGGCATCCGCCGCCGCCCGGTGCTCTTCGAGCATCGGCGCAGCGTCCTGCGCGCGCATCCGCCCGCTCGGCTTCAGCTCGGCCGGAGCCGAAGGCATCCCGCCCTCCCCATCGAGGATCCGGCCGAGCCGGTCGGCCCAGTAGCCGAACATCAGCTCCCGCACCAGCGCCCACACGCCGATCGGCGCGATCACGATCAGCGCCACCCCCATCGCGATCGACACGGCCGTGCCGGTGGCGAAGAACAGCACCGCGAACCAGACCGACGTGGCGATGTACAGGAAGAGTGCGGCGCCCATGATGATGACGCCGATGCGCGAGCTCATATCTCAATCCTAGATCGCGGTCGATGCTTCGCTGACAGCGCCCGACAGTGCCCGACAGCGACGGACAGCCGACCGACAGTGCGATGACAGCGCCGTGTCCGATTCTCGATGCATGACGATTTCGACCACAGACCTGGCCGTCGAGGCCGAGGGGCTCGTGAAGGTGTTCGGAGAGAATCGCGCGGTCGACGGTGTCGACCTGCGGGTGAAGACCGGCACCGTCTACGGTGTGCTCGGCCCGAATGGGGCAGGCAAGACGACCACCATCAACATGCTCGCGACGCTGCTGCGTCCGGACGGCGGCACCGGCCGCGTGTTCGGCCACGATGTGGTCCGCGAACCCAACGTCGTACGTCAGCTGATCGGCGTCACCGGCCAGTTCGCCTCGGTCGACGAGACGCTGTCCGCGACGGAGAACCTGATGATCTTCTCCCGGCTGCTGGGACTGTCCCGCGCCGAGGCCAAGGCGAAGTCGGTCGAGCTGCTGGAGCGGTTCGGGCTCGCCGATGCGGCCAGACGACCACTGAAGAAGTTCTCCGGTGGCATGCGCCGCCGACTCGACCTGGCCGCATCGCTCATCGCGCAGCCGCCGCTGATCTTCCTCGACGAGCCGACGACGGGCCTGGATCCGCGCACCCGCGGGCAGATGTGGGAGACCATCCGCGAGCTCATCGCCAGCGGCTTCCCGACAGCGGCGAGAACGTCTGCCGCCCAGGAGGCCACGCCGTCCACCACCTGCTCGCAGTTGTCCAGCACGAGCAGGGTGGGACGCTCACCGAGCACGCCGAGGATCCGGGCACGCAGATCGGGGCACGTCATCGCCTCGGAGAGTGCGGTGCCCGGAGAAGCCTCGCTGATTCCGAGGGCCGCAGCGATGGCCGGCTCGACGTCCGCGTCGTCGCGCACTGCGGCGAGGGGGATGATCATGACCGCCTCTTCGTCCGATGCCGCCGCGACCTCGTACGCCAGTCGGGTCTTCCCCAGCCCGCCGACGCCGAGCACGGTGACGAGCCGCGCCGTCGTCAGCATCTCCGCGACAGTGTTCAGAGCCTCTTCACGACCGATCAGCGGGTTGGGTGCCGCTCGCAGCCCGATACGCAGGCGGGGTCGAGGTTCCCGAGCCTGCAGCAGTCGAGCATTGAGCTCGACCAGCGCCGGCCCGGGCGAGCTGCCCAGGCTCTCGCGCAGTCCCCTCGCGAAGGACGCATAGCGCGCGATGGCCTCCGTCGTACGCCCTTCGGCGGCGAGTGCGGTGAGAAGCTCATGCTGCAGACTCTCATCGAGGGGACGAGAATCAGCGATCCCCTCCAACGCCGCGGTCGCCTCGGCGGTCCGCCCCGAAGAGAGCAGAGCGCGAGCTCGCAGCAGCGTGAGCCGCTCTCGGAGCTCCGCCGCCTCCTGGATGAGCTCGTCGGCGACGGGCGCCTCACCGAGATCGGCACCCGGCTCACCGCGCCACAGGGCGAGTGCCTCATCGGCTGAGTCGAGCCGTTCGCGGGGTTCTCCGGATTCAGCGGTGCGCAGCAGGGCTCTGGCCGAGGCGAGGTCGGCCTCCACCGCGGCGAGGGCATATCCGCCGGCGACGCTCTCGATGAGATCCGCTCCGCCGAGCGCCCGCGTGCGCGACACCAGGGTCTGCAG
>JBARWR010000196.1:0-7499 GCA_049646915.1 Microbacterium sp.
GCCGCGGACCAGGAGCCCGTCGCGATGAGCGGCATGTTCCTCTCGCTGCTCGGCACCGCGGATGCCGCGACGCTGACCGGCTGGTTCGACGCGCTCGCCGAGGGCGGGACCGTCATCGACCCGCTGCAGAAGCGGCCGTGGGGCGACCACGACGGCACACTCGTCGACCGCCACGGGGTCCGCTGGCTGATCGGCTACAACGGCTGAGCTCCCCGACACCCCGCCGCGGCGCCGACACCCCGCCGTGACGTCGATACCCCCTGGTGCGGACGCCCGTACCAGGGGGTGTCGACGAAGACCCGGGGTCTCGACGCGGAGGGTCAGGAGGTGAACAGTCGCTGCAGGCGCTGCACTCCATCCAGCAGCTGGTCATCGCCCAGGGCGTACGACATGCGAATGTAGCCGGAGGGGCCGAAGGCCTCGCCGGGGACGACCGCGACCTCGGCCTGCTCCAAGATGAGATCTGCCAGCTCGAACGAGGTGGTGGGCGTCACGCCGCCCCAGGTGCGGCCCAGCAGGCCCTGCACGTCGGGGTACACGTAGAAGGCGCCGTGCGGGTTCGGCACGACGAGACCGTCGATCTTCGACAGCTCCGAGACGATCAGGCGGCGACGACGATCGAACGCCTGGCGCATCTTCGCTGCCTCGTCCTGCGGGCCGTTCAGCGCTGCGATCGCGCCGCGCTGAGCGACGTTGTTCACGTTGCTGGTCAGGTGCGACTGCAGGTTGCCGGCGATCTTGATGGCATCCGCGGGGCCGACCATCCAGCCCACCCGCCAGCCGGTCATCGCATAGGTCTTCGCAACGCCGTTGACGAGGATCGTCTGCGCCGCGGCCTCCGGGACGGCCTCGACGATCGAGGTGGCCTTCACGCCGTCGTAGGTGAGGTTCTGGTAGATCTCGTCGGAGACGATCCAGATGCCGTGCTCCACGGCCCACCCGGCGATCGCCTTCGTCTCCTCGGCGGTGTACACGGAGCCGGTCGGGTTCGAGGGGGAGACGAACACGAGCACCGTGGTGCGCTCGGTGCGGGCGGCCTCGAGCTGCTCGACGGTGACCTTGTAGTCCTGGTCGGCCCCGGCGAACACCTCGACGGGAGTGCCGTCGGCCAGGCGGATCGCCTCGGGGTACGTGGTCCAGTACGGCGCGGGCAGCAGCACCTCGTCGCCCGGGTTGATCACGGCCTGGAACGCCTGGTAAACGGACTGCTTGCCGCCGTTGGTGACGATCACCTGGCTGGGCGAGACCTCCAGGCCCGAGTCGCGCAGCGTCTTCGCGGCGATCGCCTCGCGCAGCGCCGGAAGGCCCGCAGCGGGCGTGTAGCGGTAGTTCGCCGGGTCGGCGAGGGCTTCGGCTGCGGCGTCCACGACGAACTGCGGCGTCGCGAAATCGGGCTCGCCGGCGGCGTAGGAGATGATCGGCTTGCCCTCGGCTTTGAGAGCCTTGGCCTTCGCGTCCACCTTGAGCGTGGCGGACTCGGCGATAGCGGAGAGTTTGCGGGAGAGAGGCGCGCGTTCGGTCACACCTCAGATGCTACTCGGACGGGGCGCCCTCTTCGAGGGCTGCGTCGACGTCAGGTGTGGAACGTGTCCGGCACGGCGCAGTAGTCCGCGAACTGTCGGAACGGATGCTGCGGATCGGTGACGTCCACCAGCGCGGTCGCCGCCGTGTGGGGCGACTCATCGCCGGCCATCAGCCAGATGCTGAAGTGCCACATACCGCGGCGGGTGTCATCCAGCAGGCCCGCGTCGCCGGCGACGACGAGCACCGCGTTCTCGCGTGCGCTGCGGAAGGGGCCGACCACCTCGGAGCGCAGCGTGTCGGCATCCGGAGCATCCGATATCTCAGCCGTCGCGGTGATTCCGCGTGCCGTGAACGTCGTCGCGAGCTGCGCGGCGAATGCGGCGGAGCGATCGCGGTCGGGACTGGACACGGCGATCAGTTGCGAGCCGTGCGCGTAGGAGTGCAGGAACTCATCAATCAGGCTGTTCAGCAGGGAGACCTCGTCGGACATGCCTCCAGGCTACGCCCGGACGGGGGCTGGTTCGCAGCATCCGTCACCGTTCGATCAAGACGCCGTCCTCGTCGGCGAACAGCTGCGCGCCGGGGCGGAAGACGACGCCGCCGAACGCGACGGGAACGTCGGTCTCGCCGATGCCGTCCTTCGCGCTCTTGCGCGGGTTGGTCCCCAGTGCCTTCACTCCGAGCGGCATCCCGAGCAGCACTGCGCTGTCGCGGACGCAGCCGTGGATGACCACGCCCGACCACCCGGCATCCACCGCGCTCTGCGCGATCAGGTCGCCCATCAGTGCCGTCTCCAGTGATCCTGCGCCGTCGACCACCAATACGGCGCCGTCGCCGGGGCTCTGCAGGATCCGCTTGACCAGCGCATTGTCCTGGAAGCAGCGGACCGTGCGGACCGGGCCCTCGAATCGCGCGATGCCGCCGAACGAGCGCAGCTGCAGGGGGAGGGACTGCAGCGCATCGCCGTGCAGGTCGTACAGATCGGCAGTGGTTGTCATGGCTTCTCTCTCCGTGAGCGTGACGCCTCGACGGGCTCAGCGACCCGTGGGTCTCTGAGCCCGTCGAAAGGAATGCTCAGCCGAACTGGTTCATCGTGTTGTGCTGGCCGCCGGCCTTCAGCGCGGCCTCGCCGGCGAAGTACTCCTTGTGGTTGTCGCCGAGGTCGCTGCCTGCCATGTTCTGGTGCTTGACCGTGGCGATGCCCTGGCGGATCTCCTGGCGCTGCACGTCGCGGACGTACGTCAGCATCCCCTCGTCGCCGAAGTAGCCCTTGGCGAGATTGTCGGTCGACAGGGCAGCCGTGTGGTACGTCGGCAGCGTGATGAGGTGGTGGAAGATGCCGGCGCGCGCCGAGCCGTCACGCTGGAAGGTGCGGATCTTCTCGTCGGCGATCCGTGCGATCTCGGTGTCGTCGTACTCGACACTCATCAGCTTGTCGCGGTCGTACGACGACACGTCCTGGCCCTGTGCGGCGAGGTCGTCGAAGGCCTGCTGACGGAAGTTCAGCGTCCAGTTGAACGACGGGCTGTTGTTGTAGACCAGCTTCGCGTTCGGGACCGCCTCGCGGATGCGGTCGACCATGCCGGCGATCTGCTCGACGTGCGGCTTCTCGGTCTCGATCCACAGCAGGTCGGCGCCGTTCTGCAGCGAGGTGATGCAGTCGAGCACGACGCGATCCTCGCCGGTCCCGGGGCGGAACTGGAACAGGTTGCTCGCCAGACGCTTCGGACGCAGCAGCGCGCCGTCGCGGTTGATGACGACATCGCCGTTGCCGAGGTCTCCGGTGGTGATCTCCTCCACGTCGAGGAAGGAGTTGTACTGGTCGCCCAGGTCTCCCGGCTCGCGCGTGACGGCGAGCTTCTGGGTGAGGCCGGCGCCGAGTGAGTCCGTGCGGGCGACGATGATTCCGTTGTCGATGCCGAGTTCGAGGAAGGCGTAGCGGACCGCGTTGATCTTCGCGAGGAAGTCCTCGTGCGGCACGGTGACCTTGCCGTCCTGGTGGCCGCACTGCTTCTCGTCGGAGACCTGGTTCTCGATCTGGATGGCGCAGGCGCCCGCCTCGATCATCTTCTTGGCGAGCAGATAGGTTGCCTCGGGGTTGCCGAAGCCCGCGTCGATGTCGGCGATGATCGGGACGACGTGGGTCTCGAAACCGTCGATCTGGGACTGGATGAACTCCTCGGCCGTCTCGTCGCCGGCCGCACGGGCGGCGTCCAGCTGCGTGAACAGCAGGTCCAGCTCACGGGCATCCGCCTGCCGCAGGAACGTGTACAGCTCCTGGATCAGCGCGGGAACCACCGTCTTCTCATGCATGGACTGGTCGGGCAGCGGCCCGAACTCGGAGCGGAGCGCGGCGACCATCCAACCCGACAGGTACAGGTACCGCTTGTTCGTGGTCTTCAGGTGCTTCTTGATCGAGATGAGCTTCTGCTGCCCGATGAAGCCGTGCCAGACGCCCAGCGACTGGGTGTACACAGACGAGTCCGCGTCGTAATCGTCCATGTCGCGGCGCATGATGTCGGCGGTGTACTGCGCGATCTCCAGCCCGGTGCGGAATCGGTTCTGCGCCCGCATGCGCGCCGCCGACTCGGGGTCGATGGCGTCCCAGCCGGATCCGTTCGCGTCCTTCAGCTCCTGGATGGCGGCGATGTCGTCCTGGTAACGAGTCATGTCATGTCCTTCGTATGGGTTGTGCGGGTCGTCAGTCGTTCTCGGTCAGGAAGCGCGAGCCGGGCAGCGTCAGGAAGGCCGGGAACTCGGGGCGCAGCGCCACCTCGCGGAACACCTCGGCGGCGTCATCGAAGCGGTCGCCCGGCGTGCGCGGCGTCTGCGCGAGCATCTCGTCGATCAGGCGCTCCACGTAGCCGGTGGTGATCAGGTCGCCCTCCTCGGTGCGGCGATCCTGGTGGATCCACTGCCACACCTGCGAGCGGCTGATCTCGGCCGTCGCGGCGTCCTCCATCAGGTCGTCGATCGCCACGGCGCCCTGGCCGCGCAGCCAGGCCTCGAGGTAGCGGATCGCCACCGATACGTTCTCGCGCACGCCCTTCTCGGTGATCGGGCGGCCGATGCGCAGGTCGAGCAGCTGCTCGGCCGTCACCTCGACGTCGTCGCGCTGCCGATCCAGCTGATGCGGGCGCTCGCCGAGCACCGCGTCGAACTCCGCCTGTGCGGCGGGGATCAGGTCGGGGTGCGCCACCCAGGTGCCGTCGAAGCCGTCAGCGGCCTCGCGCTGCTTGTCGGCCGACACCTTCTCCAGCGCGCGCTCGGTCACCTCGGGGTCGCGGCGGTTCGGGATGAACGCGCTCATGCCGCCGATGGCATACGCCCCGCGCTTGTGGCAGGTCTTCACGAGCAGATCGGTGTACGCCCGCATGAACGGCACGGTCATAGTGACCTCGCTGCGGTCAGGCAGCACGAATCGGGCGCCGCGGCCGCGGTAGTTCTTGATGATCGAGAAGATGTAGTCCCAGCGGCCGGCGTTCAGGCCCGCGCAGTGGTCGCGCAGCTCGTAGAGGATCTCGTCCATCTCGAAGGCGGCCGGCAGGGTCTCGATCAGCACCGTCGCGCGGATGGTGCCGTGCGGGATGCCGATGTACTCCTCACCGAACGAGAAGACGTCGTTCCAGAGACGCGCCTCCTCGGCGGACTCCAGCTTGGCGATGTAGAAGTACGGACCGCGACCGGCATCGATCAGCGCCTGCGCGTTGTGGAAGAAGTACAGCCCGAAGTCGATCAGAGAACCGGATGCCGACAGGGTGCGGCCCGTGCGGTCGGTGAACTCGATGTGCTTCTCGCCGAGGTGCCAGCCGCGCGGTCGCATCACGATCGTCGGGGTCCGCTCGGCAGTGACGCGGTACTCCTTGCCGGGTGCCGATTCAGAACCCGGGCTGGTGAACGACAGCTCGCCGCGGATCGCGTCGCGCAGCGACAGCTGCCCGCCGATGACGTTGCGCCAGACGGGGCTGGTGGCATCCTCCTGATCGGCCAGCCACACCCGAGCGCCGGAGTTCAACGCGTTGATGGTCATCTTCGGATCGGTCGGTCCGGTGATCTCCACTCGGCGGTCCTCCAGGCCGGGGCCCGCGCCGGCGACCCGCCAGTCCGCATCCTCGCGAATGTGCGCGGTGTCGTCACGGAACCGCGGGTCGTGCCCGTTGCCGATCTCGAAGCGGCGGCGCATCCGGTCGGCGAGGCGATCGTGGCGGCGACCGGCGAAACGGTGGTGCAGCTCGGTGAGGAAGGCGATCGCCTTGGGCGTGAGGATCTCGTCGAACCGGTCGTGCATGGGGCCGGTGATGCGCATCGCGGGACCCATGCCTGCGACGGCGGTGCCGACGGTCTGGATCGGGGCTGTGTCTGATGCAGTGGGGATGCTCATGATCTTTCTCCTCCGTGAGATGTCGGTCGGCACCGGATGCGGCATCCGATGTTTCGATGGGCCGGAGTGGCTTGCATCCACTCTGCGAGAACTTCCCACACATCCCTGGCCAAATCTCGGGAGAAGTTCGGCAGAATTTCTGTTTTCGTGACAGAATCACCCGCATGACAACCGCAGACGCACTGGAAGACACCGATGCCCTCACGATCGGGCGCCGCATCCGTCAGCTGCGCACAGAGCGCGGGATGACGCTGGAGCAGCTCGCCGGGCGCATCGACCGGGCCCCGAGTCAGCTCTCGATGTTCGAGACCGGCAAGCGCGAGCCCAAGCTCACGCTGCTGCAGGTCATCGCCCGTGCGCTGGGGACGACGATCGACGCGCTGCTCGAGGGCGAGCCGCTGGATGAGCGCAGCACGATGGAGATCGCATTGGAGCGCGCCATGAAGGGGCCGACGTTCCAAGCGCTCGGCATCTCGCCGTTCCGCATCGCGAAGTCGGTGCCGTCCGAGGCGCTCACCACCATGCTCGCCCTGCACAGCGAGATCGAACGGCTTCGTGACGAGCGCGCCGCGACTCCCGAGGAGGCGAGGCGCGCCAACGTCGAGCTGCGCCATCTCATGCGCAGTCAGGACAACTACTTCGCCGATCTCGAGGCGAAGGCCGCCGAGATCCTCGCGGCGGTGAAGCATCCGGGTGGACCGCTCACCCAGCGCACGGCATCCGAGATCGCCGCTCACCTCGGTTTCACGCTGCACTACGCGCCCGACCTGCCGCAGACCACGCGCAGCGTCGCCGACCTCGCCCACGGCCGGCTGTATCTCTCCAGCAGCATCCCCGCCAAGGGCGATGCGCGCACGGCGGTGCTGCAGGCGCTGTCCAGTCGCATCCTCGGTCACGGCGAGCCGCGCAGCTATGCGGAGTTCCTGCGCCAGCGGGTGGAGACGAACTATCTCACCGGGGCGCTGCTCGTTCCCGAGGCGCACGTCGTGCCGGTGCTGCACGAGGCCAAGGGGCGCCGGGCCGTGTCCATCGAAGATCTCCGCGACGCCTATTCCGTGTCGTACGAGACGGCCGCGCACCGGTTCACGAACCTCGCCACGCGACACCTGGACATCCCCGTGCACTTCCTCAAGGTCCACGAGTCGGGCACGATCACGAAGGCCTATGAGAACGACGACGTGAACTTCCCGACCGATCGTCTCGGCTCCATCGAGGGGCAGATGTGCTGCCGGCGATGGACAAGCCGGGAGGTGTTCGATGTCGAAGACCGCTTCAACCCGTACTACCAGTACACCGACACCGGCAACGGCACCTACTGGTGCACCGCCCGCGTGGAGCCCTCCAGCGAGGGGCTGCACTCGGTCAGCGTCGGAGTGCGCTTCGACGACACCAGATGGTTCGTCGGTCGCGACACGAATAACCGCGGGGTGTCGAAGCACTCCGTGGAGACGTGCTGCCGACGCGCTCCCGCCGAACTCGAGGAGCGCTGGCGCGAGCAGTCCTGGCCGAACGTGCGCACCCCGCGCACGCTGCTGGCCACCCTGCCGACCGGCTCCTTCCCCGGCGTCGACACCACCGACGTGTACGAGTTCCT
>JBARWR010000197.1:0-6163 GCA_049646915.1 Microbacterium sp.
GGCCCGCGCCGGCGCCGCGACGGTGATCGTCGCGCGCGGTCGGCAGCGTATCGACGACACCGTGCGCGAGCTGTCGGATGCCGGATGCCGGGCCGCCGGCGTGATCGGCGACCTCAGCACACGCGCCGGCATCCAGGACGCGGCGGAAGCGGCCGCGAAGCCGTTCGGCGAGCCCGACATCCTGGTCAACTCCGCCGGCATCAACATCCGCCCGCCGATCCCCGAGATCACCGAGCAGGACTGGAACCTGACGCTCACGGTCAACACGCTCGCGCCGTTCCTGCTCGGCCAGCGCTATGCCCCCGCGATGGCGGAGCGCGGCTTCGGGCGCCTGATCCACATCAGCTCGCAGCAGGCGCATCGCGCGTTCGTGTCCAGTGGCATCTACGGCGTCTCCAAGGGTGCGGTCGAATCACTCATGCGCAGCGAGGCCGAGGCGTGGGGCGGCACCGGCGTCACCAGCAACACCCTGGTGCCCGGCTTCGTCCTCACTCCCCTGAACGCCCGCCTGCAGGAGGACCCTGCCCAGATCGCCGAGCTCGCGGCGCGCACCATGATCGGCCGCAACGGTCTGCCCGACGACTTCGCGGGAGCCGCGGTGTTCCTCGCGAGCGCCGGGTCAGCGTACGTGACCGGGCACTCGCTGTTCGTCGACGGCGGGCTGTCGGTCCACTAGTCGGACGACGCCCACTCGTCCTCGACGGGCACGTGGGGATCGATGCGTGCAGCAGCGACCTGCTGGGCGGCCAGCTCGGCGTACAGGCCACCGGCGGCGAGCAGTTCGGCGTGCGTGCCGGACTCGATGATCCGCCCGGCCTCCAGCACGTGGATCGCGTCGGCGCCCATCACCGTCGACAGCCGATGCGCGATGGAGATCACCGTGCGGCCCTTGGCAGCCTCGTCCAGTGCCTCCTGCACCACGCGCTCGGAGACGGTGTCCAGTGCGGAGGTCGCCTCATCCAGCAGCAGCACCGGCGGGTCTTTGAGCAGCACGCGGGCGATCGCGATGCGCTGCTTCTCGCCACCCGAGAGGCGATAACCCCGCTCGCCGACCACGGTGTCGTAGCCGTGCTCGAATCCGGCGATGATGTGGTGGATGTTGGCCGCGCGGCAGGCCTCCTCGAGCTCGGCATCCGTGGCATCCGGCTTCGCGTAGCGCAGGTTCTCGCGGATCGTGGAGTGGAACAGATACGTCTCCTGCGACACGATGCCGATGTCGTCGATGATCGCATCCTGTCGCAGGTCGCGGACATCGGCGCCGGCGAAGCGCACCGCCCCGCCGGTGGCCTCGTAGAGTCGTGGCGCCAGATACAGGATCGTGGTCTTGCCGGCGCCGGACGGGCCGACGAAGGCGACGTGACTGCCGGGTTCCGCGACGAACGAGACGCCATCGAGCGTCGCGCGGGAGTCGCCTGCGGCATCCGGATAGCGGAAGACGACGTTCTCGAACTCGACGCGGCCGCGCGGCCCGGGAGCGGATGCCATGCCGATGGCGCCCGGGGCGTCGCTGATCTGCGGTACGAGGTCGAGGTACTCGAAGATGCGCGCGAACAGCGCCTTGGAGGTCTGCAGATCCAGCGCGACGCGCATGAGGCCCATGAGCGGCATGAGCAGCCGGGCCTGGACCGTCGTGAAGGCGACGATCGCCCCGGCCGTGATCTCGGGCGCCCCGCTGCTGAGGAACAGTCCCGCGACCAGGTAGATCACGGCGGGCACGCTGGACATGAGCACCTGCACGACCGCGAAGAAGCCCTGACCGCTCATGGCCCGGCGCACCTGCAGGCGCACCTGGTTGCGGTTCTCGTCCTGATAGCGTGCCGACTCGGTGCGCTGACGGTTGAACGACTTCGACAGCAGTATCCCCGACACGCTCAGCGTCTCCTGCGTGATGCTGGTCAGCTCCGAGAGCGACTCCTGCGTCTCGCCGGCGATGCGCGCGCGGATCTGTCCCACGCGCCGCTGGATCAGCACGAGGATCGGCATCATCACGATCGCGATCAGGGTCAGGCGCACGTCGATGACGATCATCGCGACCAGCGAGGCGATGACGGTGACGGTGTTGCCGAGAATGCTGGTGACGGTGTTCGTCAACACCCCGGAGACCCCTCCGACGTCGTTCTGCAGCCGGGACTGGATGACGCCTGTCTTGGTGCGGGTGAAGAAGGCCAGCTCCATGGCCTGCAGGTGCTCGAACAGCTTCACGCGCAGGTCGCCGGTGACCTCGTTGCCCACCGTCGAGGTCAGCCAGGTCTGTGCGACGCCCAGCACTGCCGAGAGCAGGAACAGTCCGATCGTGATGCCGACCAGCACGGTCAGCAGCGAGATGTGCGGTCCGCCTCCGGCGAGCGGGAACAGGGCGTCGTCGAAGATGCGCTGCACGAGCAGCGGCGGGATGACGGCCAGCCCGGCCCCGACCACCACGAGCAGCGCAGTCATCATCAGACGCACCCGATACGGAGCGAAGAGTGCGACGACACGACGCCCCAGGCCGCGCACCTCCGGAGCCGAGGCGTTGAGCCTGCGCTGCGCGGCCTCATCCACACCGCGGAAGCCTGCGCCGCGTCCGCCCCCACCCATGCTCATCACCTCAGGTTAGTGCGCGCCTCCGACAGCGGAATGAAATGTCGCTGCGAGCGGTTACGCTGTAACGCTGATCGAGGAACGACATCGCATCGGCATCGATCCATCGACCACCCCCGCACATCCCATCCCCGAGGAGCCCCATGTCTGCCGTCCACACCGGCACCTCCCCCGTGCAGCGCACGACATCCGGCTTCATCCCGCGCAAGGACATGGCCGTCATCTGGGTGCTGCTCGGCGCCGCGTTCGTCGCGATCCTCAACGAGACGACGATGGGCATGGCGATCCCTCACCTGATCACCGACCTCGGGATCACGCCGATCGCCGCGCAGTGGGTCACGAGCGCGTTCATGCTCACCATGGCCGTGGTCATCCCGATCACCGGCTTCCTGCTGCGTCGATTCACGACACGGCAGATGTTCCTCGCCGCGATCAGCCTGTTCTCACTGGGAACACTGCTGGCCGCCCTGGCTGCGGGATTCCCGATGCTGCTGGGCGCACGCATCGTGCAGGCGTCCGGCACGGCAGTGATGATGCCTCTGCTGATGACGACGATCATGAACCTCGTGCCGGCTGCTTCGCGCGGCCGCATGATGGGGCGCGTCAGCATCGTGATCGCCCTGGCCCCCGCGATCGGCCCGACGATGTCGGGCTTCCTGCTGGACCACTTCGGCTGGCGCGCGATCTTCGTCGTCGTGCTGCCCATCGCCCTGGTCGCCATGTTCATCGGATGGCGCTGGCTGACCGACGTCGGCGAGACGACCCGTGCACCGATCGACGCCCTGTCGATCGTGCTGTCGGCCTTCGGCTTCGGCGGGCTCGTCTACGGTCTCAGCCAGATCGGCGGACTGGGACAGGGCGCCAGCTGGATGCCGATGGCGGTCGCCCTGGCGGTCGGAGTCGTCGGACTGGGCCTGTTCCTGTGGCGTCAGGTCATCCTGCAGAAGCAGGATGACGCGCTGCTCGACCTGCGCGTGTTCGCCTCGCGCGACTTCTCGCTGTCGATGACGCAGATGTTCCTGCTGTCGCTGGCGTTCTTCGGCAGCATCACCGTCATCCCGCTGTATCTGCAGGACGCTCTGGAGTTGAAGGCGCTCGATGCCGGACTGATCGTGCTGCCCGGCGCCCTGGCCATGGGTCTGCTGGGTCCGGTGATCGGCCGCATCTACGACAGCCACGGCACCCGCATCCTGCTCATCCCCGGTTCGATCCTGGCGGCGGCGATGCTGTGGCTGTTCACGACGCTGACAGTCGACAGTTCGGTGTGGTTCGTCATGGTCGCGCAGACGCTGCTCTCGGTCGGCCTCGCACTGTCGTTCACGCCGCTGTTCACGGCGGCGCTGGCATCGCTGAAGCCGAAGTTCTACTCCTACGGCAGCGCCGTGATCGGAACGGTGCAGCAGGTGGCAGGAGCTGCCGGCATCGCGGTGATGATGGCGATCTTCACGTCGATCGTGAACGCCGGCGGCGGCACCGAGGTTCCGGAAGCCGTGGCGGCGGGAACTCGCACGTCACTGACGATCGGCGCGATCATCGCCACCGTCACGATCGTGGGTGCGTTCCTGATCCGCAAGCCGGAGGACGATGGCGAGGGTCCGTCCGAGCACGTCGGTCACTGACGCGGCGCTGGGACCGGCGCGGCCCGAATGCCGCGGATGCAGTCCGACGGGCGGTCAGTCGCCCGTCGACGCCTTCTCGGGTGAGGGCAGCACGCAGTAGCCATCCGTGCAGAAGCCCGCGGTCGCATCCGCATCGAGCAGCTGCAGGGACGGCAGCGCGGAGGGCGCCGCAGCCTCTGTGACAGGAATCTGCTTTTCAGCCATCCCTCGATGGTACGCCTTGTCACAGGCATCGGCACTGCCGGCTCGGCGGGGTCGAGGATGTGCAGAAGCCGATGGTGAGCGGCGGATGCTGTCAGTCAACCGGCTTCCCCGCCGCGCCCTCAGCCGATACCGTGCTGAACCATGAACTCAGATGCCGTTCGCCCCGGCGAGACCCCCTCGACGCGCGCTGATCGAAACTGGAGCGAGCTGATGCAGGAGCTGCGGGTCATGCAGACCGGCACGCAGATCCTCACCGGGTTCCTGCTGGCCGTCGCGTTCCAGCCGCGCTTCGCGGATCTCGATGACATCCAGCGCGCCCTGTACATCGCGCTGGTCCTGCTCGCGGCGACGGCGACCGTGCTCGCGCTGACGCCGGTGGGACTGCACCGGATGCTGTTCCAGGAGCGCCGGAAGATCCAGCTGGTGCGGGTGGCTGACCGACTGGTCAAGGCCAATCTCGTCGTGATCGGCGCGGTGACTGTCGGCGTGGTCGCGCTGATAATGGACGTCGCCGTGAACCGGCCCACCGCGCTCGTGGTGTCCGCATTCGGCGTGATCGTGATCCTGCTGCTGTGGGTCGGCCTGCCGCCGCTGCTGCGCCGTCGTTCGCCTGGGACATCGAAGGAAGAGCGTCAGCAGAGCCCGCACATGTGAATGGCCTCCGAGTACCGGCTCTCAGGTTGAATCACCGCAGGGAGTGCGGAATCGTGGCCCGGACACCGCGCTGAACGGTGCGGTGCCCGCAACCGGAAGGAGAGCAGCATGCTCACCCTGACCGACAACGCCAACACCATCGCCGCGACGATCGTCGCGCAGCAGAGCACGACGCCGGATGCGGGACTGCGCATCCACTCGTCGGGGACGGCAGACGAACCGCGTTTCGCGGTGACCATCGCCCCCACACCCGAGCCCGGGGACGCGGTCATCGGCGACGAGGACATCCGCGTCTTCCTCGAAGAGGCCGTCGCCGAAGCACTGACCGACAAAGTGCTGGACGCATCTGTGGACGAGGAGGGCTCTGTCTCGTTCACCCTTCTTCCCCAACCGGCCTGAGCCGGCCTCTTACAGCGCGAGGGTCGTCGTCCGCATCTCGGACGGCGGCCCTTCGTATGCCGTCGCGCGCATGCCGCCTCACCTACCTTGGAGGCATGCTGCGCCGTCTCCTCTCGCGTCTGTTCTGGACGTTCAGTCGCTGGACGCTCCGCACAGAGTCCGCCCCATCCCGACCGACCGTGCTGGTCGGTGCTCCGCACACCTCGAACTGGGACTTCGTACTCATGCTCGCCATCGCCTGGCGGCTCGGCATCGAGCTGCGCTGGCTGGGCAAGAAAAGTCTCTTCTCCGGATGGCGCGGGCCGATCATGCGGGCGCTGGGCGGCATCCCGGTCGATCGCGACGACCCGGGCCGCGTCGTCGGCGACGTGGTCTCGCGGGTGCACGCGGGCGAGGTTTTCGGGCTGGTGGTCACGCCCGACGGCACGCGCAAGGGACACACGCACTGGAAGTCGGGCTTCTACCGCATCGCCCGTGAGGCGCGGATGCCGGTGACGCTCGGCTACGTCGATCGCACCACGATGACGACCGGTCTCGGCCCGACGATCGAACTGACCGGAGACGTCACGGCCGACATGGACCGCATCCGCGCCTTCTACGCCGACAAGGCGGGCCTGCGACCCGAACATCGCATCGAGCCGCGACTGCGCGAGGAGACGTCTGCGGACTGAGCCGCAGCGTCCGGTCCGCTAGGCGCGGGCCGCGCG
>JBARWR010000198.1:0-1586 GCA_049646915.1 Microbacterium sp.
GCGTCACCGCGGGCGGTGGCCGTGGAGGCATCCGCCGCCTGACCGATGACGCGGGCCGTGTGCCGGGCCGCCGCCTCGACGCCGAGGGTCTGCTCCTGGATGGCGCCGAGCGCGAGCACGAGGTAGACGAGCGGCACGAGCAGCAGCACGCCGACCGTGATGAACTCGAGAGCCGCCGACCCCGCATCATCGACGAGCAGGCGCAGGCGCTCAGTCATCCTCGAACGATTCGACGGGCGCACGGGCCTCCACCTCCATCCCGTACGGCACGCCGATCAGCCCCAGCACCGGCAGCGTGGTGCGCACGCGCACCACCACGCTCTCGTGTCCGAGCACGGCATCCTGGCCGACCGCCACATCCTCGGCGTATCCGGCACCGATCGCCCGGCCGATCACGGCGCGCGTGCGGTCTGCTCCCTCACCGAGCCCCGTGTCGGCGAGCGCGGCGTAGTGCGCACCCTCGACGGCCGCGTCGTGAACCACGTTTCGCACGTAGATCGCGAACGCGACCTGCAGCACCGCGAGCGTGAGCGCGGTCAGCAGCGCACCGACGAGCACGAACTCGACGGGGCTGGATCCGCGCTCATCGACGAGCGGTGACGGGTCGCGCATGGAGCCGGGTCAGATACCGGAGACGCGGGAGATCGCCTGCTCGAACAGGCCGACCAGTGCGGGGCCGGCGACCGCCCAGATCACCACCACGAGCGCGGCGGTCATCAGAGTCACGAGCACCCAGCCCGGTACGTCGCCGCGCTCGTCCTCGGCGAGATCTTGGGCGAGTGTCCTGCCTGCGGCGAACCATCTTCTGATCGTGGTCATTTCTGTACCTTCTTTCGGGGCTCAGCCCAGGCCGAGCCGGAGGATGAACAGGCCGGGGTAGACGGCGAAGAGAACGGACATCGGGAGGATGAGGAACGCCAGCGGCAGGAGCATCGTGATCTCCTTGCGCCCGGCCTGCTCGATGAGCACGCGCTTGGCCTCGTCCCTGGCATCCGCCGCCTGCGAGTGCAGTACCGCGGCGAGCGGGGCGCCGTGCTCGAGTGCCGCGACGATCTGATCGACCGCGCGCGACAGGCCGGGCAGTTGCAGGCGGGTGGCGGTCTCGCCGAGGGCGTCCGCGAGCGGAGAGCCGGTGTGCACGGCCAGCACGGCCTGGCGCAGCTCGTGCGTGAGCTGGCCGGTGCCGATCCCCGATACACGGCGCAGCGCATCCAGCAGGGACTCGCCGGCCGAGAGGCACAGCGCCAGGAACTCCAGGGTGGTCGGCAGCTCCTCGGCCAGACGCGCACGCCGCGCATTCGCGCGGGCGGTCAGCTGCATGTCATATGCGACAGCGGCGGCCGCTCCCGCGATCAGCGGCAGCAGCACCGCCGGCGGCGACATCCGCCCCGTGACAGCCATGACCACCACGACGAGCGCCCCGGCGACGAGTCCGCCGATGCCCCAGGCCAGCTGACGTCCGCGGAATGCAGCCGGCGTCTGCACCGAACCGGCCTGCGCAAGTCGCTGCGCGAGCGCATCCCCGCCACCGATGGCGCGTTCGAACGCCGCACGCCCGCGATCCCAGAACCGCCTGCCCTGCACGG
>JBARWR010000199.1:0-1651 GCA_049646915.1 Microbacterium sp.
CCCGCATCGGGTGCCACGACCACGGGCCGACGCAGCAGCGTGGCCTCATCATCCGCGTCAGCCGACACCGTGGGAACCGCAGGAGCCGCAGTCACCGAGGGCGTCCGTCGCTGCGTCTCATCGAGAGCCGACGCGGCCGGCGCGTTCTCGAAGCGGGGCACGTTCGCCGTCACGTCCGGCTGCTTGCGCAGCGTGGTGGCGGACGGACGGGTCGCGGACTGCGTGTCGGGGTTGATCGAGCGGACCTCGCGGACCCGGGTCAGGCCGTCGTCGTCATCGTCGTCGCCCTCGTGCTGGGGGTGCTCGTCGACGATGTCGATCGGGGTGACCGAATGCGCCAGCTCGATCTGCACCTTCTGCAGGGCGCGGGCGAACGCGACGGCGCTCGGATAGCGATCGTCCGGCCGCTTCGACATCGCCCTGGCGAGGGTGGCCTGCAGACTGTCGGGGACATCGGCGCGGCCCAGTGACGGAACCGCCATACGCTCGATGCGCTCGATCAGGTCGGCGCTGGTGTTGCGCTCGCCTTTGCGCTCGAACGGCGAGCGTCCGGACAGCAGCGTGAAGACGGTGGCGCCGAGTGCGTACACGTCGGTGCGCACTCCTGTGCTGGGGATGTCGGCGAAGGACTCCGGCGGCGACCAGGGGATGGACATGCCCGCGGCCTCGCCGTCGGTGACCGATCCGGTGGTCGACGCGATGCCGAAGTCGGTCAGAGCGGGCCGGTTGTATGCCGTGACGAGGATGTTCGCCGGCTTGATGTCGCGGTGCAGCACACCCGCACGATGCGCGGTCTCCACCGCTCCGCTGACCTGCACGCCGACGCGCAGCGCTTCGGCCACGGAGAACGGTTCCTTGCGCGTGCGGATCTGCAGGTTGGGCTTCGGGCAGTACTCCATCACGAGGTAGGGGCGGCCGTCGTCCGCCACGCCCGCCTGGTAGATGGTGACGATGGCCGGATGCGTGGAGAGCAGCGCCATCACGTTCGCCTCGTTGGTGAATTCCTCGGCGGCGCCCGCGGTCAGGCGGTCGGCCAGGAGGACCTTGACGGCGACCTCGCGCTTGGGCAGCTGCTGCTCGTAGAGGAAGACGTCGGCGAAGCCGCCCGTGCCCAGAGGGCGCACATAGGTGAACCCCGGGAGCTCGGGCGGCGGCGATGGGGCGCGCGTCATCCGAATTCCTCGATCATGACCGTCACGCCGTCACCCACGTCGATGACGTCGCCGCCCAGCACGAGCGTCTGCTCGCCGGGGTGCAGGCGCACCGGATCCGCGCCGGGGCGCAGGAGCGTGGAGCCGTTCGTGGTGTGCAGGTCGATCACGACCACGGAATCGCCCTCCGGCCGCACCTCCAGGTGGTTGCGGGAGATGTCCGACTCGGGGCTGTCGACGGCGATCAGGTGCGGCATGGTGGAGCCGCTGGCGCGGGTGGAACGCGGCTTGCGTCCGATGATGACCGTGCGGTCCAGGTCGACCACCTGGCCCGTCGAGAGTCGGATCCGTGCGGAGGTCGATCCCGTCGCGTCGCCGGGCAGCGTCGGCATGACCTCGGTCGGCGCGTCCGGAGCGGATGTCGCCGCGCGCAGGCGCCTGGCCTCGGCGAGCGAGATGGTCGCGCCGTCGTGGTCGCCGATGTCGACACCGGGTGCGAC
>JBARWR010000200.1:0-2977 GCA_049646915.1 Microbacterium sp.
GGCGGACCGTCCGCGCCGGACGCCGCGCGTGCCGGAACCGGCTGCCGGGCGATCCGCGAGATCAGCACCAGCGCGACGGACACGGCCAGTACCTGTGCGAGGAACGGCCAGAACGTTCCCACGGCGAACAGGAACGCGCCGAGCGGGGGCCCGGCGAGCTGATTGGCGACCAGGAAGCCGGCCTGCAGTCGGGCGTTGCCGATGCCGAGATCGGCGGGCTTCACCATCATCGGCAGCAGGGTGCTGCTGGTTGTGTCGGCGAAGACCTCGGCCGTGCCGTACAGGAACGACACGGCCAGCACGATCACGATGTTCGCCGTGCCGGTCACGAGGAACGCCACCAGCGCCAGCACGACGATCGCACGGATGCCGTGGGCGAGCATCACCAGCATCCGCCGTTCCACACGGTCGGCGATCGCACCGGCGTGCAGCCCGAACAGCAGCCACGGCAGGAACTGCAGCATGGCACCGGAGGCGACCAGGATGGGCGAGGAGGTCATCGAAGCGATCAGCAGTGGGGCGGCCGCCAGGGCGATGCCATCGCCGATGTTGCTGGTCCAGGCGGCCGACATCAGCCAGCGGAAATCCCGCCCGAGACGCTTCGGCGCGATGAGTTCTCCCATTCCGGTCACCCGGTCGATCCTAGGCGGCGCCGCCTCATACGTGAGAATGGACACATGACCGTCTCCCTGCTCGGCGCCACCGAGATCCGCCGCCTCGCCGCCGAACTCGATGTGATCCCGACGAAGAAGCTCGGGCAGAACTTCGTCGTGGACGCCAACACCGTCCGCAAGATCGTGCAGGCCGCTGATGTGCAGGCGGGGGAGCGGGTCGTCGAGATCGGCCCGGGCCTCGGATCGCTGACCCTCGCGGTGCTCGAGACCGGAGCATCCGTGACGGCCGTCGAGATCGACCACCGCCTGGCCGAGCGGCTGCCGCAGACCGCCGCCGAGCGCGGCGTGCCCGAGGGGGCTCTGACGGTGGTGGATGCGGATGCCATGCGCGTCACCGAGCTGCCGAACGATCCGACGGTGCTGGTCGCGAACCTGCCGTACAACGTGTCGGTGCCGGTGCTGCTGCACTTCCTGGAGACCTTCCCGAGTCTGCAGCGCGGCGTGGTGATGGTGCAGGCCGAGGTGGCCGAGCGACTGGCGGCGAAGCCGGGTTCGAAGATCTACGGCACCCCCAGCGTCAAGGCCGCCTGGTACGGGCCGTGGCAGCTGCGCGGCACCGTCTCGCGACAGGTGTTCTGGCCCGTGCCGAACGTGGACAGCCTGCTGGTCGGCTTCCACCGCGATGCCGAGCCGCGGGGCAGCGAGGATGAGCGCCGGCGCACGTTCGCGATCGTGGATGCCGCGTTCAACCAGCGGCGCAAGATGCTGCGTCAGGCGCTCTCCGGCATCTTCGGCAGCTCCGCGGAAGCATCCGTGGTGCTGGAATCAGCCGGCGTCGCACCGACCGCGCGCGGCGAGGATCTCACCGTCGACGACTACCACCGCATCGCCCTCGTCGCGCCCGAACGGGCCTGACCAGGTGGACTAGCCTGGCATCGTGACCGATCCCCGCTTCAGCTCCGGCGTGCCGGAGCTCCACCGTCCCTATGCCGCGGCAAGCGACCGTTACCAGCGGTTCGCGTACCGCCAGGGGGGCTCCTCCGGCCTGTACCTGCCGCCGATCTCGCTCGGCCTGTGGTGGAACTTCGGTGACAACATCCCCCTCGACAACCAGCGCGCCCTTTTGCGGCATGCGTTCGACAACGGCATCACGCACTTCGACCTGGCCAACAACTACGGCCCGCCGTACGGCTCTGCCGAGAAGAACTTCGGGCGCCTGTTCGCCGAGGACTTCGCCCCGTACCGCGATGAGCTGATCATCTCCTCGAAAGCCGGCTACGACATGTGGCCAGGGCCGTACGGAGACCTCGGCAGCCGCAAGTACATTCTGGCCAGCGCCGAGCAGTCGCTGACGCGCATGGGCCTGGAGTACGTGGACATCTTCTACTCGCACCGCGTCGACCCGGTCACCCCCGTCGAGGAGACCATCGGGGCGCTGGACACCCTGGTGCGTCAGGGCAAGGCGCTCTACGTGGGCATCTCCTCGTACAGCGCCGAGCGCACCGAGGCTGCCGTGGCCGTCGCACGGGAGCTGGGCACGCCGCTGGTGATCCACCAGCCGTCGTACTCGATCCTGAACCGCTGGGTCGAAGAAGGCCTCACCGACACACTGCGCAGCGAGGGCATCGGCGCGATCGCGTTCACCCCGCTCGCTCAGGGCCTGCTGACGGACAAGTACCTCGCCGATGGCACGGCCGTGCGCGCCCAGAAGCGCGGGTCGCTGCCGGATCGCCCCCTCACCGAGGAGGGCCTCGCCGTGCTGCGCGGCCTCAACGAGATCGCGGCCGAGCGCGGTCAGAGCCTCGCGCAGATGGCCCTGCAGTGGACGCTGCGCGACCCCGTGGTGGTCTCGGCTCTGATCGGCGCCTCGCGTCCTGAGCAGCTCGACGAGAACATCGCAGCAGTCACCGGCCCGGAGTTCTCCGACGAGGAGCTCACCGCGATCGATGCGCTCTCGCACGGCATCGACGTCAACCTCTGGTCGGTCTCGTCCGACCTGTGATCCGGATCGGGGGCGAGGCGTGAGCAGGACAGGACGCACGGATGCCGTGCACGTGCGCGCGCCCGGCAAGATCAACGTCTACCTGGGCGTCGGGCCGCGCCGCGACGACGGCTACCACGCACTGGCGACGGTCTTCCAGGCGGTGTCCCTGTACGAGGACGTCTATGCGTCGCCCTCGGACGGTTTCTCGCTGGAGGTCTCCGGCAGGGTGGACGTCTCGGGGGTGCCGTTGGACGACCGCAACCTGGCGCTGCGCGCGGCCAGGCTGCTCGCCCAGACCGCCGGCGTCACCGACGGAGTGCATCTCGACATCCGCAAGGGAGTCCCGGTCGCGGGCGGCATGGGCGGCGGCTCCGCGGAT
>JBARWR010000201.1:0-4608 GCA_049646915.1 Microbacterium sp.
GTGGTAGGCCGCCCGGGCGATCGCCACGCGCTCCTTGGCGAGATCGGTGGCCGCCAGCGTGCGGGCGCGCCGGTCCTCCGGATCGCGGATGCTCTCGACCAGCCCCAGCTCGGTCAACTGGCGCACCTGCCTGCTGACCGCCGATTTGTCGGTCTGCAGTCGCTCCACGATCGCCCCGGCTGTGGTCGCCTCGCCGCTGAGGATCGAGACGAGCACCTGATAGCCCAGTGGCTGCAGGTCCGGATGAACGGTCGTCGCGGCCTCGCGCCAGCTGATGCGGATGCGTGCGAACAGCCGGCCGAGTTCCCGCTCCACGCGCGTGATCGCATCGTCCAGCTGCGGCCCGTCGAGTCCATCCGAGGTGTGCGCGTCGGGATCCCCGGGCAGAGCTGTCATAGCCGTCAGTGTACGGCGAAGGCCCGCTGCCGAATCGACAGCGGGCCTTCGGCGCCTCAGATCTCGGCGAGCAGGCGGAAGGCCTTGGACGCGGCCTTCACCTCGTCGGCGGTGAGCCCGGCGAGAACCTTCCGTATGCGCTCGGCATGCTCCTTGCGCAGCTCCGCCAGCATGTCGCATGCCCCCGGCGTCGCGGTGAGCACCCGCAGCCGGCCGTCGTGCTCGTCCGGACGCGACTCGAGGAGGTCGAAGTCCTCCAGCATCCGGATCTGCCTGCTGACCATCGACTTGTCCATCTCGAAGCGCTCGGCGAGCTGATGGGCGTTGGTGGGACCCGTCCGCGAGATGAATGCGAGCAGCTTGTAGCCGGCGGGCTGCAGCTCGGGGTGCATCCGCGCGGCGGACTCCCGCCACATCGTCCGCGCGCGCGCGAAGATCAGGTTCAGATGCCCCTGGAAATCCGCGAGCACGTCGTCGACGGTGTCGGTGTCCATATCAGCGCACAGGCTCCTCGTCCTCGTCCTCGCGCTCGAGCACCAGCACCGTTCCGGAGGCCGCCTCGGTCGTGCCGTCGACGACACGGATGCTGCCGGTGACAGCCCCCACCTCGGCGCCGGCGACGTCGATCGCGGACTCCTCGACCTGCTCGCGCAGCTGCTCGGCGGAGTTCTTCGTCGACAGCGGCTTGTTGCGGATGAACGCGATCGCGAGCACACCGATCACAGCCAGCGGGATGGCGACCATGAAGGCATCGGCGATGCCGTGCCCGTACGCCGCCTCGACGACGGAACGGATGCTGTCCGGCAGTTCGGAGATGTTCGGCACGTTGCCGGACGCAAGATGCTTCATCGCGGTGATCTCATCAGGACTCTTCGGCACGAACTTGCCGAGCCCGTCAGTGACGTAGGTCGCGACGTTGGTGGCGAGGATCGAGCCCATGATCGTGACGCCGATGGTGCCGGCGATCGTGCGGAAGAAGTTGACACCCGACGACGCGGCACCCAGCTGCTGAGGCGGAGTGTCGTTCTGAACGATCAGCGTGAGGTTCTGCATGACCATGCCGAGGCCGGCGCCGAGCACGAACATGTAGGTCGCGACGAGCGGGAACGGGGTGTCGTAGCGCAGCGTCGACATCAGAGTCACGCCGACGAGCGCGAGGACGGAGCCGAGAATCATCCAGCTCTTCCACTTGCCGAACCGGCTGACCAACTGGCCGATGATGATCGACGCGCCCATCTGGCCGATGATCATCGGAATGGTCATCAGACCCGACTCGGTCGGCGTCGCGCCACGCGCGAGCTGGAAGTACTGCGCGAGGAACACGGCGGTCGCGAACATCGACACGCCGATGGCGATCGATGCGACGACCGACAGGGTGAAGGTGCGGTTGCGGAACAGCGACATCGGGATGATCGGCTCCTTGACGAGCATCTCGACGATCACGAACGCCACGATGGCGACAGCCGAGCCGATGCCCAGCGCGTAGCTGGTCACGGAGTCCCAGTCGAACTGGTTGCCGCCCAGCGACACCCAGATCAGCAGACCCGAGACGCCGACCATCAGCAGCACGATGCCGAGGTAGTCGATCGACACCTTGACGTTCTGCGGCTTGGGCAGGTGCAGGGTGACCTGCAGCAGGATGAGGGCGACGATCGCGAACGGGACGCCGACGAAGAAGTTGGCGCGCCAGCCCATCACGTCGGTGATGAACCCGCCGAGCAGCGGGCCGCCGATCGTGGCGAGGGCCATGATGCCGCCGACGACACCCATGTACTTGCCGCGCTCACGCGGCGAGATGATCAACGCGACGGCGACCATGACGAGCGACATGAGCCCGCCGACGCCGATGCCCTGAATGACGCGCACCGCGATGAGCATGTTGGTGTCGGTGGAGAAGCCGGCGATGACCGTGCCGACGGTGAACAGGACCAGCGAGAGCTGGACGAGCACCTTGCGATCGACGAGGTCGGCGAGCTTGCCCCAGATCGGGGTGGTGACGGCCGTGGCCAGCAGGCTGGCGGTGATGACCCAGGTGTACTGGGCCTGGGTTCCGCCGAGGTCGGCGATGATGACGGGAAGCGAGGTCGAGACGACCGTGCCCGAGAGCACGGCCACGAACATGCCGACGATGAGGCCGGAGATCGCGGTGAAGACCTCGCGGGCCGAGCGCACGGAATCGGGCGCGGTGGATGTGGTGGAGTTCAAAAGAGGGGTCTCCTGCAGATAATGGTTGATCTTCGTCAACGATACAGCATTAGTTGATGTTCCTCAACAATTGCCGTCGGTCAACCATTCCCCGCACCTCCGGTCTCAGATGCCGACGGTCGACTCCCTCGAATACAGCACCGGCACGACCTGCACGCGCTCGACCGGGCGCGACGGCCCCTCGACCAGCCGTGCGAGCATCATCTCGACCGCGCGGCGACCCACATGCTGCTTCGGCGGGCGCAACGCGGTGATGGGCGGAGCGCCGTTCTCGGCGACCTCGTCGTCGTACGCGATGATGGACAGCTCTTCGGGAAGCGACCATCCACGGTCGATCGCGTGCTGCTGCACCAGAAGCGCCTGCGGATCGGAGTGGATCATCATCGCTGTGGTGCCGGTCTCGCGCAGCTGATCGAGCATCCGATCGATGAATTCCGCGCGCTCATCGCCTTCCCGCGAATCCAGCGACGCGTTCAGATCGACGGTCTGCACCAGGCCCAGCTCCTCCACGGCCTTCGCCCAGCCGCGCCGCAGCTGACCGGATGTCGGCGACTGCGAAGAAGTGAGCAGTCCGACCGACCGATGCCCCAGCGCAGCCAGGTGCGATGCGGCCTGGTACCCGCCGAACACGTGATCCGTGGTCACCCACTCCAATCGGGTCAGGGCGAGCGAGGACGGCGCCTGGCGCTCGACGAGCACCGACGGCACCGGCAGCTGCTCGAGCCAGCTCAGCAGCGCGTGCCCGTCAGGGCCCTGGTTCTCGGGGCCCACGATCAGACCGTGGAAGCCGCCGGAGTCGATGAGCGAACTGATCTGGCGGCGTTGATCGGCAGCCTCGTAGCTGGCGCCGCGCAGCACCAGCTGCACCCCGAGTTCGGTCGCGGCGGCCCGCGCCCCGATCACGATCTGGGGCCAGTAGTAGCTCAGCGACGGCACCACCATCCCCACCCGATAGCGCGGCCCGCCGGAGGAGGCCCGCGGCGCGACCGTGGTGTCCAGCCGACTGCGCAGGGTCGCACCGCCGTGCACCCGGGTCACCAGTCCCCGATCGGCGAGCTCGCCGATGTCGCGCCGCACAGTCAGCTCCGACACGGCGAACTCACGCGCGAGATCCGCCACCCGCACGGCTCCCGCCGTCCGCAGCTGATCCATGATCCGCTCGCGACGGGCGATCCCGAACACCGGGCGATTCTCCGATTCGGTCATGATGCCTCTCCCTTCATCTCCCACGTCAGTCCGGATGCCGGCGCGAACAGCATCCGCGTCACCCGTTCTCCCCACGAATGCCGCAGGTACGGATCATCGACCTCGACGGTCTCGAACTCCACCTGGGCGGGATCGAAGGCGAGCAGCAGCCCGCGGGATCCGTGCCTGCCCGCCACGAGCACACGGCCGTCGTCCCGGCGGACCGGAACTCCCGCGCACACGACGACGATCCGCGTCGCGGCATCGGCGAGCGCGGCGGACTCGTCGAGCACACTCATCCCGGCATCCGTCACCCGCACGGTGCGCACCCAGCGGTCCCCGCCCGGGTGCGCCTCCGTCAGGTCGACCCGCCAGCCGTCATCGACGGCCGTCACCTCGGAGCGCCACTGCGCCCCGGGCAGCTGCACGGCACCACGCGGAAGCGGCGTCGAGTGCCAGTCGCTGCGCATGTTCCACAGCTCGTAGCGCCGGTCCGAGAACGTCTCCGACCGGTAGGTGGCCCGGCCGAGGTCCGGCAGCAGCGGCACGCCGTCGACGGCGACCGCGATCGAGCCCAGGTCGTTGTGATTGTGGTTCTCGCCGTTGTGGCCGCTCTTGACGACGACGCCGAGGCCTGCCCGCTCGCGGATGCCGATCCCGATCGACGGGAGGAAGACATCTTCTCGTGCAGGTGCCGGCGGCGCGGCATCCGCCGGCTCACCCGTGCGGATGTCGCGCAGCTCGGCGATCATCCGCCCGAGACCGGCGTGCACGCCCTCATCGAACCCGCTCAGCGCCCGGTCGCCCTGCTCGGCGCGGGCG
>JBARWR010000202.1:0-2429 GCA_049646915.1 Microbacterium sp.
GTCGGAGATCGCGCCGACGAGGGGGCCGGCGATGATGCCGGCGAGGCCGCCGACGCCGAGCACCAGGCCCGAGGAGACCACGCCGCGGATCCAGTCGTCCTCCGGTGTGTCCAACTGCAGGGGCAGCAGGAGCTGCACGGGGGTGAGCTGCACCGTCCAGATGGCGAGCCAGGCGAGGGTGAACAGCGTCATCCATCCCGCGCCCACGCGGGCCGTGCCGGTCATCGGCGTTCCCCGCCTTCGACCCGCGATGCGCGGATGAGATCGCGGTACCAGTCGTACGAGGCCTTCGGCGTGCGGATGCCGGAGTCGAAGTCGACATGCACCAGGCCGAAGCGCTGGGTGTAGCCATCAGCCCACTCGAAGTTGTCCATCAGCGACCAGACCGTGTACTCCTCGACGCGCACGCCCTGTGCCATCGCCTCCTGCACGGCGGCGAGGTGCGCGCTCAGGTAGGCGATGCGGTCGTCGTCCTGCACGCGTCCGGCCGTGCTCGGCTCCGGGAAGGAGGCGCCGTTCTCGCCGATCACGATCGGCGGCATGTCGGGATGCCGGTGCGTCAGGTCCAGGAGGAGGTCCCGCAGTGCGTCGGGGGCGATGGGCCAGCCGAACCCGGTGACAGGGGCATCCGGGGTCGGCAGCAGGTCGAAGGGCAGCGGGCTCTCCTTGGCAGCGGCGGCGACGGTGGTCGGGTTGTAGAAGTTGACGCCGTAGAAGTCCAGGGATGCCGCGATTAGCTGCAGGTCGCCGTCCTGCACGGGCATCGGCGGCAGCCCGAGCGCCTCGACGTCGGGATAGGCGCCGGCGAGCAGCGGCTCGGAGAACATCCTGTTGTGGATCGTGTCATACAGGAAAGCTGCCATGAGGTCGGCCTCGGAACCGCTGGCCGGCAGAACCCGGGTGTGGTTGTTGGTGAGGCCGACCTGAGTGGCACCGGCCGCGCGCAGCACGGCGGCGGCCCTGCCGTGCGCGAGCAGCTGGTGATGCACCGTAGGCATCGCCCCGAAGAGCAGCTGTCGGGCCGGTGCGAGTTCTCCGGTGCCGTATCCCTGCAGTGTGGTCATGGCGGGCTCGTTCAGCGTGTACCAGCTGCGCACGCGGTCCCCCAGCCGCTCGGCGACGAGGGCGGCGTAGTCCGCGAAGCGCTCGGCAGTGTCACGCTCGAGCCAGCCCCCGGCGGCCTCGATCTCACTGGGCAGCTCCCAGTGGTACAGCGTCGGGAACGGCGTCACGCCGCGCTCCAGCAGACCGTCGACCAGGCGGGAGTAATGATCGAGGGCCGCCGCGTTCGCGTTGCCGGTGCCGCCGGGCTGGACGCGCACCCACGGGATCGAGAAGCGGTACCGGTCCACGCCGAGTCCTGCGACCAGTTCGAGGTCTTCGGCGACCCGCCGGTAGCTGTCGCAGGCGGGGTCGGCCGTGCTCGCGTCGATGACGGCACCGGGCCGGTCGACGAAGTCGTCCCAGATCGAGCGACCGCGGCCGTCGGCGGCGCGGGATCCCTCGATCTGGAAGGCTGCTGTGGCGGTGGACCAGCGCAATCCGGGCGCTTCGATCGGTGCGGGGTGCGGGGAAGTCATCGTTCTCCTCTGACAGCGTTGTCCGGGTATACCGTTGATTCTGCACCCAGTACCGTGATCTGTGCGACTGAATCCCGCGCAGGTCGTCAGGATCGGTGCAGTTCGATGCTGCGGCCCAGTGCTGGTAACATTGACTCTTGGCTTGCGTGTGGGTTCGTCCCTCACGACCGCTGTCGGCGCCCTCTCTCGTCTGCAGCATCCGATAATCATCCAGACAGAAAGCGTCCACACGTGGCAAACATCAAGTCGCAGATCAAGCGCAACAAGACCAACCTGAAGGCGCAGGAGCGCAACAAGGCCGTCAAGAGCGAGCTGCGGACCCTCGTCCGCAAGACCCGCGAGGCCGTCAGCGCCGGAGACAAGGCCGCCGCTGAGGCCGCCCTCAAGGTCGCATCGGTCAAGCTCGACAAGGCCGTCAGCAAGGGCGTCGTCCACAAGAACCAGGCGAGCAACCGCAAGTCGGCCATCGCCAAGCAGGTCGCCGCTCTCTGAGCTTTGCGTTCCTGTCGAAGGACGTGAGAATGGCCCGTCCCGTTTCGGGGCGGGCCTTCTTCGCGCCTTCGCCGCTTCGCGTGACCTGAGCGGGCGTCAGCGAGTCGAAGCGAAGGGCTCGCGGGTGGCGATGACGGCGACCATGCGCTCCAGGGCGAAGATCGGGTCGCGTGCGGCGCCCTTGACCTCGGCATCCGCCCGAGCGGTGGCCTGGATCGCCATGCCCAGCGACCGCTCGTTCCAGCCACTCAGGTCGCGACGGGCGCGGTCGACCTGCCAGTCCTTCATGCCCAGGCGCTGCGCGAGCTGTCGGCTCGGCTCGCGGTTTCCGGCGACGCGAGCCATGGTGCGCAGCTT
>JBARWR010000203.1:0-6262 GCA_049646915.1 Microbacterium sp.
GCTCGGCGACGCCGCGCACGAGATCAGCCCGATCGGCGGGCAGGGCATGAACCTCGGCTGGTCGGATGCGGTGATGCTCGCGACTCAGCTGATCGACGGGCTGCGCAGCGGAACGGCGGATCTCGAGGGTTACGGGCGACGCGCATCCGCACGCGCCGCCGGTGCCCAGCGCAGATCCGCGTTCTACATGGCGATGGGTGCTCCGGCATCGCCGGCCGGGCAGCTTGTCCGAGAGAGCGCCATCCGTCTGCTCGGCTCAGCGCCGCTGCGCGAACGCGCGGCCGCACTGGTCACCATGGGAGGTCTGTGAGCGGGAACGACGAGAGCCCGGTCCGCGGGACCGGGCTCTCGTGCTGTGCGTCTGAAGCTGGTCGGCTCAGAGGTTGATCATGTGGCCGGCGAGGCCGTGGAAGCCCTCCTGCAGCGCCTCCGACAGCGTCGGGTGGGTGTGCACGTTGCGGGCGGCCTCGAGCGCCGTCAGATCCCACTTCTGGGCCAGGGTCAGCTCGGGCAGCAGCTCGGAGACGTCCGGGCCGATCAGGTGGCCGCCGATGAGCTCGAGGTGCTCGGCATCCGCGATGAGCTTGACGAAACCGATCGGCTCGCCGAGGCCGTTCGCCTTGCCGTTCGCGCTGAACGGGAACTTCGCGACCTTGATCTCGCGTCCCTCGGCCCTGGCCTGCTCCTCGGTGAGGCCGAAGCTGGCCACCTGCGGCTGGCAGAACGTGGCGCGCGGCATCATCCGGTAGTCGCCCAGCGTCTGCGTCTCGGCGCCGGCGATGGTCTCGACGGCGACGACGCCCTGCGCCTCGGCGACGTGCGCCAGCTGCAGCTTGGCGGTCACATCGCCGATGGCGTAGATGCCCTCGACGTTCGTGCGCATGTGGTCGTCGATGTCGATCGCGCCGCGCTCGGTGAGCTTCACGCCGGTCGCCTCGAGTCCGAAGCCCTCGATGTTCGGCGCGAATCCGACGGACATGAGCACCTTGCCCGCGTCGAGCTCGCCCGCCTTGCCGTCACGGGTCTCGTACGTGACGTGCACCGAGGAGCCGTTGTCCGTCACGGTCTTGACCGCGGTGGAGGTGAGGATGTCGACGCCGAGCTTCTTGTACTGACGCTGGATCTCCTTGGAGACCTCGGCGTCCTCGTTCGGCAGCGCGCGGTCCAGGAACTCGATGACGGTGACCTTCACGCCGTAGTTCACCAGCACGTAGGCGAACTCCATGCCGATGGCACCGGCGCCGACGATCGCGATCGACTCGGGCAGCTCGCGGGCGAGGATCTGCTCCTCGTAGGTGACCACGTTCTCGCTGAGCTGCACACCGGGCAGCAGGCGCACGGTCGAACCCGTGGCGATGATGGCGTTGTCGAAGGTGACCTCTTCGGTCGTGCCGTCCGACTTCGCCACCGAGATGGCCTTGGGCCCGGTGAACGTTCCGCGACCGTCGTACTCGGTCACCTTGTTCTTCTTCATCAGGTAATGGATGCCCTTGACGTGGGTGTCCGAGACCTTGCGGCTGCGGTCGAATGCCGCGCCGAAATCGAAGTGCACGTCACCAGAGATGCCGAAGAACTCGGCCTTGTGGGTGAACGTGTGCGCGACCTCAGCGTTCTTCAGGAGGGACTTGGAGGGGATGCATCCGACGTTCAGACACACACCGCCCCAGTACTTCTCCTCGATGATCGCGGTGGACAGGCCTAGCTGGGCGCTGCGGACGGCGGCGACGTATCCGCCAGGGCCCGCGCCGAGGATGACGACATCGTAATGTGGCATGTGCTCAATCCTATCGTCTGCACGGCGGCGCACGCCGTCCGCCGGCGACGAAGAATGGGTGGATCGGTCTCCCGGGCACCCGACCCGATCAGATAGGCTGAAGGGCCGGAGGAGGGAGAACCGTGACAGATGACAGCACGATCGGCGCCGGAGGCGCGATCCATCGCAGCGGCGAGCAGCGACACGATGTGACACAGACGTTCGGTCACGAATCGGACCTCTCCTTCGTGCCGTTCGGCGCAGATCTGACCGAGACCGAGAGCGCCGCGATCGCCGCCCTTCCGTCCGGCTCCGCGCTCCTGCTGGTTCGAGCCGGCGCTCTCGCCGGCGCTCGCTACCTGCTCGACGCCGACGTGACGACGGTGGGCCGTCATCCCGAGGCCGACATCTTCTTCGACGACGTGACGGTGTCGCGTCGTCATGCCGAGATCACGCGATCCGGCTCCGTGTTCGAGATCATCGACCAGCGTTCGCTGAACGGCACCTATGTCGATGGCGAGCGTGTGGACCGCAGCGAGCTGCAGAACGGCTACGAGCTGCGCATCGGCAAGTTCAGGATGAACTTCTTCGCCTCCCCGATCGACCTGGCGAACCACTGATGCCGGCGGCCGGTGCCGCCCGCGAGCGCTCCGCGCCCACCGGGCTTCTCAGCATCGGGCAGGTCCTGGCCCGTCTCACCCCCGAGTTCCCTCAGCTGACCTCCAGCAAGCTGCGCTTCCTCGAAGTGCAGGGGATCGTCAGCCCGTCGCGCACCGAGTCCGGTTACCGCAAGTTCTCGGCATCCGACCTGGATCGGCTGCGCACCGCGCTCACCCTGCAGCGCGATCACTATCTTCCGCTCAGCGTCATCCGCGAGCAGCTGGACGAGGCCGAGGTGAAGGGGGAGGGCTGGGGCGGCATCGCGCCCCCTTCGATCACCCCGCCCACCCGGCGCCACCGTCGCGACGAGCTGATCGCCCGCACCGGTGCCACACCTCAGCTGCTGAACGACGCGATCAGCGCCGGGCTGATACCCGCCGCCGAGCACTACACCGACCAGGCGTCGTCACTGCTGGCGGGCCTGGTCACCCTCGCCCGCCACGGTATCGAACCCCGACACCTGCGGAGTCTTCGTCAGAACGCCGAACGCGAGGCCGCGCTCATCGAATCCGCGCTGTCCACGCTGCTGCGCCGCACGGATGCCGCATCCCGGGGAAGAGCCGCGGAGCTCGCCCCCGAGCTGGCCACGCACATCGACGAAGTGCGCAGCCTGATGGTGCGCCAGGCGCTGGATCGAGCCCTTTCGTAACGAACGGGTTGCGACACACCTTCCGGCCGGTGCGGATGTCATTGCCCGGTCGGGGGTGCTGCTCTAGCGTTGAGGTAATCGTTAAGGGAGAGGACAACGTATGAATGCGGATGAGCTGACAGGCGACCCGCGGTTCGTCACCGAACTCCTCTTCACCGACGGGCTGCCCGCGATGGACGACGAGGTCGGCTACCGTGGTGCGGTGGCCGCACGGGCGGCGGGCATCACGTACCGTCAGCTGGACTACTGGGCCCGCACCGAGCTGGTGGTGCCCACGGTCCGCGGGGCATCCGGCTCGGGATCCCAGCGGCTCTACGGCTTCCGCGACATCCTCGTCCTCAAGCTCGTCAAGCGGCTGCTGGACACCGGCATCTCCCTGCAGCAGATCCGCACCGCCGTCGAGCAGCTGCGCATGGCAGGCATCCGCGACCTCGCCGGCACCACGCTGATGAGCGATGGCGCATCGGTCTACCTGTGCACCTCGAACGACGAGGTCATCGACCTCGTCAGTCGCGGACAGGGCGTCTTCGGGATCGCCGTCGGCAAGGTCCTGCGTGAGGTCGAGTCGACGCTCGTCGAGTTCGATTCCACGGCACCGGATCCGGTCGACGAGCTAGCAGCGCGCCGCTCCAAGCGCACCGCCTGACCCTTCGCGCCCCACTCCGACCAGCGCTGCGCGCTGCCCGACAGGCTCAGGGACGCCCTCGATGGATCGAAGCGTCAGGCCTGGACGCCGGTCTCCGGGACGGACACACGACCGGCGCGGATGATGCGATCCAGCAGCAGGTCGAAGTCGGCGGCCAGCTCTTGAGCGGAGTCTCCTGGCCAGATGTGCAGCGGCTTCGCCGCCCCCTGCGCCTGCTGGAGCGAGGTGCGCTCGGGCAGCTGCGGGGCCAGCACCAGCGGGCCGAACATGTCGCGCAGCTCCTTGATGCGGAACTGGTGCTCGATGGACTGCGGGCGCACGCGGTTGACCACGATGCCCAGCGGCTGCAGGCGAGGGGAGAGACCGCGGCGGATCTCCTCGATGGCGCGCAGGGCGCGGTCTGCCGCGGCGACCGAGAACAGTCCGGGCTCGGTGACGACCATGACGCGGTCGCTGGCGGCCCAGGCCGTGCGGGTGAGTGCGTTCAGCGACGGGGCGCAGTCGATCAGCACGAGGTCGTACTCGCCCTCGACGGTCGCCAGTGCCTCCTCGAGCTTCCACACGTCGCGCACGCTCGGATGCGGGCCGTCGAAGTTGATGGCGGACGGGCTGCCGATGAGCAGATCGATGGTGCCCGGGTGCACCTTCGCCCAGCCGCTGGTGGTGATCGCCTGGCGGACGATCTTCTCCTTGGGGTTCTCCAGCACGTCGGCGATGTTCAGCCTGCCGGCGATCTGGATGTCCATACCGGTGGAGACATCCGACTGCGGGTCGAGGTCGACCACGAGGGTGCGGATGCCGCGGGCGAAGGCGGCGGAAGCGAGACCGAGAGTCACGGTCGTCTTCCCGACGCCTCCTTTGAGGGAGCTGACGCTGAGTACGTGCACGTCGTACACGTTACCGTGCCCTAGTCTGAGGAGACACTCAGCCCCCGCCCCGCGCGTGCTGTTCGGCGCGCAACAACCTCTGAAGAGGTGTGCATGTTCCAGAAGATCCTGGTGGCCAACCGCGGTGAGATCGCGATCCGCGCCTTCCGCGCGGCATACGAAGTGGGCGCGCGAACCGTCGCCGTCTTCCCCTATGAGGACCGCGGCTCCCTGCATCGTCTGAAGGCCGATGAAGCCTACGAGATCGGCGAGCGCGGACACCCCGTGCAGGCCTACCTGGATATCGAAGGCATCATCAAGGTCGCTCTGGATGCCGGAGCCGACGCCATCTACCCCGGGTACGGGTTCCTGTCCGAGAACCCTGAGCTGGCGGAGAGGGCCGCGGCGGCCGGGATCACCTTCATCGGCCCGCCCTCGCACGTGCTGGAGATGGCGGGCAACAAGGTCGAGGCCAAGCGGCACGCCATCGAGGCCGGTGTGCCGGTGCTGCGCTCGACCGAAGCATCCGATGACGTCGACGCGCTGGTCGCGCAGTCCGACGAGATCGGCTTTCCGCTGTTCGCGAAGGCCGTCGCCGGCGGCGGCGGGCGCGGCATGCGCAAGGTCGAGACCAAGGGCGATCTCGCTCCCGCATTGGCCGAGGCCATGCGCGAGGCCGGAGCGGCCTTCGGCGATTCTCGGATGTTCCTCGAGCAGGCGGTCCTGCGGCCCCGGCACATCGAGGTGCAGATCCTCGCCGACGGGCAGGGCAGCACCATCCACCTGTACGAGCGGGACTGCTCGGTGCAGCGCCGTCACCAGAAGGTCGTCGAGATCGCTCCCGCGCCGAACCTCGATGAGGGCCTCCGCAGCGACCTGCACCGGCACGCCATCGCATTCGCGCGCTCCATCGGCTACCAGAACGCCGGCACCGTCGAGTTCCTGCTCGAGACCGAGGGGCCGCGCACCGGCGAGGTCGTGTTCATCGAGATGAATCCGCGCATCCAGGTCGAGCACACCGTGACCGAGGAGGTCACGGACGTCGACCTCGTGCGAGCGCAGATGCAGATCGCCGCCGGTGCCACCCTCACCGAGCTCGCCCTCGAGCAGGACGACATCCAGCTGCACGGCGCCGCGCTGCAGTGCCGCATCACCACCGAGGACCCGACCCAGGGCTTCCGCCCCGACACCGGAAAGATCACCACCTACCGCTCGCCGGGCGGCGCCGGCATCCGCTTGGACGGCGGCACCACCGCGGCGGGCTCCCAGATCAGCCCCTACTTCGACTCGATGCTGTCCAAGCTCATCTGCCGCGGGCGCTCCTTCGAGAGCGCCGTGTCGCGGGCGCGTCGGGCTCTTGCGGAGTTCCGCGTGCGCGGCGTCTCGACGAACATCCCCTTCCTGCAGGCCGTGCTGGATGACCCGTCGTTCGCGGCTGGCGACCTGTCGACCTCGTTCATCGACGAGCGGCCCGAGCTGCTGCGCGGGCGCGTGTCGAAGGATCGCGGCTCCAAGATCCTGAACTGGCTCGTCGACGTGACGGTCAACAAGCCGAACGGCGAGAACCCGCTCGCGCTGGATCCGGCGAACAAGCTCCCGCAGCTCGACCTCGGCGTGCCCGCACCCGACGGCAGCCGGCAGCTGCTGCGCGAGGTCGGTCCCGCGGCGTTCGCGAAGGCCTTGCGCTG
>JBARWR010000204.1:0-5019 GCA_049646915.1 Microbacterium sp.
GACCAGCAAGATCTCACTCATCGAACGCGGCACCATCCGCGACACCCGATTCCTCGACCAATACCGAGCCTGGCTCAGCCAGCAACAACCCACCCAGATCGCAGCTTGACAACTATAGGAGCATCAATCGCGAAGCCCCAATCCTAGGAGTCCGTCCTGCACCGGAGCAGGTTGGGACAGGCACTGGGGCGTCTGGCGCACCTTCCAGCTATGACGGTCTCCATCCGGGTGATGACGGCCGGCCAGGGGTACCGGTATCTGCTCGAGTCGGTCGTTGTCGGGGACGGCGATCGGGATGCGGCCACTGCCCTGACCCGGTACTACTCCGAGGCAGGGACGCCTCCCGGGCGGTGGCTCGGACGCGGCGTCGCTGGGTTGGCTGGTGATCTCGGACCAGGCGAGCAGGTCACTGAGGATCAGCTGCGCAGACTCATGGGGCGCGGGCAGGACCCCAGCACGGGTGAGCTGCTCGGGCGCCCGTACCGCACATATGCCTCGGCTGCGGAGCGGATCCAACGTCGCCTGGACCGACTGCCGGATTCGTTGTCGGAGTCTGAGCGTGCGAGTCAGACCGCGCTCATCGCCGCTGAGGAGCAGCGCAAACCGACCGGTGCGGCGGTCGCAGGTTTCGACCTGACCTTCTCAGCCCCGAAGTCAGTGTCCACGTTGTGGGCGATCGCCGACGGTGGCGTGCAGGCATTGATCGCCCAGGCGCACCATGCCGCGATCGCCGAGGTACTCAACCTGATCGAGCGCGACGTCGCGATGACCCGGATCGGTGCAGCTGGCCCGCGCGGCGCGGTCGCGCAGGTCGAGGTTCGCGGGCTCGTCGCAGCGGCCTACGACCACTACGACTCACGCACCGGGGATCCGCAGCTGCACACCCACGTGGTGGTCGCCAACCGGGTCCAGGCAGTCGTTGACGGCAAATGGCGCACCCTGGACTCCCGCGCGCTGCATGCAGCGGTCGCAGGGTTGTCCGAGCACTACAACGCGGTGCTCTCGGATCGTCTGACCAGCATGATCGGTGTCGGGTGGGAGGCGAGAGCACGCGGCGCGGACCGGATGACACGGTGGGAGATCACCGGGATCCCGCAACCGTTGATGGACGACTTCTCCTCAAGAACCCGAGATATCGAAGATGTGAAGGAGCAGCTGGTCGCCGCATATGTGGCTGCACATGGACGACGTCCCTCCACCAGGCAGCTGTGGCGAATCCGCCAGCAGGCCACCTTGGAGACCAGGCCCCAGAAGGAACTGCACTCGCTGGCCGAGCTGACCACCAGCTGGCGAGCACGCGCAGCCGAACAGCTTGGCGAAGAGGCACCCGGGTGGGCGACACGGCTGCTGCAGACCAGCAGCCCGGATGCGCTGCTGCGTGCCGATGACATCCACTTGGAGGATGTCGCCGAGCTCGGTCGGGTGGTGGTTGCCGAGGTCGGGAATCGGCGGGCGACGTGGCGGCGATGGAACCTGCATGCGGAAGCTGTCCGCCAGACGATGGGGTGGCGGTTCGCGTCCGCGCAGGACCGCGATGCGGTTGTCGCACTGATCACCGACCAGGCCGAGGCCACGTCGCTGCGTCTCACCCCGCCGGAGCTCGCGTCCTCGCCGGCGCCGTTTCGCCGCGCGGACGGCACGAGTGTGTTCCGCCCGAAGGCATCCACCGTGTACTCCTCCGAGCAGGTCCTCGCGGCTGAGGACCGTCTTCTGGCCGCCGCGGAGACCCGCACCGCTCCTGGCGTGCTGCTCAGTTACATCGAGGACGCCGCGCGCGGCACGCGCCGCCGGCACGCGCTGACCGTCGACCAAGAACAGGCGATCGCGCAGATCGCCGTATCGAACCGTGTGCTGGACGTCCTCGTCGGGCCCGCCGGGACGGGTAAGACCACGACCATGAGCGCGCTGCGCCACGCATGGGAGCACCAGCACGGACGAGGAAGCGTGATCGGCCTTGCCCCGTCCGCCGCCGCAGCCGAAGTGCTGGCCGAGGATCTCGGCATCAACACGGAGAACACTGCGAAATGGATCTATGAGCATCGGCGCGGTACCTGGTCGCTCACAGCGGGGCAGTTGGTGATCATCGACGAGGCGAGTCTGGCAGGAACCCTCACCCTCGACGCGATCACCGCGCACGCCGCGTCGGTCGGCGCCAAGGTGCTGCTCGTGGGCGACTGGGCGCAGCTGAACGCGGTTGACACCGGCGGAGCGTTCGCTCTGCTGGTCGGTGCCCGTGACCCCGCCCCGGAGCTCACCGACGTGCGCCGGTTCCGCAACGAATGGGAAAAGGCTGCCTCCCTCGGATTGCGGATCGGCGACACCGACGTCATCGACACCTACCTGCGCCAGGATCGGGTCCACGACGGCGGGTACGACAATGTCCTCGACGCCGCCTACCGAGCGTGGCAGGCAGACCTGAACGCGGGCAAGAGCAGCGTGCTGATCGCCGAGACCCGCGAGACCGTGTCCGTGCTGAACGAGCGAGCACGCACCGACCGCATCATCGCCGGCAGCGTCGACCCGGATGGGGTGCAGCTGCATGACGGCAACGAGGCATCCCGCGGAGACGTGGTCATCAGCCGCCGCAACGACCGACACCTCGCTTTGGGACGCTCCTGGGTTAAGAACGGCGACCGGTGGATCATCACCGCCACCAACTCCGACGGCTCGGTACGGGTGCGTCGCCAGCATTCGCGGTGGCGCACGACCATCACCCTGCCTGCCAGCTACGTCGCCGAGGACCTTGAGCTGGGCTACGCAATCACCACTCACCGCGCTCAGGGCATGACCGTTGACACCGCCCACGCGATCGTCGCTTCCCCGGAGATGACCCGCGAGTCTCTGTACGTCGCCATGACCCGCGGCCGCGACGCGAACCAGGTGTACGTCGTCACCGACGAACATCATCTCGAGGCGCACCAGCACCGTGCGGACCTCCAGATGACGGCACGCTCGATCCTGTACGGAATCCTCCAGCACGTCGGTGCTGAGGCATCCGCCCACCATACGATCACCGCCGAGCAGGACGTATGGGGGTCGGTGGCGCAGCTGGCCGGGGAGTACGAGACTCTCGCCGCCGAAGCCCAACATCAGCGATGGATCACCCTGTTCGCATCTGGCGGACTCGCGGCGTCGACCATCGACGATCTCCTCGAATCCGACTCCTACGGGGTGCTCACCGCCGAGCTGCGCCGCCTGGAGGCTGACGGGCACGACCTAGACCATCTGCTGCCGGCCGTGATCCAGGCCGGCAACCTCGATGCTGTCCAGGACCTCGGATCGATCCTGCGTCATCGCATGCTGCGGGCCACCTCCCGCTACCAGCCCTCACCGCGACGTGCGGCCGGTCGCATCGTCGGCCTCATCCCACGAGCGGCAGGCCCGATGAGCGAGGCGATGCGCACCGCCCTGAACGAACGCGAGCGGCTCATCCACGACCGCGTCGCCACACTGGCCACCCAGGCTGTGGAGAGGGGCGAGCCCTGGACCCAGCCCCTCCCCGAACACCTCGACGCCGAACAGGTCGCCCACCTCCAGGTCGTCCTCGCCTACCGTGACCGTTGGGGGGTCACCGCCTACAGCGCCCTCGGCGCGATTCCAGACACGGAAGCCCAACGTGTGGACTACGAACGCGCGCGCACCCACCTTGACACGTTGATGAGCATCCCGGACGAGGACGGCACATCCGCTGCACCGTCGAGCCGCACACAAGAGCGCCGCCTGTAACCCGTGTCCTACCCTGCGGTGCGAAACCGGCGTACCATGTTGCGTAGGCAGGGATTCATCCACAGGCCACGCGCGGCGCATCCACTCCGGGCACGGCAGCCCTCCCAGAACTGGGAGCATCACCCACAGTCGCCCCTGACCACATCGTGATCGACTGTGGAAACGAGGCCCGTGATGCTCACCTCACTGTGGAACGCCAGCGAGAAGACCAACAATAAGCTGGCTGGTGCCCCGACGAACCGGCTCCTGCAGCTCCTCCGCCGCCAGCGCCTGCGCGCACGGCTGGGATACTCGTTGCTCACCGCGACGGTCTACCTGGGCGCCGCCGCCGGTGTCGCCCACCTCGTCGAGCTGGGATGGCCCAAGCCGCTCTACCTCGCGTTCTTCATCCTCCTGTGGAACGGAGCCAAGTTCGGCGTCTACTTCGCGGGGACCCTCGTCGGTGCCGTGCTGATGTCGCCGTTCCGTCTCGCCCGGCGCCTGCGCACCCTCAACGCGCCCCGCGACGGCCGCCAAGGACACGCGGATGAACGAGCGCAGGTGGAGGAGCCGGTCGAGCGGGTGGAACAGATCCACCCCTGACTCGAGCCTCCTTCGCCAGCAAGCAGATACTCCCACTCCTCGGGCAGGATCTCCTCGAGGTTGTCCATCGTCAGCGGGCTGGTGTCCAGCACGAACTCGCTCTCGCCGCGGGTCTCATGGAAGTTGGCGAGCACCCAGTCGCGCGGCGCCTCGACACCAAAGATCCTGTGATGGCCCCCGGCGATCGCACCGATGCGCGTGGCAAACCAATGCGCCCTCTCGAAGCTCGTCGTCCACGACAGCCCCAACTCGTGCCCTTCTGTCGCCGCACGGTAGAGCGTGAGCGTCTCGGGCAGCTCAGAGCGAGGACGTAACGCAGTCTCTCGCAGGTAATGCTCGTCCGTCCCCGCCAGCTCAAACACCATCATCCAGAGCTCGTAATCCGCTGCCCGGCCCGGCCACTCGCAGGTCGTCCACGCATCCTCCAGCCCGACCCGGACCTCTCGGGGATCGGTCAGTACCCCGGACGCGATGGCCGTGATCAAGATCGCGGGCTTGTCATTGCGGCCAGCACGAGCCGAGAGGTCATGCCAACGCACCCCCGAGGCGCCAGCAGCGAGGTCGGGAGGCATCAGTCCTCCTCTCGCTAGTGTCCTGATTCGTTAATTCGTTTCAGGTATCTGGCGATGGATTCGAGGATGTCTTCGGCGGTCTTGGTCCAGATGAACGGCTTGGGGTTCTCGTTCCAGGCCTTGACCCAGTCGCGGAGGT
>JBARWR010000205.1:0-3120 GCA_049646915.1 Microbacterium sp.
AGTCCTGCCCGATCGACCGTCGGATAGCCGAGCACGATGTCGTCGTGGTCGGCGGCCAGCCAGAGCGCTTCGGCAAGGGTGAACGCCAGGATGCCGCGGAAGCCGGGGAGCGCGAGCACCGCATCGAGCACCGAGCGCACTCGCACCGACTTGGTGGCCACGCGGATCGGGATGCCGCCGGCGCGCACCAGCAGATCCATGGCGTTGTACCGCAGCGCATCGCGGTCGATGACCGCGACCGGCGCAGGCAGGCGGGCGGTTGCCTCGGTCATCGAGCGCCAGAAGCGTTCGGGACTGCGCCAGGCAAGGGAGTCCGCAGTCAGGCCCAGGTCGACGGATGAGCCCTGTTCAGCGGTGAGGTCGAGCACTCCCCCACCCTATGACGTTCGGTACCCGGATTCATCACTTCGGGCACTCCGTCGCAGCGGCGGCCGTCGATAGGCTGGACGCGGGCCCCCATAGCCCAACGGCAGAGGCAGGCGTCTTAAACACGCTTCAGTCCGGGTTCGAATCCCGGTGGGGGCACCACGAGTCGTGGCGCGCGGGCGCGGCTGAGCGGATACGCAGATGGCCCGTCCGATTTCTCGGACGGGCCATCGCACGTGATCAGGATCAGGCCTTCGCGTCGACGCGCTCCTTGGCGGGAGCCTCCGCGGCGGGAGCCTTCTTCGCAGCGGGCTTCTTCGCAGGAGCCTTCTTTGCAGGAGCTTTCTTCGCCGGAGCCTTCGCAGCGGGCTCGGCAGCATCCGCCTTCGTCGGAGCCGCCGGCGTCTCAGAGGCCTTCGCCGGAGAGGCGGGAGCAGCAGGAGCGGCCGGAGCCGCAGCCGGTCGCGGTCGCGCGGCGAACTGCTCGAACACGGCTCGCGGCTGCTGCACGGCCTCGAGGTTCACGATGTCGCGACCCAGCCACAGGTTGTTCCACCAGCCCCACAGCACGCGCCACTTGCGCTCCCACGTCGGCATGGCCAGTCCGTGATAGCCGCGGTGCGCGACCCAGGCGACGAAGCCCTTGAGCGCGAGGTTGCCCGACTGGAACACGCCGTTGTACAGACCCAGGCCCGCGACGGCGCCGAGGTTCTTGTGGAAGTACTCCTTGGTGCCTTCGCCGCGCAGCACGGCGACGAGGTTCTTCGCGAGGACCTTCGCCTGGCGCACGGCGTGCTGGGCGTTGGGGACGCAGTAACCGCCGACGCCACCACCGGAGAGATCGGGGACAGCCGAGACATCACCGGCGGCCCAGGCGCCCTCCACGGGCTGCTCGGGTGTGCCGACGCGCAGATCCGCGCGGGTCTGGATGCGGCCGCGCTCCTCGACGGGCAGATCACCGCCGCGCACGACGGTGGGGTTGGCCATCACGCCCGCGGTCCACACGATCAGATCGGTCGGGATGACTTCGCCCGTGGAAATCTCCACGTTTCCGTCGACGGCACCAGTGACCTGGGTGTCCAGGTGCACGTTCGCGCCGCGCTTGGCGAGATCCTTCAGCACCCACTCGCTGGTTTTCAGCGAGACCTCGGGCATGATGCGGCCCATCGCCTCGATCAGGTGGAAGTGGGTGTCCTCGAAGGAGAGCTGCGAGTACTTGGACACCAGCGACGAGGCGAGCGAGCGCAGCTCGGCGAACGCCTCGATGCCGGCGAAGCCACCGCCGACGACGACGGTCGTCAGCAGGCGGTCGCGCTCCGGACCGGCGGGGATGGCCGCAGCCTTGTCGAAGTTCGAGATCAGCTTGTCGCGCACGGCGACGGCCTCTTCGATGGTCTTCAGTCCGATCGCGTTGTCGGCGATGCCGGGGATCGGGAAGGTGCGCGAGACGGCACCGGCGGTGACGACGATCTGGTCGTAGGCGAACTCGTAGGGCTCGCCGAGCTCCGGCGTGATCGTGGCTACCTTGTTCGCGTGGTCGATGCCCGTGACCTTCGCGGTGATGACGTGCGTGCGCTTGAGGTGACGACGATGAGCGACGACCGCGTGACGCGGTTCGATGGAGCCGGCCGCGACCTCGGGCAGGAACGGCTGGTACGTCATATACGGCAGCGGGTCGACCATCGTCACGTCGGCTTCACCCTTGCGAAGGTGCTTCTCGAGCTTCCATGCGGTGTAGAAACCTGCGTAGCCTCCACCGACAATCAGAATGCGGGGTGCAATGCTGTTCTGAGGCACAGGGGGATAACTCCTCGTAATCATGGTTTGGGAGTGCGTCTACCGCGCTCCGTTCGGATGCGCCGGGCAGCTGCAGTGACGCCAAGCGCTATCAGAGTACCAGGGACAGTGAGCGCCAGAAGCGGCAGGGTACCGTATCGCAGGGTCTCGGCGGACGGCAGCAGGGGCGATCCCTGCGCCGTCGGCGGCTCGGCAGCCGGAAGCGGCGGCACCGCGACGGCTTCCGGGCTCTGCTCCGGAGACGGAGCAACGGGCGAATCCGCGCGGCGGTACAGCCGCATCCACTCCTTCAGATCGCCCATCGGGTTCGCGGAGACCGAAGGGATGGATGCCGTCACCGCGGCGTCCGCATCCAGCAGGCCGTACCCGTAGAGCACGTCCGGAGTGCTGCGCATCTCGGGCACCGGGATCGCCGTCTTGATGAGTCGGTTGATGACGTTCGCGGCGTCCAGATCGGGGTGAGCGGCGCGCACGAGCGCGGCGGCACCGGCGACGATCGGCGCAGCGCCGCTCGTGCCGTCCCAGTTGACGACGGTCCCATCGGCTGACATTCCGATCAGCGATTCACTCGGCGCCATCACGCCCAGGGTGATCCCCTGGGTGGATGCGGCGCGGCTCGCGGTGCCGGTCTGGTCCACTCCGCCCACCGTGAGAACTCCGGGGATGGTCGCCGGCGCCCCGACGATCGAGGTGCCGCTGCCGCGGTTGCCCGCTGCCACGACGACGACGACATCGTGATCGAACGCGTACAGGAACGCGTCGTCCCAGCTCTTGTCCCACGAGAGGGTGTTTGTCGTGAGCGAGAGGTTGATGATGTCGGCGCCGTTGTCGACCGCCCAGCGCATGGCCTCGGCGATCTGCTTGGTGAACGGCACGGAGCCCGCAGCGCCGAAGCTGATCGATACCGACAGCAGGCTCGCCTCGGGGGCGACGCCGATGATGCCCGTGCCGTCGGCG
>JBARWR010000206.1:0-6634 GCA_049646915.1 Microbacterium sp.
GGCGTAGGGCGCGCCGATGGCGGCCTGCTGCAGGTCGCCGGACGGCACCGCACCGTCGAAGGTCACGTATCCCGCACCCCGGAACAGCGAGGCCGCGGCCTCCAGCACGGGCAGGGTCATCGGATCAACCTTGTCCAGCTCGCGCAGGTACTGCCCGTACTCGCCCTTCGTCCACGGCCACCCCAGGGCCTCGGTCTGCCGCCGGAACCGCGTGAACGCCTGCTCGTCGGGCTGCGGCATGGTGCGCAGCACCCCCACCTTCGCATCGATCATCAGCTCGGCCGCGGCCATGCCGGTCATCAGCGACAGCTGGGCGTTCCACTCTTCGATGGGCAGCGGATGGCGCCGTTCGATGTCGTAGGTGCCGTCCTCGCGCTGCACGACCTCCTCGTCCGGCAGGTTCAAGCTGGCGCCACCGCGCTGCTGCTCCTGCTGCTGGCGCAGGCCGCCGATCTCACCCAGCAGCGACAGCGGGCCGTCGTCGCCGGCATCCAGCGTCTTCTGCGCCGAAACGTAGTCCAGCTGTGCGCGCGAGCGCACCAGTGCGCGCTCCAAGCGGAAGTCCGTCACCGCACCGGCGTCGTCGAGGGCGAAGGTCCACACCAGCGCAGGACGCTCCTGATCGGCGAGCAGCGAGGCGCGCCCCTCGGAGAGCACCTCCGGATGCAATGGGATGTTCCCGTCGGCCAGATACAGTGTCTGGCCGCGCTGTCGCGCCTCGGAATCCAGGGCGCCGCCGGCGCGGACGAAGGCCGGGACGTCGGCGATGGCGTATCGCACCTGGAACCCCGTGCCGGCACGCGAGAGGTGCAGCGCCTGGTCGAGATCCTTCGACCCCGCCGGGTCCAGCGTCACGAACGGCACCTCGCGCAGGTCGAGATCGGGGGCGTCGGGTGTCACCGACGCGGCCTCGGCCACAGCCTCCGAAGAGAACTCCGTGGGAGATTCGATGGTGGCTCTCAGTGCTGCCAACGCGGCGGCCAGCTCACTCTGCTCGGCGGACGGGGCGACATGAGATCGACGCTGAGGCATGCTGTCAGCCTATTCCCGGCGCATCCGGCCGGCCACGGAGGCGTGCAGCGCGTCATACTCCGGCATCCCCGAGCCGGTGTCCGTCATCGGCAGTAGCGTGAGAGTCATGACCACTGCTGACAGGGCCCAGACCCTCATCCGCCTGTACGAAGCCCCCGAGATCCTCCGCGTCGTCAACATCTGGGACGTCGTCTCCGCCAAGGCGGTCGCCGCCCTCCCCGAGACGAAGGCACTCGCCACCGCAGGGCACTCCATCGCCGCGACGTTCGGGTATCCCGACGGGCAGATCCCTCGTGAGCTCATGCTCGACATGGTCGGCCGCATCGCGGCATCCGTCGAGCTTCCGGTCTCCGCCGACCTGGATGACGGCTACGGCGATGCGGGCGAGACCACGCGGCTCGCGATCGGCGTCGGCATCGTCGGCGCGAACATCGAGGACCGGCTGAAGCCGCTCGACGAGTCGGTCGCGCAGGTGGCGGCGATCGTCAAGGCCGGCGAAGCCGAGGGCGTGCCCTTCGCGCTCAATGCCCGCACCGACGCCATCGTGCGCGGTGGTGACAAGCCGCTCGCGGACAAGCTGGCGGATGCCGTGCAGCGCGGCCGCGCCTATCTGGATGCCGGTGCCACCGCCGTGTTCGTCCCCGGGGTTCTCGACGCGGATGCCACACGCACCCTGGTCGACGGCATCGGCGCCGGCAAGGTCAGCGTCATCGGCCTGCCCGGCGCACTGACCGCGGCCGAGTACGAGGCACTCGGCGTGGCACGCATCTCGTACGGTCCGACCACGCAGCGTGTCGCGCTCACCGCGCTGCAGGATCTCGCGACCGACCTCCACGCCGATGGTGTCATCCCCGCGGGCACGCGCGCACTGAACTGACACTCAGCGCCTGACTGACACCGCGACGAAGGCGAGTGACCACGGTCAGTACAATCGACTCGTGGTCACTCGTCTATCGAACTTCTTCCTCCGTACGCTCCGCGAAGACCCGGCAGGTGCCGAGGTCGCCAGCCACAGGCTGCTGATCCGCGCGGGGTACATCCGACCGCAGGCTGCGGGCATCTTCGCCTGGCTGCCACTGGGCCTGCGCGTCAAGGCGAAGATCGAGAAGGTGGTCCGCGAGGAGATGGGCGCGGCCGGAGCGCAGGAAGTGCATTTCCCCGCCCTCATGCCCCGTGAGGCATATGAGGCGACCGGGCGCTGGGAGGAGTACGGCGACCTGCTGTTCCGCCTGCAGGATCGCAAGGGGGGCGACTACCTGCTCGCCCCCACGCACGAAGAGGCCTTCACCCTGCTGGTGAAGGATCTGTACTCGTCGTACAAGGACCTTCCGCTGACGCTCTACCAGATCCAGGACAAGTACCGCGATGAGGCCCGCCCGCGGGCAGGCCTGCTGCGCGGTCGCGAGTTCACCATGAAGGACGCCTACTCCTTCGACGCCTCCGACGAAGGCCTGGACGCGAGCTACATGGCGCAGCGCGACGCCTACGAGCGCATCTTCCAGCGCCTCGGCCTCGAATACGCCATCGTCCAGGCCGATGCCGGAGCGATGGGTGGTTCGCGCAGCGAGGAGTTCCTGCACCCGACCCCCGTCGGCGAGGACACGTTCGTGCGCAGCGAGGGCGGCTACGCCGCCAACGTCGAGGCGTACACCACCACGGCACCCGAGCCCGTCGGCTGGGACGGGATCGGGCCGGCGACGGTCTTCGATTCGCCGGACACTCCGACGATCGAGACGCTCGTCGCACACTCGAACGCCGTCCTCGACGGGGAGTACACCGCAGCCGACACGCTGAAGAACGTCGTTCTGGCGCTCACGCACCTGGACGGCACCCGCGACGTCGTCATCGTCGGCATCCCCGGAGACCGGGACGTCGACATGAAGCGCGCCGAGGTCGCCTTTGCTCCCGCCGAGGTCGAGCCCGCCACGGATGCCGACTTCGAACGTCACCCACTGCTGGTGCGCGGCTACATCGGACCCTGGTCCGAGACCGGAGCCGTGCTCGGTGAGGAGTCCGCCACCGGCATCCGCTACCTGGTCGATCCCCGCGTCGCAGACGGCACCCGCTGGATCACCGGGGCGAACATCGACCAGAAGCACGTGCACACCGTCGTCGCCGGCCGTGACTTCACCGCCGACGGCACGGTCGAGATCGCGAACGTCCGCGAGGGAGACCCCGCGCCCGACGGCTCGGGTCCGGTGACGCTCGCGCGCGGCATGGAGATCGGCCACGTCTTCCAACTCGGCCGCAAGTACGCCGAGGCACTCGGGCTGAAGGTGCTCGACCAGAACGGCAAGCTCGTCACGGTCACCATGGGCTCCTACGGCATCGGCGTCACCCGCATCCTGGCGATCATCGCCGAGCTGAACAACGACGACAGGGGCCTGATCTGGCCGGCATCCGTCTCGCCGTTCGACGTGCACGTGGTCGCCGCAGGACGCGACCAGGTCGCCTTCGACGTCGCCGAGGACATCGCGAAGCAGCTCGAGGTCGCACGCCTGGACGTGCTCTACGACGACCGCGTGAAGGTGTCGCCCGGGGTGAAGTTCGGCGATGCCGAGCTGGTCGGCGTGCCGAAGATCCTGATCGTCGGGCGCGGTGCCGCCGAAGGCCAGGTCGAACTGTGGGATCGCAGCACGGGAGACCGTGAGTCGATCTCGACGGCGGAGGCCGTGGCGCGCCTCACGCGCTGAGCCTGCGGACGCTGTGACAGGCTGAGGGCATGACGGATGCCATGCTGGACGACGACCTGCGACGCGAACTCACCCACCTTCTGGAGCAGGCGGGCATCCGCGCCGAGCGCGGACTGATCACGCGGATGCTGCAGACCGCGCTCCTGCTCGGCAGGGAGAACACCGACCGGCTGGACCTGAAGATCGCCTCGGCCGCACTCAGCGAGATGCGCGATGCGTTCCGACTGTTCCAGCCGTTCCACAACGTCCCCAAAGTCACCGTCTTCGGCTCCGCGCGCACCCTGCACGACGATCCGCTGTACCTGCAGGCGCGCGATGTCGCGGCGGAGCTGGCCGGCGACGGCTGGATGGTGGTCACCGGCGCCGGACCGGGCATCATGCAGGCCGCAGCCGAGGGGGCGGGCTCGAAGATGTCGCTGGGTGTCTCGATCCGGCTGCCTTTCGAGGAGCGCGCGAACTCGATCGTCGAGCAGGACGCTCAGATCGTGTCGATGAAGTACTTCTTCACCCGCAAGCTCATGCTGATCAAGGAGTCGCGGGGCTTCATCTGCCTTCCCGGCGGATTCGGCACCATGGACGAGATGTTCGAGCTGCTCACGCTGCAGCAGACCGGCAAGGCGGAACCCATGCCGATCGTGCTGCTCGATGAGCCGGGCGGCTCGTTCTGGACCGGGCTGAAGACCTTCGTCGACGAGCATCTCGTGCCCGCCGGCGTGATCTCCGCGAACGACCTCGACCGCGTGCTCATCACCGACTCCGTCGAGGAGGCGGTTGAGAACGTCACCGGCTTCTGGCGCAACTACGACTCGCTGCGCTGGGTGGGGGACCGCCTGGTGCTGCGGCTGGTGCACGAGCCGTCGGATGCCGACGTGGAGAGCCTGAACGAGCGGTTCGCGGACATGTGTGCCGAGGGGCACATCGAACGCAGCGGACCACTGGAGCCGGAGGTCGCCGACGGCGATGTGGTGGAGCTGCCTCGCCTGGTGCTCAACCTCCGCCAGCGCGCGGTCGGATCCCTGTTCGCCCTCATCCGGGCCATCGACGAACTGCCGTCGACCGCCTGACTTCTCGTCTCATCGCACGGCATCCGTTTCGGCTATTCTGGACGGATGCCCGCGGAGAGTCTTTCCGCGGAGAAGAGCTGAATAGAGGAGACCGCTGATGGACATCGAACTCGGACTGCTGCGAGGGATCGAGAAGGAGAAGGCGATCCCCTTCGATGAGCTCGTGTCGATCATCGAGCAGGCCATCCTCACCGCCTACGGCAAGCACGTATCCGAAGACGGCACGATCCCCCCCGGCGTGCGCGTCGAGCTGGACCGTAGGACCGGCCACGTCGCCGTCCTGCAGCCGGTCAAGGACGAAGAGGGCGCGGTCATCGGCGAGGAGGAGACCACTCCTGAGGACTTCGGCCGCATCGCCGCATACGCAGCCAAGCAGGTCATCGGCCAGCGACTGCGCGACATCGCCGACGACGCCGTCCTCGGCGAGTTCCGCGGCAAGGAGGGCGACATCGTCGCCGGCGTGATCCAGCAGGGTCCCAACCCCCGCATGATCCACGTCGACCTCGGCAGCGTCGAGGCGATCCTTCCGCCCGAGGAGCAGGTCCCCGGCGAGGAGTACACGCACGGCACGCGCCTGCGCGTCTACGTGACCAGCGTCGCCAAGGGCACCAAGGGTCCGCAGATCACCGTGTCGCGCACCCATCCGGGTCTGGTCCGCAAGCTCTTCGCCCTCGAGGTGCCGGAGATCGCGGCCGGTCTGGTCGAGATCGTCTCCCTCGCGCGCGAGGCCGGTCACCGCACCAAGATCGCCGTGAAGGCCAATGACCCCTCGGTCAACGCCAAGGGGTCATGCATCGGCGAGATGGGTCGCCGCGTTCGCGCGGTCACCGAGGAGCTGTCCGGTGAGAAGATCGACATCGTCGATCACCACGCCGACCTGGCGACCTTCGTCGCCAACGCGCTCTCGCCGGCCAAGGTGACCTCCGCCTTCGTGCTGGATGCCAACATCAAAGCCGTCCGAGCCCTGGTTCCCGACTACCAGCTGTCGCTGGCCATCGGCAAGGAAGGTCAGAACGCTCGTCTGGCGGCGAAGCTGACCGGTGCGAAGATCGACATCCAGCCCGACAGTGTGATGGAGTGACGGGCTCCCGGCGCGGTGCGCCGGGCTTCGGACTGCGCGGTGAGGTGTAGGATGGATGCTGTACGAACGTGTGTCGGTTGCCGCGCTCGTGCCTCTCGAACCACTCTGATCAGGGTGGCCCAGCATAACGGTGAGCTCGTCTTCGACGAGCGAGGCGTGCTGCCGGGGAGGGGCGCGTGGTTGCATCCGACATCCGAATGTCTGGTCGCCGCTCTGCGGCGCCGGGCTTTTGCACGAGCACTTCGCGTCTCGCCTGCCATCGGGTTCCCCGAGGCCGAGGACGCGCAGACCATCGAACAGTACGGCTCGAAGAACAAAGGCTGAACGGCTATGGAAACAAAGTGAACGGCTCGAAATGAGACCCGTCCGCGACTAGTGGTCTGCCCTGTCAGGGGTGGACCGACCCCGACAGGAGAATTGTGGCTGGTAAACCACGCGTACACGAGATCGCCGCTGAACTCGGCATCGACAGCAAGTTCGCACTTGCGAAGCTCAAGGAGCTCGGCGAGTTCGTGAAGAGCCCGTCTTCCACCATCGAACCCCCGGTGGCGCGCAAACTTCGCGCTGCCGTCGAGGCCGATCCCGCAGCGAAGCCCGCAGCAGCCAAGGCTGAGGCGAAGCCCGCAGCGAAAGCCCCGGCGTCGTCCGGTGCCAAGTCCGGCGCCCCGGTGCCCGGACCCAAGCCCGGCCCGAAGCCTGCGGCGAAGCCGGAGACTCCGGAGCCGGAGGCCGAAAGCACCCCGGCGCCGGTCGAGGACAAGCCC
>JBARWR010000207.1:0-1574 GCA_049646915.1 Microbacterium sp.
AGACCCCACCGCTGGGCGATCAGTTCGGCGCTGACACCCTGGTTCACCAGGCCCTCGGGGTAGCGGGCGCGCAGTCGCGGCGACATCGGCGAGCCACCGGATGCCGAGGATCCCAGCGGCACGCGGCTCATGGACTCCACGCCGCCGACGATGACGATGTCGTTCTCGCCCGCGTTGATCCCCGCGGCGGCGAAGTGCACCGCCTGCTGGCTGGACCCGCACTGCCGGTCGATCGTGGTCCCGGGGATGTGCTCGTCGAAGCCGGCGGCCAGCACGGCCTGACGGGCGATGTTCATGGCCTGGTCGCCGACTTGGCTGACGCAGCCGAGCAGCACGTCGTCGATCTGCCCGGACTCCAGCCCGTTCCGGTCCAGAATGCTCTGCAGCATCCCCGCCGCGAGATCCACCGGATGCACTCCCGACAGCGACCCGCCCGGCTTGCCACGCCCCACCGGGGTGCGGACGACGTCGACGATCACGGCTTCGCTGCTCATGCCTCCATCATGCCCGCGATCGCGGGCCTCGGCACGCGAACGGAGAGTTCAGAGCGCGCGGATGCTCCAGCCCGCAGCATGCGTCGCGCCCGGTTCGAGCACGACCAGGTCGACGCCGGAGTTGAAGGCGTCGGGCGGGCAGGTCATCGGCTCGACGGCCAAGCCGATGCGGTGGATGGCATCCTGTCCGGGGTTGTCGGCGGTGTGCACCTGCACCCAGGGGCAGCGCTCGTCCCAGGTCATCGCGACACCGGTTCCGGCGTCGGCGCCGGTGCCGGTGCCGGTGACAAGGCGCACCTCGGCGATGCCGTCGGTGCGCTCCAGCTCGGTGAAGGCGTGGTCGATGAAGACATCGCCGATCCGGCGCGCGCGTCGGAAGTCCCACTCCGGATGCTCGGTCACCGCGTGCACGGCGACCGGACTCAGCCGCTCGGGGGTGACGGTGAGCACTTCGGATGCCGGGAGCAGCAGCTCCCAGTCGTCCACCCTGCCGGGCCCCGCCACCAGGTACGGGTGCGGGCCGGTGCCCCAGGGCGCGGCATCCGATCCCAGGTTGCGAGCCGTGACTGTCTGGTGCAGGCCGTCGGCATCCACCCGGTACTCGGTCTCGACCTCGACGCGGAACGGGTAGCCGAGGCTCGGCTCGATGACCGCGGCGAGCACGACACGATCGGACTCCACGACGCGGTCGGAGAACTCCGCCCAGACCAGCAGTCCGTGCAGCGCGTGCCCGCGTGCGGGCTCGGTCAGCGCCAGCTGGTGCTCGGCACCGGCGAAGGCATATCTGCCGTCGACGACACGGTTGGGCCACGGCGCGAGAGTGGCCCCGCGGTGGCCGGGACGCACCTCATCGGCGTCGAACGGCACGATGAGGTCGCGGCCGTCGTGGCGCAGCATCCGCAGCGTCGCACCGACACTCGCGATGACGGCTTCGTAGCCGTCGCTCGTGATGCGCAGCTGCCGTCCGGAACGGGGAGTGAAGTCGTGCCGCCCAGCCTGGCGGGAATGGTTCTCAGACATCGTGTCGAGTCTACGGAGCGCGCTGCAGCAGAGCGCGCGCTGTGTCGCTCAGCCCAGCGG
>JBARWR010000208.1:0-11204 GCA_049646915.1 Microbacterium sp.
CTGCGATCGCGAGGCCGTAGGCGGCAGCATCCAGATCGAGCGCGGCCTTGATCTCGGGGTAGCGCGGCAGGATGTTGGCGAACAGCGCGCCGTTGGTGAGGAAAAGCAGCGCGACGCCGGCGCGGGCGCGACGCAGAGCGGGGGCCAGCGCGGCCGAAGAGGTCATATGCACGATCGTACGAGGACGGCGGAGGGGGCGGATGCCGTCTCTCGCCTACGCTGGGTGCCATGCCCGCGCGCCCCGATCTGCTCGATGGTCTCAGCGAAGCGATTCGCGACCCGCATCCGCTCGCCCTTCTCGACATCGCGAGCATGCTCGCGATTGCGACCGAATCCGACCCGATGGCGGAACTGCGCGCCCAGATGAGCGGGCGACCCGAGCGCAATCGGATCGCCCGCGCGGAGCTGATCGAGTCGTTCCTCGATGTCGGCGAGCGCGAGACCGATGCTCTGCTGCTCGTGTGGGCTCACATGCTCGGCGACGAGGCGCCCGTCGAACGCATCCGGCGGGAGGTGCGCGCACGACGGCATCCGCTTCCCCGCTGGATCCACCATCTCGATGAGGTGCGACCGACGCGGGTCGTGCAGTTGTCGCATGTTCTCAATGATGGGGACAACATGTTCATCGGCGTCGAGACGCCGGGTCGCTCGTTCACGATCGTTCTCTACATCGACCACAACATGGGCACCATCCCCAAGGACGGGTACGCGGTCGACCGGCCGATCGGCGAACTGATCGGCTTCAGCGAGAGTCAGAACCTGCCTGATACGACGATGACCGAATTGCTCCTGGAGGACGCGCGAGCTCGACTGGAAGAGGTGCTGCTGAACGAGAGCAGGCTGCTGGATCCGTTCGAGAACGACGGATGGCCGGGAACCCGACCGCTGCTGCAGTGGATGGTGCGTCTCATGCCGGACGGCGGCGAAGGATATGACAGGCCGGAATGGACGGAAGCGCAGCTGAGCGCGCTCGTGGACGAGTTCACTCGTTCTCCTTTCGGGGCGGACGCCGACTCGGACACGCTCGACCGGGTCCGGATGCTGCTCCAGTTCGCGAGCTCCTACGGTCGCGCGGACCCGCTGCACTGGAGTGGTGTCGTGGCGGAGATCATGCTCGTCGACCTGATCCCGCGAAAGGTGATGGCAAGCCAGAAGTATCTGCGCGGGATGCCCGATGCGATCCGCCGGGTGATCCGGTTCGCGCACGCGCAGCGAGGTGTCCCTGCCATTCACACGGATGCCGCACTCGCGGCGGTCGATGAGTTCGCACCGCACTTCCGGCAGCAGGTCGCGGGTGGTGCATCGCGCGGACGACATCCATTGCATGACATCGTCGACGACGCGACCATGGGTCTCGACGACGCGACGTTCGACGAGTTCCTGCTGCGCGACGCGGCTGCGCAGGTCGGCGGGTTCGACGCGCTGACGAAGCTCGACGACGCACCACTGCCGGATGAGCGGCTGGCCCTGGCGGCGATCCCGGATGCTGCGGCCGGAGCGGCTGCAGAGGTGGACGACGTCCTCGATCGGGCCTGCAGTGAGTTCTTCGGCAGCATCGAGCTGCGCACCGCAGCACGGCGGATGCTGGTGCAGATCGCTCGGGCAGACCCCCACACGATCGTGCGCGGCAAGCCTCTGAACACCGCCGCAGCGATCTGCTTCATCATCGGTCACGCCAACGGTCAGTTCAACAGGCACGCGCGCGATCGTCTGACGTTCACGATCAAGGACCTGCTGACGTTCCTCGGCGTGAAGAACCCGCCGAACGATCGCGCGTCAGGGCTTCTGCACGTGCTCGGAATCAACTACTACGAGTGGCAGGAGACGGGGTACCCGCTCGGGGATGCCGAGCTGCTGATCGCTGCGAGGCGGGCCGAGCTGATCGGTCAGCGGGACAGGGTAGGCGCCTTCGGCTGAGCATCACCACCAGCCGGCCCGGTGTGCGTGCGCTCGCGGGTCTCGGGAACAGGCGCGCGAGCAACGCGAGAGCGGCCGGGGCAAGGAGAGCCGCGGACGCACCCTGCAACTCGATTGTCAATCACCGTGCGGCAACGGCGTGCGGATTCCACGCTGGGCCTCCATCCACGATTCGGAGGCGACCATGTCAGACCCCACCCCGTTCCCCACCGACCCGCTCGACACGCTGGGCACTGACCCGGACCTGAGCAAGGACGACGACTCGCGTGAGCAGTCCGCGGACGACGAGGATCGCCCGGACGACCGCCCGCCCACGCACGACGAGCAGCAGCGGGATCGCACCGCTGCGCGGGAACAGGCGAAGACGGAGGAGTACCCGGGTATCGCCTGAGCGGGAGCGTGGCGACCTTCGTCAGGCGGAAGGTCGGATGCCGCGGGGGTCGCCGCCGGGAGATGCCGGAGGAGCGACGCCGATCAGCGTCGGCTCTCGGCATCCACCAGTTCGAGCAGTTGGGGAAACCTCACCGTGACGGTGCACCACAGGAGCTCGGTGTCGACGCGGTCGTCGTGGTGCGCCACGAAGTCACGCGTTCGCGCGGCAGCGGACCACATCGGGTCGGCGAAGCGCGCGGCATCTGCTCTGGTCAGGCGCTTGGCGAGGTCGCCGACACGGTTGACCAGTGCTTCGAAGGCGAGCGGAAGCGCGGGATCCTGCAGGTAGGCCTCGATGCCGCGCTCGGCGAGCGTCGTAGCCGCTCGTATCGTGGATTCGGTCGAGTGACGCACCTCAGAGGAGCATCGCTCGTGCGACTACACGCATCGGGACGCTGATCTCAGCGAACGCTCCGGGGCCGGAAAGGGTGCGGAATGTCTGCTGCACCGAATCCACGGCAGCGACGACGACTGCGGCCGACGTCGATCCACCGTGTCCGTACGACCTCATGCCGCGGTACTCGTCTTCGTATTCGTCGTCCCGATTATGCTGCCGCGCCGACACCGCAAGCTCGACGATGCCGGCGAGGTCATCGAGCTCCCTGGCCGAGCCGTCGGCGAGGGCGAGCAGAGCCGCCGCGGATGCGGCCCGAGGGCTGAAGTCGTACACGTGGTACCCGTAGCCGTCGGTATCGAGCACGAGTGATAGAGCGTTCATGAGCTCGTGCGCAGGATCGGCCACCAGCTTGCGCGCGGCCGCGGTGGCGACGATGCGTCCGCGCAGGCGACGGATCAGTTTCGCCTTGCGCGCAACGTCGATGAGAAGGGCGCCAGGTGCAGCATCCGCCGTCCCGTCCAGGTCCCAACCGAGCCCGGATGCCAGTTCGGACGCGAACTCCGCCGGCAGCCAGCCGGTGTCCGGGTCCTGCACCGCACCGTCGGGGCCGATGCCGGCGAGCAGCCGGAGAAGCGGTTCAGCGGCCTGTCGGATGGCGTCGTCGTCGAGACTGTCGGCTTCGTCGAACAGTCCGATGTCGTCGAGGTGCGCGCGGAGCGCGATGCGGCGCACGGAGCTCAGTTCAGCGAGAAGCGAGTCGATGAGCGGCTTTCGTCCGTAGGGGTATGGGCCCGGCGCCAGCGCGGAGGCGTTGAAGTGCGGGAGCACGACTCCGTACGTGCGCGCGAGCTCGTGATTGACCGCATCCGGACGGAACGGCGGCGGCGAGGTCTGCCACGCAGCAGCCGATCGATCAGGCGCGATCGACTGTTCTGCGGGAAAGACCGCCACTTTCTGGTCACCGACCTTCGGCTGAAAGTCGCCCCTCTGCGTGAGCTCGATCTCCTCGGCGACGCCGCGCAATCGCATCCGCTCCTGAGACACGGGTGCGTAGGTCGCTCGCGGACCGTAATGCGGATCCCATTCGTCGTAGGACCAGCTGATCGGAGGTTCGAGCTCATCAAGCCTCTGCGCCTCGGGATCCATGCCGATGCTCAGCAGGTACGCATGCGCGAGCCATTCGCGAGGAGCATCGCGGGGCAGCTCGATGAGACGGGAGAGCTCCGGATGGCCTGTAACCGAGACCTCGACCCTGTTCGATGACGGTACGGAGATGTGTGTGCGGTAGTTCATGCGGCACACGCTAGGTCTGGGGTCCGACGCCTCCGATCCTCGTCTCCACGGAATGTGGACAACTCCTTGATCGGGATGATTGTGCAGGACGTGGAAGCCCGATGTCATCACAACAATCTCGGTAAGACCGTATCATCCTTGTTACACTTGCCACATGGATGTTGCGGAACTCATCGAGCAGCTCGGCAGCACGCCCAGTGCCACGGCGCGTTCAACCGGGCTCTCTCGCATGACCGTACTCCGGGTCCGCGATGGCGTCTCCTCGCCGTCACTGACGACCCTGCGAGAGCTCGCCCTGGCCGCAGGCTTCGACCTCGACGTCTCTCTCGTGCCCGCCAGCGACCCCGCGGCAGCCATGGCCGCGCGGGTGATCGCCGACCCCACGGTCCCCGAGCTGGGCGAGTGGGACACTCTCGGGCTGGGCACCGCGGTCGAGGTCAAGGCGATCACCGAGTGGGTTGCCCGCCTCGAGCGCCAGGTCGACGGCGACCGGACACGGCTTCTCCCCTTGGCCGGACGATACTCGGCACCCCAGCACCGTAAGGGAGCCCGGTTCTTCGCACCCAAGCCCGGCATCAGCCAGAGTCGACTCACCGATATCGCTTCCAGCGCCATCGGGCATCTTCGCGGTGCCCTATCGGGCGTCGCCGCCGCGCAGTTCTACCTCGGCCACGCACCCGACCCAGGTGTCGTGGTCGCGTGGACGACGGACGTCGCGGCCGTTGCCAACCGACTGTCATTGACGCTCCGGGAAGTCGACGAATACCAGCCCGCTGGTGTCATCGTCGCGCCCACCATGGGCTCCTACCTGCTCGACATGGTGATGCCTCCTCAGTCGACTCATCCGCTTGTCTCACCGATTCAGGCCGCGATCGACTTCTATGGCCTCGGCTACGATCTCCTCGCTGACGAGATCACGGAAGGGTGGTGAACAGCGATGGTTGAGGATCAACCACAGCAGAAGAAGTGGGGTTTGAGCTCGGCGGACTTCGCCAACCGCGCGGCTGAGAACCGTGCCCGCCAGCAGGGCACGTCTGCAGTTCGCGGCCCGCTGGCCGGTGACCTCCGCGAGCTGAACACCGGACGTATCAGGTGGCGCCCCGGGGCAGTCAACCTCGAGCTGATCAAGACCTCACCCATCGAGCGTTCCCTCTTCCGGTTCAAGAAGTCGCTTCCGATGCTGGTCTGGAACGCCGCGGCCCTCGAGGGGAACACGTTCACGCTCCCGCAGGTTCAGACGCTGCTCGACGGAGTCACCGTCGGCGGCAAGAGGATCGAAGAAGCCGAGCAGATCCTCGCGCTCAGCGAAGGCATGGAGCTGATGGTCTCCGCCGTCAGCGACGGATCGTTCGCCCTCAGTAAGGAGATGAGCGATCGCATCCACGCGGTAGTCGCGAAGGGCGAAGCCATCGAGTCCGGTTTCTTCCGTGGCGAAGGACAGGTCAGTGGTGGCGGCTCAGTGAAACTCGCCGGCGGCGGCTCCATCGAGGGAGACGCGCATGGCGAAGGCGGCGCCACGCTGCAGGCCGACTACACCAATCTGCTTGCCTCGCTCGCGACGCTCAGCGATCCGCGGGCACGCGCGCTCGCCTACTTCGCGTCCGCCACTCGGTCGCAGTACTACTTCGACGGCAACAAGCGCACCGCGCGCATCATGATGACCGGGGCGCTCATCCAGTCCGGCTACGAACCGATCAACATCCCCTACGCGCGGCAGGAAGAGTTCAACAACGCCCTCGACATCCTCTTCACAGAGGACGACGGCACGCAGCTGATCGACTTCCTCACCACCTGCACCCTGGTCGAGCCGGTCTGATCACAGACGATGAGCGAGTGCTCTGGAGGTCTTCTACAGTCTCTCCGGCCGCGCCCCCAGCCCGACGAAGCGTCCGGTGAGGTGTGTGAGCTGCGGGTGATCTCGCAGCATCCGCAGGGGGAACGGCAGCGGCGCATCCGGCTCACGCTCCGCAATGAGAGGCCCCTGCAGGCGGCGTTGGATGAACTGGGTGATCCAGGTGGGCCAGTTACGCCGACGCTGCACGCGGCGCAGGTCGGCGGTCGTCGGGATGCCATCGCGCAGGACGGGTCCGAGGATGCGGGCGGCGGCGACAGCATCCTGAATCGCGAGATTGATGCCGACCCCGCCTGCGGGTGACATGGCGTGCGCGGAGTCGCCGATGCACAGCATCCCGTCGGTGAACCAGCGGCGCAGCCGTTCGAGGCGCACGCGCAGCAGGTGCACGTCGGCGGTGGTGATCGGCGTGGCGGCGTCGGCCATGGTGGGTGAGATCCGCGCGATGCGCTGCTTCATGGTGGCGACGTCGGCGTCGGTGCCGTGCCAGGCGCCGGCGGGGATCACGTGGGCGATCTGGAAGAAGTCGGTGCGGTCGATCGTGATGATCAGTCCGGAGCCGGCCTGGATGAACGGGTAGCCTTCGCCGGCGGTCTTGGCGATGCGGAACCACAGCACGTCCATCGCCGAGGCGACACCGGTCGGGATGAGTCCTGCGGCCGCGCGGATGTCGGAGTCGCGGCCGGACGCATCGACGACCAGTCGCGCGTGGACGGCGACGTCGCCGTCGGGCCCGGTTCCGGTGACGCCGACGATGCGGTCGCCTTCGCGGATCACCTCATCGACGCGGGTGGAGCGCAGCAGGGTGAATTCCGGGTGCTGCGCCGCGGCGTCGGCGATCAGGTCGAGGAAGTCCCACTGCGGCATGAAGGTCATGACCTTGCGGCGGGTGGGCAGGCGGGTGAAGTCCGCCAGCGTCAGTTCGGTGCCGTACCAGCTGAAGGTGACGCGGGGCATGTCGTCGTGCGGTCGGGTGAGGAACTCGTCGAGCAGGCCGAACTCGGCGAGCAGGTCCTGGGTGGAGGGGTGGATGGTGTCGCCGCGGAAGTCACGCAGGAAATCGGCGTGCTTCTCCAGGACTGTGACGCGGATGCCGTGCCGCACGAGCGCGAGGGCGAGGACGAGACCGGCCGGTCCCCCGCCGACGATCGCGCAGTCCGTGACGAGTTCGGTGGTCATGGGTCCAGCATCCTCCGGGTGGGGTGAGGATGCGAGGTGTTGTGCGCGGCGCTCGATGCTGCGCGCGGCCCGATGTCCGACCCCACCCCTACTGTGACTTCCAGCCGGTCCTCGCGGACCATGGAGCATCTCCCCCGAGCTCCGATCTTCACGCCCTGAACAGGGCGGTGTTCGGCGTGCGCGCAGACCGGCTCCCTACGGCATCCGTCGTGGGGCAGGCCGGTGCCTCACGCACCTCTCCGAAGGAGAAATCATGTCCGTACCCAACCCTCCCGCTGCCGCGCCTGCGCCGCAGCTTCCCCCGCCCGTTCCGCCGATGAACGGCCCGATGGCACCGAAGAAGCACAATGTGCTCGCCCTGATCGCGATGATCGTCGCGATCGTCGGGTTCATCTTCGCGTGCATCCCGGGCGCACTGATCGTCGGCTGGATCCTGCTGCCGATCGCGTTCGTGCTCAGCATCGTGTCGCTGTTCCTGAAGGGCGACCGCAAGTGGATGGGCGTCGTCGGCCTCATCGTGGCGGTCGTGGGCACGATCGTCGGGTTCATCGTGTTCTTCGCCGTCGTCGCGACGGCGGTCGACGACGCGTTCGGCAGTGGCGAGACCAACGTCTCGCAGCCGCTGGACGACGGCGCGGATGCGGATGCTGCGGCGGATGCCGACAAGCCAGCGGATGCCGCCGAGCAGGGCACCCGTGAGAACCCGTACCCGCTGACGTCGAAGATCAGCAGTGACGACTGGACTGTCGTGATCAACAGCGTCAACGCCGACGGCAACGCCGTGGTCGCGAAGGCGAACCAATTCAACGACAAGGCTCCGGCCGGCTCGCACTACGAGATCGTGACCTACACGGTCACCTACACCGGTGACGACAAGGGCCTGGCCGCCGAGGTGCAGCTCGCTGCGGTCACCAGCACGGGGAACGTCGTGAACAGCTTCGACAACATCGTGATGCTCACCGACGGCTTCGGCATGGACGAGCTGTACAACGGCGCCTCGGTCACCGGATCGCAGGCGTTCGCTGTGCCGGACGGCGACGCCGTGCTGTACCGCGTGACGCCCGGGATGCTGGCGGATGAGGTGTTCGTGCAGCCGTAAGGCGAGTTGCGGCGGCAGGACTCCGGGGTGGGCTGGGGTCCTGTCGTCAGCGCAGGGTCGGCATCATCACGACCGATACGCGCACGGTGCTGTACTCCCAATACGATCAACCCATGGCCAAGTCGCACGATGTCGAGCAGTCAGGCTCGAAGTTCTCACAGGTACTGGAGACCGCTGCAAAGCTTCCCGGGGTTCGGATCAATCGGGCAGCGTACCTTCGCTCGGCGCTCAAGCGCTACTGCACAGAGGAGCAGATCGAGTGTGCGATCGCAGAGACCCCAGCTGCAGCCGGCATCCCGCTCGCAGTGATCACGAACGTTGCGAACACATCGATCACGTATGAGACGAGCAAAGCCACGGGGATCTCGGCACTCGCGGGGATTCCCGGTGGATTCGCGATGCTCGGCACAGTGCCCGCCGACCTAGCGCAGTACGTGGGACACATGCTCCGCATCGCCCAAAAGCTCGCATATGTCTACAGCTGGCCCGAACTCTTCGCCGAACACGACAAGAAGATGGACGAGGCCACGGAAGGCATCCTGACACTCTTCCTGGGCGTCATGGTCGGCGTTCAGATGGCACAGGGCGGCGTGAACAAGGCCGCTGCAATGATCGCCGCCCAGGTGGCCAAGAAGCTTCCTCAGCAGGCTTTGACGAAGGGCGTGATCTACCCGGTCGTGAAGAAGGTGGCTGCGTTCCTGGGCGTTTCCATGACCAAGAAGCTGTTCGCCAGCGGTGTCGCCAAGGCCATCCCCGTGATCGGCGCGGCACTCTCCGGCGGACTGACGCTGAGCACGTTCCTACCCATGAGCAAGCGACTGCAGAAGCACCTGGCCAGCCTGGAACTCACCAAGCCCGGCCACCGGACTCCTGAGCCTGCGTCCGACGAGGATGGCTTCGACGCCAATCGACCTCAGGATCTCGTGGACACGGAGTAAGCATCTAGGCCGATTTCCACGATCGTGCGCGGTGCTCCGGGAGAGAACCAGTCACTCATGACCGCCTTTCCGAGTCTGATGACGCCGGACCGCTCCCGATCGCCGGTCGTTCCCGGGTTCCAGGAGACATCATGACTCTGCCCCTCGATCTCCACCGTTATCCGTGACGTCGTCGAAGGAAAGATGTCCTTCGACACAGCTGGCACCCGGAGCCGTCCTGCACGCACATCAACGACTGTCACTCGCTGCGTGAAGCGCCGCCGTGGCACGGGACGCTCCGTGGAGCTACTTGGCACATCCGGCCTAGGTGGTACGACTTTCATTTCCGCCCCGACAGCTGAGTTCTGGCGAGGTCCGGATGCTTTCACGCCTGAGAGGCCGTGGCGTTTGCGACGTCCGCCTGGAAAAGTGAGATTTGGGCACGACACCTGAGCGCACCACCCCTGCTGCAGCGAACAGGTCATCAATGGTGGTCATGTGCCATCCGATCTCGTGAGATTCAAGCCGTACGCGCACACCGTATCGCTCGCCTCCGACGTCGCGGATCCAATGATCGACACCTTCTCCGGCGGCGCCCCGCTCGACGAAGCGGCCGACAACGACGGGGATGAAGTGCAGGTGATTTCCAGAGCGTTAGGAGGTTATGCCTACTTTATTAGGATCCAATAAACCGTAATAAACCTGCTAACATTCGTGCCATGCAGGCACTCACGAACCCCTACACGCCCAACGCCGGTGCCGAACCGCAGGCAGTCGTAGGACGTGACGATCAGCTCGGCTCGTTCGACCTGCTGCTCGGCCGCATCGAACGTGGTCGGACCGAGCAGTCAATGATCATCACTGGCCTCCGCGGAGTCGGCAAAACCGTTCTCCTGGGTCAGTTCCGAGCCAAGGCGCTCGCGAAGGACTGGGTCGTCGTCGAACTCGAAGTGAGCAAGAACGACGAGGACCGCTTTCGAAGCACTCTCGCCTCGAAACTCCGTACAGCCCTGTTCGAGTTGTCGCCGAAGGCCCGGTGGACCGACCGCTTCAAACACGCCGCCGCCGTGTTGCGCTCTTTCACCGTGAACGTTGACCCATCGGGCACATTGTCTGCGGGACTGGACATCGACGCGGCGGAAGGCTTCGCCGATCATGCGGACTTGGCGCTCGACCTCACGGATGTCTTCATCGCACTGGGGGAAGCCGCCCAGGAGCGCTCCCATGGGGTTGTGCTGCTGTTCGACGAGGTGCAGTTCTTGAGCAAGCAGCAGCTCGAAGCGATGATCCAAGCGCTGCACAAGATGGTGCAGCGCAAACTGCCTGTCACGATGGTGGGCGCCGGGCTTCCCCAGATCGCTGAACTCGCGGGCGATGCCAAATCCTATGCCGAGCGACTGTTCAAGTTCCCGTCTATCGGCAATCTCGGAGACGACGACGCGATGGCCGCACTGACGAAACCGGCCGCTGACGAGGGCGCCGCCTACGACGACGACGCACTTGCCGAGGCAGTGCGGGTGACCGGCGGCTACCCGTATTTCATCCAGGAGCTCGGATACGCAGTCTGGACGATCGCCGAGGGGCCTCGGATAGGCCGCGACGACGTCGTGATCGCTGTCCCCGGATACCAGGCCAAGCTTGACGAATCATTCTTCCGAGTGCGCCTCGACCGCGCCACGGAACTGCAAAGGGCCTACTTGAGGGCCATGGCCGAACTCGGACCCGAAGCGCAGAAGGCGTCAGATGTGGCCGAAGTCATGGGTCGCACTTCTCAGAACCTTGGCCCGACCCGGGCAGAACTGATCAACATGGGTCTTCTCTACACGCCCGAGCACGGATACGCCGCGTTTACGGTGCCACATTTCGACAAATTCCTCATCCGCGCCATCCCTGCGCTGGAAGTTCCCCAACGCCGGCCACGCAAGCCAAAGAATTAACCACCTCATTCGAGCACCCACGCAGCCGCCTCCTCCCCGATGCGGCCTCACCCGCGGGCGCGGGATGCCAGCGGGTCAAACCGACGCTGTGGCCGAACAGCGCGACGGCGAACACAGTAGTGCCCCTTAAAGTGGTGTAGCCCGCGGTGGCCGGCTCGTCGTTCCCGACGTAAGCGCGGTCACCGTGTGATCCTTCGAGAAGTCTCTTACCTCCACTCGAAAGGCATCATCACGATGACCG
>JBARWR010000209.1:0-3606 GCA_049646915.1 Microbacterium sp.
CGCCACGACCGGCGCATCGGCTGGATGGACCTGCTGCGCGGCCTGTCGATCCTGCTCGTGATCCTGCACCACAGCACGCAGATCGTCGAGTACCGCATCGGCGACGTACCCGGGTTCTTCGAGTTCCTGAGCTCCTTCTTCGCCCCGTTCCGGATGCCGATGCTGATGGTGCTCTCGGGGCTGCTGGTCGCGGGCTCCCTGCATGCTCCGGCGGGCAAGTACGTGTGGGGCAAGGTGCGGCGCATCGTCTGGCCCATCATCGTGTGGACCCTGATCTACGCAGGCTCGCAGGCGGTCGTCGGGCAGATGGAGTACAGGCCGTGGGAGTTCGGCTTCTGGAACACCTACCTGTGGTTCATGCAGTTCATCTTCGCGTACTACATCATCGCGCTGCTGATCCGGTGGATCCCGGCATGGGTGCTCATCGCCGTGCCGTTCGTCGTCATGTTCCTGATCCCGCCGGAGCTGGAGCTGCTGCAGCGCTTCTTCTATCTGATGCCGTTCTTCTTCCTGGGTGCGTTCGTCGAGAAGCACTGGGACCGGTACGCCAAGTGGCTCAATGTGCCGCTCGCCGCCGCGCTCTCGGTCATCCCGATCGGCGTCGCACTGTACTCCGGCTTCATCGAGCCACTCTGGTACGCACCGCTGTCAGCGCTTCCCGCCATGCTGGGGATCCTGATCCTGGTGAGGCTCACCGCCATCGCCCCGGATGCGCGCTGGCTGGCGCCGGCGCGCTTCGTCGGGCGCTATTCGCTGATCTACTACGTGTCGCACTACCCGGTGTTCGCCGCCCTCGGCTGGCTTGCGCTCAAGGCCGGCATCTCGAACCCCGGGGTCGGGCTGGTCGTCATCTTCGTCGTCACGGTCGCGGTCTCGACGGCGTTCGCACTGATCGGGCGTCGGATGCCGGTGAGTCTGCTCTTCGAGCTTCCCCGCAGGGTGTGGCCCGCCAAGAAGACGGATGCCGGCATCGTCCGCAGCTGAGTTCCGACACCGTCGCTCACTCGTGAGCGCGCTGCCCCTCCGCGGTGAGGATGGCCAGGATCTCCACGGGCCGTGAGCCGCGCGCGCCGATGGCATGCGGGATCATCGTCGAGAACTCGGCAGCGTTGCCGCGTTCGACTGTGATGAGCCGCTCTCCGAGGCGCAGGAGCGCGGTGCCGCTGAGAACCGTGAACCAGTCCCGTCCGGGATGCACACCGGCCTCTTCAAGCGACGGCGGCGGTGTCGTGATCCGCATCTTCGCAACAGTCAGTCCACCGGGTATGCGGGAGCTGGTGAGTGTCCAGGTGGTCATGCCACGGCGCTCGTCCTGCTGCGGGCGGATGACGACGTCCTCGTCGTCGGGTGATTCGGTGAGCTGATCGATCGTCGTGTCCAGCGCGCGGGCGATGGGGACGAGCTGATCGAGGGCCATGCGCCGGGAGCCGGTCTCGATGCGGCTCAGGTTCGAGGGGCTCAGATAGGCGCGCTCCGCGAGGTTCTCCAGCGACCATCCGCGGGCGAGGCGCAGCGCACGGATGCGCCGTCGCACCAGCCGGTCCACATCCGTATCTTGCTTCATAAGCAAGATCCTAAGCCTGTGACGCATGCCGCTCCTAACGTGGAGTCATGCCCGACCACGACCACGACCACGACGCCGCGCACGCGCACCGACATTCATCGGCCCCTTCGTCGCTCCTGGAGACTCTGCTGGACCTCGACGCACTGATTCACGGCAGCATGATCGACGACGCGCTGGATGCCGTCGCAGAGCACACCCATCCAGGCGATGTGCGTCATGTGCTGGATGTGGGCGCCGGGACGGGATCTGCGACGTTCCGGTTGTCGCACCGCTTTGCACAGGCACGGATCACGGCTCTCGACACCAGTGCGTCACGCACTCAGCGGATAGCCGATCGCGCACTACGCGAGGGCGCCACCGGCGTCAGCACGGTCCACCGACCGCTTTCGGCGACGGAGCTCGCCCCGCGCTCGGTCGACCTCGCCTGGGCGTCGTCCGTCTTTCACGAGTTCGACGATCCCGGCGCGGCATTCGCCGTGCTCGCCGACCTGATCCACCCGGGCGGTGTCCTCGCGATCATGGAGATGGATTCGCCGCCATGGGTCCTCCCCGACCGACACCGTGCCCTGGAACGGCGAGTGCGAGAGCTCGCCCATGCGGATTCTGCCCAGCCGGAGTGGACCGCGTCGATCCGTACCTCAGGATTCGAGCTGATCGAGAAGCGCACGCTGTCCAGCGACCAGATGCTGTCCGTCGACGGCCCCGGCGGGGACTACGCACGAGCCGAACTGCAGCGCCTCGCCGCACACGCCGGCCCCGGGCTGGACACCGATGACAGAGCAGAGCTGTCGCGGATCCTGGATGCTCGCGCCGACATCGGAGCATCGAGTGTGCATATCCGAGGCACCCGAAGCCTGTGGCTGGCCCGCCGACGCTGACACTCCACCCCTGCCTTCCCACCAGTCGAAAGAGATCTCATCACCATGCCTGAGAACACCCTCGCATCTGCCACCACTGCACGACGTTGGTGGCTGCTCACCGTCCTCGCGCTGGCACAGCTGATGCTCGCGCTCGACACGACCATCGTGACCATCGCGCTCCCCTCCGCTCAAGCCGAGCTCGGTTTCCCCGACAGCGCCCGCCAATGGATCATCACCGGGTACGCCCTCACGTTCGGCAGCCTTCTTCTGCTCAGCGGACGACTCGGCGACCGCTGGGGAAGGAGGCGCACCCTCACCGTCGGCCTGATCGGCTTCGCAGTCGCCTCCGCAGTCGGCGGCGCGGCCCCGTCTGTGGAACTGCTCATCGCCGCCCGGATCGCGCAGGGCGCCTTCGCCGCACTTCTCGCCCCCTCCGCACTCGCGCTCGTGTCCACCTCGTTCACCGATGACAAGGAGCGCGGTAGGGCTTTCGGAATCTTCGGAGCGGTCTCGATGGTCGGCACGACGATGGGGCTGCTGCTCGGCGGTGCGCTGACCGAGACGCTGTCCTGGCGCTGGACCATGTACATCAACACCCTCATCGCGATCCCGGCGATCATCGGCGCGGTCGTGCTGGTTCCGCGCGTACTGCGCAGCCAGCGCCAGCGTCTCGACCTCCCCGGCGCCATCACGGTGACCGGCGGGTTCTTCGCGCTCGTCATCGGCACTTCTCAGGCCGAGGCATCAGGCTGGACGGCACCGGCGACCATCGCCTGGCTCGCCACCGCTGCGGTTCTTCTGGTCGTGTTCGTGATCATCCAGGCCCGCACCCGCACTCCGCTGCTGCCCCTGCGGATCGTGCTCGACCGTGTGCGCGGCGGCGCGCTGATCGCACTGATTCTCTCCTCGGCCGGGCTCTTCACCACCTTCCTGTTCCTGCCGTTCTATCTGCAGACCACTCTCGGCTACACGCAGCTCGCCACCGGGCTCGCGTTCCTCCCTGTCCCGATCGCACTGGTGGCCGCAGCTGTGTTCATCGGTCCCGCTCTCACGCGCAGGCTGGGCGTGCGCCCCATCGTGCCGCTCGGCCTCGCCCTGGCCGGGGCCGGTGCCCTACTCCTGGTGCGACTGGACACGACCGCTGACTACATCACCGACCTGCTGCCCGGCCTGCTTCTGATC
>JBARWR010000210.1:0-1545 GCA_049646915.1 Microbacterium sp.
CCGCATCACCCTGCTGCTCGACCATCGACATCGCCAACCGCGACGCCAACGCCAGCACCCCATCCCGGGCCGCCTGCATCGCATTGACCGACCGCTCGGCATCCCGCGCCATCTCCACCAGCGCGTCGAGCGTCTTCACCTGCTCATCCGAAGCGGCCACCATCGCGTTCATAGAACAAGTATCCGAGGAGCCACCGACATCGAACCCCCAGATCCAGCCCGAAAACCACACCCGAACATCACGAACACATAACGGATCGAATCGATGGACAGATGCCCAACCGAATTGAATGAGCCCAACGGGGAAGACGGGCTGCCGGAAATGACGGCTTCCGGCTGGAACCTTCGCGACGTAATGCGAGACATGTGAGGTGTGAGACTGGAGGCGTGGCAGCCATTGGATCAGCGAGCACTCGCCTCATCGTGCTGCGCGGTGATTCGGGGTCGGGCAAGACGACAACGGCTGCAGCGCTGCGAGCTTCCCTCGGCCGCAAGACTGCAGTGATCCATCAGGACTACTTTCGGCGTGAACTACTGGCTGGTGGTGAGAAGGAGGTTCGGGCCGCCGACGCCGCGGCACTCGTCGACGCTGCCGCCCGACAATCGCTCGACCTCGGGTACGACGTCATCCTTGACGGCATCTTCAATCTCCGCGACTATATGAGTGAGTCCTATTGGTTCAGTGGTCGTAGGCGATGAGGGAGCGTTTGGCACGTGCGCCGGTGAGCCAGTTATGCCAGATGCCGGCGGCGAGGGCGAGGAGGCGGGCTGCGACGCGGGAGTAGACGCCGGGGATGGTGCGGCCGCCGTGGTCTTCGAGGGTGAGTTGGCCTTTCATCGTGTCGAACACGGACTCGACCCATTGCCGGATGCCGCCGAGTTTCCCGAACCTCGGCTTCTCATCTTTGCGATCGGGACGGATCAGATGCGCGCCGAGATCCTCGGTGATGAAGGTCTCGAACTCTTTCCCGGCGAACCCCTTGTCGCCGATGATGACCTGCCCAGGGCGGATCAAGTGCCGGTCGTGATCGAGCATCGCCTGCGCGGCTTCTCGTTCACCGATCTTCGGGTTCGCGAGCCCCCAGACCACGGGCATCCCATCGGGTGTGCAGACAAGGTAGAGGCGGAAGCCCCAGAAGAACCGGGAATGCGAAGCGCAGTAGCCGTAGCCGGCGTGCCCTGCAAGGTCGGAGCGTTTCACGGTCTCGCGGGACTTCCCGCATGGCAGCGGTGTCGAGTCGATCAGCCTGGTGGCTTCGTTCCACGACGGCGTATCGCGGGCGAGTTCGGTGATCACCGCGGAGAGTAGCCCGGTGGATTGGCGGACCCGTTTGCCCCACCCGGACTGGCCAGGCAGCGCCGGGAACATGCCCTTCAAGTGAGCGCGCGCGTACCGGATCCACTTGCGGTCCGACGCGATCCCGAGCAGGTGCTGCGCGACGAGCAGGCAGAGCAACTCGACATCGTTCAGCACGGGCTTGCGACCAGGGTGGTGATCACGTGAAAAGCCGATCGCTGGCAGAATCCGGTCATCGAGATGGACGT